>NZ_JBBCKX010000034.1:0-47722 GCF_037153115.1 Pantoea sp. USMM079
TACAATAACTGGCATCCCCATAAAGGGCTGAAAATGCAGTCACCAAGGGAATACAGAAGTTCGCTGCTGGCTATAAATTAACCGTGTCCGTTTTAGCGGGGGCAACTCCAAATCGTTCTCTCAGCTTAGCGTTCACTATAATCAGCAGTTTTGTCTTAAATGGATTCGCCATAATCGGCGGAAAGGGTAGGGCGTAAGTGAGAACGTTCACTGTAATCAGTAAAGGAGTCAGGAGTCAGGAGTCAGGAGTCAGGAGTCAGGAGTCAGGAGTCAGGAGTCAGGAGTCAGGGATGTAAATACGGGCTAAAATGGCTGTCAACATTCACTGTAATCAGTAACCCAATTTGCGTTTTCAGTTGTGATTCGTGGTTCGCGAATGCGGGTTTGTTATGAGTGAGTGAGTGAGTGAGTGAGTGAGTGAGTGAGTGAGTGAGTGAGTGAGTGAGTGAGTGAGTGAGTGAGTGAGTGAGTGAGTGAGTGAGTGAGTGAGTGAGTGAGTGAAGCTAAATCATCGGTGGCTAATGACTGCCTGTACGTGAGTGAAAACGGGTAGATGCTCAGCGTTGAGCATTGCAAGTACGCGATAGCGGGTAAGCTATAACTGGCGGGTCCTGACCGGTACACCATGCTCTACTGGCGATATTGAAGATAAGCAATGGCCAGAGAATGAACGACTGAAGAGGCATGCCTGGTGGGGTATGACCGATGGCAAATGACCTATTAAAGAGAAGAGAGAAGAGAGAAGAGAGAAGAGAGAAGAGAGAAGAGCATTTTAGCTGCTCTTACTGGTGAAGTGTCCGTTTTAACCGGTGGCTATTACATGCACCCATTGCCGGATCAACCAGAAACGGAATGTTTGTCTTTGAACTCCAACGTTCACTGTAATCAGCAAAACAGGTGAAGACCGTTTTTTCCTACCTCCCAAATCCCTGGTTGTAACATTCACTGTAATCAGTAATTGCTCCTCGCTGGCAAAGTTATTTACGTTCACTGTAATCAGTAAAGCGATCTTCTGTGGCCACAACGGTCAGGTATAAAAATGTTTCGGAAGAGGGAAGGGCTGCAGAGCATTCACTGTAATCAGTGACAGCGTGACGCGCACGATTGAGGCCTTAAATCCATTCCCGACCGCACTGGCATAACGTTCACTGCAATCTGCAATAAAGGGAAAAATTCACTGTAATCAGTGAAGGTGACCAACCCTGTCACTTTTACTGTTTATTTGTACAGACAATAAGCTGATTACAGTGAATGAATGCCAACAATTAAATATTACCTAGAATATTCAAACAGTTAAATTTAATCATTCACTATAATCTGTTTTCACTACATCACCACCATTCACTGTAATCAGCAACCAAATACGCTATGGCTGATGTTCACTGTAATCAGCAAACCCGCTGCAAAAGAGGGCGATCGAGTGTTGAAAACCCACCTAGTAAGTACTCACTATCACAATTAAACCCAATGATTCGTCGAATCTGATAACTCTGCAGGAGGATGTAAGACTAACGTGTCGCTCAATACTGTTTACAGTGAACGTTACTGATTACAGTGAATGAATGAAGGGATGCTGATTACAGTGAACAGTGCGGAGAAGAAGTGTGTCACTTTTGGCGATTAAGTGACACACTCAAGGGAAGGGTGCTGATTACAGTGAACGTGAAAAATCAGTCTTCAAACTCAATATCATCAAGGGAATCAATGCTCTCCAGATTGCTGATACCGTCCAGCTTCGGCGTTCTGCTATGGATAATGAAGAACACAGAACGTCCACGCTTCACCTCTGAATAGTCGAGGTAACCAATCTCCTTAAGCTGCTCCATCGCGCGTCGAACCACGTGGTTTTGCGTGGTCGTCTTAGAGCCTAAGTTTAAACGCATGCGCAGACGCGCCAGCGATATCGGTGCAGGATTGGTTGGCAAGCTTTCCAGGTAGGTATATAACGCCTGAGCCGATTCCTTACGTTTGAGCCGTGAAATAGCACGCAGCTGCAGCAAGACTTTATGGTCAAAGTTATACAGCTCAAACAGTTTGGGATCGGCCTGAATGCGCACCAGATCCTTTTCACGATCGTAATACGCCGACTGCACAAGGTGGGTATGATACGCTTTGCCATTACCTTCAAAGGACAACGTATTGGTTGCGATGCGTCGTAAAGAGGCATCTAAACGCTTACGTAAGGCCGCTGATGAGTTTGCCGAAGGGATCCCGCACATTTTCACGAAATCAATAAACGGCAGCGTCACGGTGTCGCCCTTTGAGGGATAACGCGAAAAAGACTGAATGATGCCAGCCCAGGTTTTGAAATCATTATCCATGTCCAGCCTTGCGCCAGTAATGGTAATCTTTTCATAGCCTTCCGCTTTAACTAACGAAAGGTTCTTGAGCTCTTTGGTGGCGTCCGTTGAAGCCATCGCGCCCGATTTCCCACGCGCAGTAGACTTTAGTGTCGGAACGAACAGACCCAGGCGCATCAACGCGACCGGTTGTACGGTGTTATTTTTATTAGGATGAAGCTGGATAACCTCACCGCTGTTTTTTGTCACCGACAGAAAAGGTTCTAGTAACGCTTTGTTTTCACTCTCTTTATCTGCCATAGCCTGAGATCTTCATTCTGTGGATGAAAAGGATCGATTTCTGATTACAGTGAACATTAACACTGTTTATAGTGAACATTCTACAGTCTATAGTGAATATTATGCTGATTGTAGTGAACGTTTTTCTGATTATAGTGAACGCGATCACCTTCTCAGGCCTTGTGGGGTGCGGCTTGCAGCGATCGGGGATCTCTTAGGATCTCTTTAAGATCTCTCTATGATCTTTCTTTAAGATCTATTCACTGTATAACTGCATAACCCTATGAAGAATCAGCTTCTAACATCAAAAACTGTCAGAAAATGCAGGTCAGTAAGATTGCTCCCACCAATGGCGAAAAACATTAATTCTCTGTGAAGAAGATCCGCTTCTTTCATCAGAAGAGAACAACTTCCTCATTATTATTCATTTTTCATCAATCTTCACCGAGCGTAAGGTGAAACTCATATTCATCCCCTACAACTCATGACGAAGGCATCTTATGACTGACAACGTTATTTCACGTAACCCTACCACTGGCGAAATCATCGCATCCTATCCATTGCAGAATGCCGCTGAACTCGAAGCTGCGTTGCAGACCAGCGCGGATGCTTTTGCACAATGGCGAGCCACCAGCATGGCTCAGCGCGTCATCGTGTTACGCCAGTTAGCAGAACAGATCCGCCAGCGTCAGGATCAACTCGCTACCATGGCAACCCTTGAGATGGGTAAACCCATTGCACAGGCTCGTGCTGAAGTCCTTAAATGTGCAAATCTCTGTGACTGGTATGCAGAACAGGGCCCAGCGATGCTGGCTGATAAGCCTACGCTGGTAGAAAATCAGCAAGCCTGGCAATCGTTTCGTCCATTAGGCGTGATTCTTGCGGTAATGCCGTGGAACTTTCCTTACTGGCAGGTGCTGCGCGGTGCAGTCAGCATGTTGCTGGCAGGCAACACGTATGTGCTCAAACACGCGCCAAGCGTAATGGGTGCAGCCAATCTGATGACAGAACTGTTTGATGCGACCGATCTGCCAAAAGGTGGCTTCACCGTGATTAACGTGGATAACGATGGCGTTTCGGCCGCAATCAAGGATCCGCGTATCGCTGCTGTTGCGGTGACAGGAAGTGTGCGAGCGGGCGGTGCTATTGCGGCACAAGCCGGTGCCGTATTGAAAAAAACCGTGCTGGAACTCGGCGGCGCAGATCCTTTTATTGTTCTGGCAGATGCCGATCTGGATGCCGCAGTAGCTTCAGCGGTCACTGGACGTTACCAGAACACCGGACAGGTCTGTATGGCAGCCAAACGGTTCATCATTGAAGAAAGTGTCGCAGAAGCGTTTGAGGCGCGTTTTAGCGCTGCTGTGCAAGCATTAAAGATCGGTGATCCTCTGAGCGAAGAAACTTATATCGGTCCAATGGCGCGTTATGACCTGCTTGATGAATTGGATCAGCAAGTACAGCAGACCCTGAAACAGGGGGCGCGCCTGGTTATTGGTGGTCATAAGATCGATGGCGTTGGCAACTACTATGCCCCAACGATCCTGGCTGACGTGACACCCGACATGATCGCCTTCCAGCAGGAGATCTTTGGCCCCGTGGCAGCGATTACCGTGGCACGCAATGCACAGCATGCTTTAGAGCTGGCGAATAACAGCGAATTTGGTTTGAGCGCTACCGTGTGGAGCGGTAATGAAGCGATAGCCAATGAGCTGGCAGAGAAACTGGAAACCGGCGCCGTGTTCATCAATGGCAACGGTGCTTCCGATCCCCGCGTGGCGATTGGTGGCGTGAAGAAGAGCGGCTATGGTCGTGAACTTTCCAGTTTTGGCGTTCACGAATTCTGTAATATCCAGACCGTCTGGAAAAACCGTCGTTAAGACTTTTAGGGCGTGCACTGCACGCCCTTATTCCTCGCTCTATCTCCTGCCTTACTGTTAATCCTCGGTTAAAATTGTTGTGGAGTAGCTCAAAGAATCCGCTAATGGTATTACAAAGGTATTGTTAGTGGTGTTAGATTGGCCTCACCTACACCGGGGAGTCCTATTTTAATGAAAACAACAATCCCAAAATTATCCTTCATGATGTTTCTCGAGTGGTTTATCTGGGGGGCATGGTTTGTGCCGCTCTGGGCTTTCCTCAGCAAAAACGGCTTTTCGCCGGTTGAGATTGCCTGGTGCTATGCCTGCACTTCGATTGCCGCCATCCTGTCGCCGATCCTCGTTGGATCGTTGGCAGACCGCTTCTTCCAGGCGCAGAAAGTGTTATCGCTGCTGATGATCGTCGGTTCCATTCTGATGTATTTCGCGGCACAGCAGACGCACTTTAGTGGTTTCTTCCCACTGCTGCTGTTGTATGCGCTCACTTACATGCCGACCATTGCGCTGACTAACAGTATTGCTTTCTCGCATGTCAAAGATGTCGAACGCGATTATCCACGCGTGCGGGTCATGGGCACTTTAGGGTGGATTGCGTCAGGCATTGCCTGTGGTTTCCTCCCGCCGCTGATGGGCTATGGCGACATTTCAGCCAGCAATGTGCCGCTGCTGATCACAGCTGCCAGTTCACTGGTATTGGGGATCTTTTCGCTAATGCTGCCGGCAACTGAGCCGAAAAGCACCGGCAAATTCAGCCTGCGTGTGGCATTGGGGCTGGATGCGCTGCATCTCCTGAAAGATCGCAGTTTCCTGGTGTTCTTCGTCTGCTCATTCCTGTTCAGCATGCCGCTGGCGTTTTACTACATCTTTGCCGAAGGCTACCTGACGGAGGTGGGCCTGCCACACGCCACCGGTTGGATGACGCTGGGTCAGGTATCGGAGATCTTCTTCCTGCTGGCACTGCCATTCTTTATCAAGCGCTTTGGCATCGGCAAAGTGTTGCTGCTTGGCTTAACCACCGCAGCGCTACGCTACATATTCTTTGTGTTCGGCGGCGATCAAAATGCCCTGACGATTGGCCTGTTGTTTATGGGCATTCTGCTGCACGGCGTCAGCTATGACTTCTACTTCATCACGGCTTACATCTACGTTGATAAAAAAGCACCGGTCGCGATGCGCAACGCAGCACAGGGCCTGATCACGCTCGCATGCCAGGGGATTGGCAGCTTGCTGGGTTATCGTCTCGGCGGATATTTGATGCAGGAGATGTTCGCTTACGACCAGCCACGCAATGGCCAAACATTCAACTGGGCGGGCATGTGGATGTTTGGCAGCGTAATGATCATCATTATCACCATTGCCTTCATTGTGCTGTTCCGCGATGGCAAAAAACGCAGTGAAGAATTAACTGCTTTCGAGCAATCAGCCACCGCTGATAGCCATAAATAAGAGATGTAATGATGACAATGACACTCCAGGAAAAACGGATTTTAGGCGCTTTCTATGGTCAGGCACTGGGCGATGCGATGGGCATGCCATCGGAATTGTGGCCGCGCAGTCGCGTTAAGCAGCATTTTGGCTGGATTGATGGTTTTCTGCCGGGGCCTGCTGAAAACAATGCCGCCTGTTATTTTGGCCGCGCGGCATTTACTGACGATACGTCGATGGCGCTGGCTTTGGCAGATGCGATAGTCACGCATGATGGCGATATCAACGCTGAGACCATCGGGGCCAATATCCTGCGCTGGGCAGAGGAGTTTGATGCCTTCAACAAAAACGTATTGGGACCCACATCCAAAATAGCCCTGAATGCACTGAAAATGGGAACGCCAGTGGCGCAACTGGAGAACAACGGCATGACCAATGGCGCGGCGATGCGTGTTTCTCCGCTTGGTTGTCTGTTGCCAGCCAAAGATCTGGACGCCTTTATTGACGCCGTCGCACTGGCATCCAGTCCTACGCATAAATCAGATGTCGCCATCGCGGGGGCAACGGTGATTGCCTGGGCCGTCTCACGTGCCATTGACGGCGCAAGCTGGACATCCATCCGCGATGAACTGCCTGCGATTGCACGCGCTGCGCAGGAAAAACGCGTCACGACCTTTAGCGCGTCCATGGCCGCGCGTGTTGAGTTGGGACTGAGCGTTGTGGCGCAGGGCAGAGGTGTGGAGTCAACGATGCAGCAGATTTATGATTTGGTGGGGACCGGGACGGCCACCATCGAATCGGTTCCAGCTGCTATTGCAATGGTTGAGCTGGCCAACACCGATCCGAATCGCTGCGCTATTCTTTGTGCCAATCTGGGTGGCGATACCGATACCATCGGCGCGATGGCGGTGGCCATTTGCGGAGCGCTGCATGGCATTGATGGGATTGATTCACAGCTAAAAGCCGAACTGGATGCTGCCAACGCGCTGGATTTCACTCGCTATAGCAACGCATTCATGCGTTTCCGTCAGCAGCGTGAGGCCGTTTATGCTGACGCCTGATGACCTGAACCGGCTGGAAGGACGTCTGCCGGTGTGCGTGATTGGTGCCGCTGTGGTGGACGTGATTGCCGATGCCTATTCGTTACCGCATCGGGGAAGTGATATTGAACTCCACCAGCAGGGCGTCAACGTGGGCGGTTGTGCGTTGAATGTAGCGATCGCGTTGCATCGGTTGGGCATCCCATCCATCAACGCGCTGCCGCTGGGTAACGGCATTTGGGCCAGTATTGTGCGGCAGAAGCTGATGGAATACGGCATTCACAGCGTGCTGGAAACCAGTAAAGGAGACAATGGCTGGTGTCTGGCACTGGTGGAGCCGGATGGTGAGCGCACTTTTCTGTCGGTTAGCGGTGTCGAAAATCTGTGGGATGCCGAACTGCTGGGCACATTGCCACAACCCGCGCAGCGTTGGATCTACTTGTCTGGCTATCAACTGACCAGCAAAAGCGGCGATGTGCTGATCGACTGGCTCGAACACCAGGCGCATAACTATCAATTGCTGGTGGATTTCGGTCCGCGTTTGGCTGACATCGGTGAGAATCAATTTGTCCGTATCATGGCGCTAAAACCACTGATTACAGTGAACAGGCAGGAAGCGGAATTACTGTGGCAGGAACGTTTAAAGCAGCATGAAGCTTTTGATGCCCGTCAGTTAATGGCTCAATGGCAACAACACTTTGGCGCTGCGCTGGTGGTGCGTTTAGACAGTGATGGCGCAGGTTATATCGATGCGGAATCGCAGGGTTGGATCCCTGCTCTGGCAACGCAAGTAGTCGATACGATTGGCGCCGGTGACAGCCATGCGGGGGGAGTGTTAGCCGGCCTCGCGTCAGGTTGGTCGCTGGCGGAAAGTGTGGCATTGGGTAATGCCGTGGCGTCTTATGTGGTGTCGCAACGCGGTGGTGATTGTGCACCCGATCGCGCCACGCTGCAGAGCTATTGGCAGCAAAGACTTACTCAGCAATAAACACGTACATGTCGCTGCGGCAGTAGCTGATGCTGTACTCCAAAGGATTGCCTTGCGCGTCAAGTGCCAGCTGTTTAATCACTAACACAGGGACATTGGCGGGCAGGGCAATCTGCTGCTGGAGCGCTTCGTCAGGCATGCGTGCACTCACTCTGCTTTGGGACTTAGCCGGCAAAATCTGTTGCTTGTTAAAGTAATCATACAAAGAAATTCCAATGTCATCGGCATCTGCAATAAAGTGTGCCGGCACCCAGGATTCTTCAACTGACACCGCTTGCTGATCGACATAACGAATACGCTTCAGCAAGTAGACTTCGCTACCTTTGCTTAATCCCAGTTTTTCACCGATCTCCGCACTGCACTGAATTTTGCTCTTATTGATCCACACCGTGTCAGGTTTTTTACCGCGTAAAACCGCCTGCTGCGATAAACCTTTGGACTCTTTCAGCGAATACTCAAACTGGCTGCAAATCTGTGTACCGTAACCGCGTGAACGAAACACCACCCCCTCTTTTTCCAGCTCATCCATCGCTTTACGCACCGTAATACGCGAGATGCTGAGCGACTGGCTGAATTCTCGCTCACCGGGCAGGATCTCTTCATGCACCAGGATGCCATCACGCACCGCCTCTTTGATGGCGGCGGCAAAGCGCTTGTACAACGGCGTACGGCTCTCTTCAGCCAGTGTGGTGGTAAGCCGCGAAAAAAGCGGATTCTGTTCAGTCATAGCGGGCTGAGCACTCAATTGGGTTAGCCAGGGGTGAGATATGATACTGAATTTTCACCGTTCGCGTAGCGACTTTAACCACATGTTATTGCGGTTATTAGCGCTTAGATTCAACCAATCCTTTCGCTTGTAATTTGACCTAACCCGTAACGAAGACTATAGTCACGCTTACGGATATTTTAAGGCAAGGAGGGGTAAATGGGCATTTACCTGACGCCAGAATTTCAGGAAGAGAGATGTAATGCACGCATCAATGATAAAATCTTGTGTAAAGCTGCAAAGTCGATTTTTGCGGGATTACATGGAGACCCATTAGGACGTTACACGTTCAAAAAACGACTCGGGTTGCCTGGTGTGGGGGCATCTGACGGCGCGCGTAGCATTGTTTTCTTCAATTATGGCAACAACATTTATTTCTTTGATATGTACTTGAAAAGTCAGCTATCAAAGAAGAAAGGCAAAGAACTTGAAGATGATGAAATTGATGCTTATTGCCGTATCGCTCGGGATTTTATTGCGATGTCAGATGAGAAGGTCCGGGAGTTGATTAAGTTAAAAGAACTAATCGAGGTAACTTGTGATGACTGAACGCTTAAAGAAAATCCACGATATGGCGCAGCGCTATAACCAATTGGGCGTTGTTCAGGGCGAGACGGTTGCGGAAATCAGTGCGGCGATCGAAGCTCGTAATATCCCTCCAGTACGCGCTATGTCTGGGATTGAGATTAAAGCGGTACGCTTAAGATGGAAGATGTCGCAGGCGGCGCTGGCAATGACTACAGGCATGTCAGTTGAGAGTGTTTCAAAGTGGGAACGTAACGAGAGTAAACCCAATAAAGCGGCTTTGCGTATCCTCAACACCATTGAAGACAAAGGCCCAGCGGTTTTCATTCTATAAAACATAAAAGCCCTGTTGGGCTTTTATGCATCAAATAACCTATCACCGCTCATCAAACGGCACGCCGCCTTTAGATTTATGATGCTTAGGCGTTTCAATGATTGAGACCGTCACCGAATTGGCGTCAATCTCAAACGAGTCCGCGACTGCGGCAGTCACCGCTTTCAGCAACTTCTTCTTCTGCTCAACCGTGCGGCCTTCCGCAGCATAGACAACGATTTCTGGCATTTCCGTTTCTCCTTGAGGGTTCAGATTCGGTTTCAGCATAACCCAGTCATGCCCGAGCATGCAGTGTCAATTTGTCATAAACACCCGCGCAAACCGTTTATCCCCGCAGGCGATCTGTGTTTAAATGTGTATTGTTATGTTATAACATAATTTCTCTGGGATTTTTGTAGCGGTATTTTTCGGAAACCATAATGAAATCAATGAAAAAATTGCTGATCGCCACGGCGCTCGGCCTGGCTTCGTGCGCCTCATTCGCGGCGCAGCATCAGGAAAACACGGTGCGCATTGCCGCTCCGTTTGAAATTAAAGGTGCCGATCCGGCGCTTTCCGGTGACATCCTTCTGCGCATGGATGTGGTGGAAACGCTGGTGGAAGTGAACCAACGCGGTGAACCGATCCCGGCTTTGGCGAAGAGTTGGCAGGTCTCGGAAAACGGTTTGCGCTGGCAATTACAGCTGCGCGATAACGTGCATTTCCATGATGGTTCGCCACTGGATGCGGCAGCGGTAGTGAAATCACTCAATACTGCGCGGAGTAAAGCGGGATTACTGGATAAAACACCGATCACTGAGATCAGCGGAGAAGGGCAGGTGGTGACCATCACGCTGCGCGAGCCTTTCACACCTCTGCTTTCCGTCCTGGCGGAAAGTCGCTCGCAAATTCTGGCGTTATCCAGCTGGGATGCACAGGGCAACATCACGCGCATCATCGGCTCCGGGCCGTTTATGCTGACCGCCTTTCAGCCGCCGCAGTCGTTAGCGGTAAAACGCTTTGAAGGGTACTGGGGAGAAAAACCATACATCGCCGCAGCCAGCTATCTCTCTTCTGGCCGGGCAGAGACCCGCGCGCTGCTCGCGGAAAGTGGTGATGCGGATTATGTGTTCAATCTTGATGCCGCCAGCCGTCAGCGTCTGGCACGCAAACCTGCGCTGCAACTTCCCGCAATCCCCGTGCCGCGCACGCTTATGCTGAAGCTCAATCTGGGCGATCCGCTGTTAGCGGAACAGCCGGTGCGTGAAGCGATCAGCATGGCCATTGATCGTAATGCGTTAGCGATGGCGGTGTTGCGCTATCCGGGTGCTGCCAGCCAGTTGTTCCCGCCGAACATGGGCGAGTGGCACAACGCGGCGCTGCCTCCACTCTCCTATCAGCCCGATTCGGCGGTCACGCTGTTGCAGAAAGCCGGCTGGCAACCGGGATCAGATGGTGTGCTGACCCGCAACGGCCAGCGATTCAGCCTGACGCTGCTGACCTTCCCGGATCGCCCTGAACTGCCGTTGATGGCGATGGTTATCCAGCAGCAACTGCGCAAAATCGGTATTGAAGTGAAGATCAACTCAACCAATGCCAGCGAAATTCCTGCCCAGCACCACAGCGGGAAACTGCAACTGGCGCTGTTCTCACGCAACTTTGCACTCACGCCCGATCCAACCGGCACCTTGTTGCAGGATTATGCCGAGAAGGGTGGCGATTGGGGGGCGATGAACTGGCATCCGACAGGATTCAGTGGCGCACTGCATACCCTGACGCAATCCACCGATGCCTCCGCGCGTGCCAAAGCTCGAACACTCATCACTTCGGCACTGCAACAGGATCTCCCGGTGATTCCAATCGCCTGGTATCAACAATCAGCAGCGATCAACAGTCAGTTGCAAAACGTCGCGCTCGATCCGTTTGAGCGTCACTTTGGCCTGCGCCAACTGCGTTGGGAGCCGTGATGATCAAACAACTTTGCTGGCGGCTGATGCAGGCATTTTTTGTCGTGCTCTCGGTGGGATTACTCACCTGGTTTTTGGTCCGGTCGCTGCCGGGCGATATGGCGTGGCGCATTGCCAGCGGTCGTTACGGCTATGATCGGGTTGATGCGGATGCCGTCGCGCGCGTGCAGCAGGAGTTAAGTGGCGCACCCGATCAAGGCAGCGCCTTACTGCACTGGCTATTCGATCTGCTGCAATTCAACTTTGGTCGCTCGCTGGTTTCCGGCGAACCGGTGATGGATGAACTGCGTTGGCAACTGAGTCAGACGCTGGCGTTAGCCGGTGTTTCATTGCTACTGGCAATCATTATCACGCTGCCGTTGGGTATCTGGGCCGGTTGCCATGCCAATGGCAAACTGGATCGGCTGCTGTTTTGGCTGACATCTATGCTTAAGTCTGTGCCGCATTTTGCACTGGGTATGCTGCTGATCGTGCTGTTCGCGCTGCAACTCGACTGGCTGCCGAGTGCGGGACACGGTGAGCTGCGTCATTTCCTGTTACCCGCTTTGACGCTGGCCTTGTCGCTAAGCGCGGTGGGCGTGCGTGTGGTGCGCGAAGCCACCTGGCAGGTAGTGAACGCGGGTTATTACCAATGGGGGGAGCAAAAAGGTCTGGCGACCGTCACTTTGCTGCGTCGTCATGGTTTACGCAATCTGGGAACACCGGTACTCACGTGGTTCGGCATGCAGTTTGTCTGGCTGGTGGAAGGCGTGGTGGTAGTGGAAACGTTGTTTGCCTGGCCGGGCATTGGGCATGCGTTGGTTCATGCCATTTTCGCCCGCGATGTGCCAGTAATTCAGGCCAGTGCCATGACGCTCGGCCTGCTGTTTGTCCTGCTAAATATGCTGGTAGATGCAGGTTGCCATCTGCTTGATCCGCGAGGGACGCGCCCATGAAATTAACTTCACGTCATGTCGGTTTACTGCTGCTAGCTCTGCTACTGAGCTACGCCTTTTTACTGCCTCTGTTTCATCATGGTGATCCTCTGCAACAAGAACTGCTCAACATATTGCAGCCGCCCAGCCAGGCCAATCTGTTAGGTTTTGATCACCTGGGACGTGACATGCTGCCGCGCCTGAGTGCGGCGCTGCGCCTGTCACTGGGTCTGGCTGCACTGTGTGTGATCAGTGCGATGCTGGTCGGTGTGCTGGCTGGCGTACTCAGCGCGCTTTATGGTGGAGTGCTCGACCGTGTGGTCAGCATGCTGGGGGATATGTGCCTCGCGCTGCCCGGCCTGCTGCTGGTGCTGTTACTGGCGGCGATTGCCCCGGACTCACCGGAGATGCTGTGGTTAGGCATTTCGTTGGTGCTGTGGGTGGAATTCTTCCGTGTGACACGCGCCACCTTACGTCCGATTGTGCATTCGCCGGGTATGCAGGCGTCGAAACTGCTGGGTTTTAACGCGATCTACCGCTTTCATCGTCACCTTTGGCCGGCACTCGCACCTGTACTGCTTACCGTTGCACTGTTCTCGTTTAGCAGCGCCATCATGGCGGTATCGGCACTGGGATTTATCAGCGTCGGTGTCCGTCCACCGACACCGGAATTGGGCTTGATGATGACCGAACTGCTGCCCTTTGCCTGGGAAGCCCCCTGGTTGCTGCTACAGCCTGTGGTCGCACTGTTTTTATTGCTGATTAGCCTTAACCTGATGATGAAAAAGGAGCGTGCATGAAAGGATTACAGGCCATCGGCATAACCATCGCAACAGCAGAAGCCACGCTGGTGGAGCCGGTTGATTTCCACCTGCAACCTGGCCAACCGCTCACTTTATTGGGTGAGACTGGCTCCGGAAAAAGCCTGTTGGCGCAGGCGGTAATGGGAATTTTGCCGGAGACACTTCAGGCCAGCGGAACCCTGATCATCAACGGTCAACGCTATCAGTTACCGCAGGATCGTGATGCGTTACGCAGCTTGTGGGGAAGGACTATGGCCTCGCTGCCACAAGAACCCTGGCTGGCGCTCGATCCCACCATGGCGGTTCAGCAGCAGGTCGCGGAAGGCTATCGCTATATTCGAGGGCATTCCGCGCCGCGAAGCGAGGCGGCTGCGCAGGATGACCTTGCGCAACTGGGCTTACAGGCAGCGGCACAAAAATTCCCGTGGCAACTGTCCGGTGGCATGGCGCAGCGTGCGGCATTTGCGGCGGCGCGCGCGGGCGGTGCGGAGATTTTGATAGCAGATGAACCGACTAAGGGTTTGGATGTGTCCCGACGCGATGACATTGCTACTTTGCTGGGTCGTGAAGTGGCTGAAGGTGGGACTTTAATGACCATCACGCACGATATTGCGCTGGCGCGTCAGTTGGGCGGAGACGTTATCGTCATGCATAAGGGCAAAGTGATCGAGCAAGGCGCAGCGCAGCAAGTGTTATACACCCCGCGGCAGGGTTATACGCGTGAATTGCTGGCCGCCGATCCCGTTGCCTGGCCGCAACGGCAAAGCACGGTGATCCGCAGCAAACCCGTGGTAAGTGCGCAAGGATTAAAACTGCAGCGCGGCGGAAATACGTTGGGTGTACCAGAAAATTTCACCCTGCATGCTGGGGAAATTGTCGGCTTACATGGCGCCAGCGGCAGTGGAAAAAGCAGCTTTGGCGACGTATTGCTGGGATTACTCGCGCCACAGCAGGGCAGCATTACACGTCACGTCGCGGCGAGCGCGCTGAAGTATCAGAAGATCTATCAGGATCCCTCGGCATTGTTTCCCCCCACGCGCACACTGTCACAAAGCCTGGAGGAGGTGCTGCGTCGTCATCGCATTGAAAGGTCAAAACGCGACTCGCTAATGGAGCAATTAGCGTTAGATCCTTCATTACTCACGCGCTGCCCCGATTCGCTCTCGGGCGGCGAGTTACAGCGCTTCTCTCTGTTACGCGTCATGCTGCTTGAGCCGGTTTTCCTGTTCGCCGATGAGCCTACATCGCGACTCGATCCGCTGGTACAGCAGCAAACTCTGCAGCTGATAACGCAGATGTCGCGTCAGCTGCAGTGCGGCGTGCTGCTGGTGAGCCACGATCGCGAACTGCTGGAGAAGGGGACAGATCGCGTGATTGCGATGCAGGCGGCTTAACGTTCTGGCGGCTGGCTATCACCGACACCCAGTGAGCGCTGCATCACGACGGTGTCGAGCCAGCGGCCATGTTTGAATCCCACCGATTTCATCACACCGGTGTGCTCGAAGCCGAGCGCCCGGTGTAATCCCAGCGAACCCTGATTGGCGCTATCTCCCACGATGGCGATGATCTGGCGAAAGCCTGCTGCTTCTGCCAGCGCAATCGCTTTTTGCAATAACGCCCGCCCGACGCCACGCCCGGTCTGTTCATGATCGAGATAAATCGAATCTTCCAGCGTGAAGCGATAGGCATAGCGCGGTCGATAAGGTGCCAGATAACAATAACCCAATACCTGTTCATCCTCTTGCGCCACCAGCCAGAAGCCTCCGCGCTGCTGCACATCTTTGACGCGGTTGAGCATTTCGCTTTCGCTGGGCGGTTCGGTTTCAAAGGTGGCGGTGCCGTGGAGGACGTGCCACGCATAGATTTTCTGAATGGCAGCGGCGTGATGGGGTCGGGCGGGAATAATATCCATATGTTCCTGATAATCGGCTAGCGAAAAACACAGGATGCCACTGTGTCACGCGCCAATCATCGGGTTTGAACATAGGAAATTATTATGACTAATTTTGCTCCGACAGCTGCACCGCCATGGTATTCGCTTCCAGCGCTTCGAAGATGTGCGGTTCGTCGGCGGGGTAGCAGATGTAGTCACCGGGATGAAGTTCGACCGGGGCATCGGTAGGCCCAACAAGTGCGCGACCCTGCGCAATAATGATGTGTTCTACGGAACCGGGCGGATGCGGATGAGAGGCGCGCGGTGCGCCCGGCTGGCTGGTGATCAGATATAAATCACGACGTCCGCCCGGCGGACAGCTGGCCAGTAGCGCGGCCTGGTAATCCGCGAGTTCAGCCGACACCATCATGCCCTCACCACGACGGATCACCTGCAAACGCTTCACTTCCGGCTCCATCAGGCGGGCGAACGGAATATTGAGCGCCACGCACAGTGACCATAACGTCTCAATGCTGGGATTGCCATTGCCCGCTTCCAGTTGTGAAAGCGTGGATTTCGCAATGCCAGCGCGGCGGGCGACTTCGGTTAACGAGAGCCCGGCACGCTGGCGTTCGCGCACTAATCCAGCAGAGATAAGATCGATCGGTGGTGTCACAATTACTCCTGTTCTTTATATCGAACGTTTTGTTCATCTTGTAAAACAATTCAGGTGGGTTCATTATAACGGCTTTCCTGTTCGATATGAGATCAAATTGTGGTGCGTCTGGGTGCAGTTCCGCTTGATCGCGGCGTATTAAAAGCGATTTTCCTGGTTTGTCTGGCCGACGGTATTGTCGGGCTCTCTTACGGTTCGCTGGCGGCGGCGGATGGTTTTCCACTGTGGGTGCCCATCGCGCTTTCGACGATGGTGCTGGCAGGCGCATCCGAGTTTCTGTTCATCGGCATTGTGGCCGGTGGTGGCAGCCCATTAACAGCAGCGGCGGCGGGTTTGCTGGTCAACGCGCGGCACTTGCCCTTTGGTATTGCAGTGAAAGATCTGGTCGGCCAGGGCGGACGCAGTTTGCTGGGTTGCCATATCATGAATGACGAAAGCGTGGTGTTTGGCATTTCGCAAAAGACGCTTTCCCAGCGACGCGCCGCATACTGGGTGTGTGGTTTAGGGATTTTTGCTATCTGGCCACTCAGTGTGGTGTGCGGCGCATTTATCGGGCGCTTCATTCCCGATGTCTCGGCGATTGGTCTCGATGCGGTTTTCCCTGCCATCTTGATCGCGCTGATATTTCCCGCTTTGCGTCAACGTCGCACGCGGATTCCGGCCACGCTCGGTACGGCATTGTCAGTACTCGCCACGCCGTTTGTTCCGGCGGGAATGCCAGTATTGTTTTCATTGTTGGGCTTATTAAGCTGGCGGGAGCGCAAAAATGCACAATAACCTCGTGATTGCCGGGATCGCGCTGCTCGCCGTCGGCACTTATGTGATGCGCTTCGCGGGTTACCGACTGGGAAGCCGTATGCCGATGCCGGAATCGGTGCGCAATATGCTCTCGGATGCTGCAACGGTGCTGTTACTGGCGGTTGCCGTCACCACCGCACTATTTGAAGGCAGCCACTTTGCAGGTGTCGCGCGGATAGCGGGCGTGTTGTTTGCCGTGTTTCTCGCCTGGCGCCGTACGCCATTGATTTTAGTGATTGTTGGCGCGGCCGTGATGACGGCATTGCTGCGTTATTTTGGGGTGCCTTAAGCCAAAAAGAACAAACTTGCGGCAAGGGTTTTGCTACTGTGGGACTTCCGTATTCATCGCACAGAGAAGAATCCATGACACCGCGCTTAGCGCTTCCCCATGAAGCCGCCAACTTGTGGCGTATTCGCAATCTCGCGATTCGCGATGGCTGCCAGTCAGTTTATCCGCCTGAAGTGATTGCCGCATGGACGCCTGACGCGTTGCCGTCAGGTTACTTTGAGGCGATTAAGGGCAATCCTTTCTACGTGATCGACGATCCTGAGTTGGGCGCTGCCGCTACGGGCTTTCTCGATCTCAAAAGCGGCAGTGTGGAAGCGATATTTACCCTGCCAGCGTGCAACGGCAAAGGCTATGCCAGCGCCATTATGAACGCGATTATCGCGGAAGCCCGCCAGCGCGGTTTTCGGCAGTTGACCCTGGCCGCAACACCCAATGCCAGCGGTTTCTATCTGCGCCATGGCTTTAGCACCGTGCGTGAAGCCTTGTATCCTTCCGCTCTGGCCAAAGCCGATCTCCCCTGCGTCGAAATGATACTGACACTATGATTGAGTAAGTGAAAACAACATGGACAGCGCCAAAATGGTGATTAACTGTGTGGCTTATCGCCACGGCAAACGTGAAGAGCATGTCGATGTCGCCGACATCAGCGAAGTACTCAAAGACGAAAGTGCGTTTATCTGGCTGGGTTTGAATCAGCCTGAACCGGCTTTTATGCAGACGTTGCAGGAAGAGTTTGGCCTGCATGAGCTAGCGATTGAGGATGCGCTGGTGGCCCATCAGCGCCCGAAGATTGAGCAATATGGTGAGTCGGTATTTATCGTGGTGAAAACGGCACATCTCGACGATCAGCAGCGCATCAGCTTTGGTGAAACCCACTTTTTCCTCGGTAAAAACTTCCTGATCACCGTCCGCCATGGTTCATCGGAAGGCTATGCGGCGATTCGCGCCAGGGCAGAAAAAAACCACACCATGTTGTGTCAGGGACCGGGTTACGCGTTTTACTGCATCCTCGATTTTATCGTTGACCACTACAGCAAAATCACCGAATCACTCAGTGAACGTATCGGTACGCTGGAAGAGGGCATGTTTACCACCCGCTTTGACAGCAAAACGCTGGAGGATGTCTATCATCTGCGGCGCGAACTGCTGGCGCTGCGCAATGCCGCGATGCCGGTGACTGAAATTTGCGCCCAGCTGGCGCGTTTTCACGAAGACATTATTCCGAAGAACCTGCGTGCCTACCTGCGTGACGTTCAGGATCATGCTCATCACGTGATGATCGATGCCGAGGACATGCGTGAAATGCTCACCAGCGCGATGCAGGTCAATCTGGCACTGGTGTCGGTTCAGCAGAGCGAAGTGAATAAAAAGCTCGCTGGCTGGGGTGCCGTGCTGATCGTCCCGACCATTGTCTTCAGTATGTACGGCATGAACTTCTCTGATATGCCTGAACTCAAAACCCACTTTGGCTATCCCGCGGTACTGGTGGTGACGCTGGCGATTTGTGGTGTGATGTGGTCACGACTGAAAAAAGCAGGCTGGTTGTAAATCTACTTTGCAATATAGATATTTCTAAGGCCATGATAACGCTCTGACCCCTTATCGGAGCCTATCATGGCCGCCTCTTCGCCGTTCAATATTGGTCTGCTACTGTTCCCTCATCTCACTCAACTCGATCTCACTGGCCCGTGGGAAGTCTTTGCTCGCATGCCCGGCGTGAACAATTATCTCATCTGGAAGGATCGGCAACCGGTGATGTCCGATCGTGGTTTAGCCATCGTGCCGACGACAACGTTTTCTGAGTGTCCGCCCCTCGATCTAATCTGCATTCCCGGTGGCCCGGGACAAATTGCGCTGATGGAGGATGAAGAGACGCTGGATTTTGTGCGGCAAAAGGCCGAACAAGCCCAATGGGTGACATCGGTATGTACCGGTTCACTGGTGCTGGGGGCAGCCGGTTTGTTGCAGGGATATCGTGCCACTTCGCATTGGGGGTCATTGGATCAGCTCAGCCTGCTGGGTGCCACGCCGGTAGCTGAACGTGTGGTGCGCGATGGTAATCGGATTACCGGCGCGGGTGTGACGTCGGGTATCGATTTTGCACTCACTGTGGCAGAAGAACTGTTTGGCCGCGACGTGGCGGAAAACATTCAGCTGCAGATGGAATACGATCCCGCGCCACCGTTTCATGCAGGTTCACCACGCAGCGCCTCGCCGGAACGACTGGCGCAGGCGCAAAACCAGATGCATGACTTTATTGCTCGCCGCCGCGAGGCCACACAAGCTGCCGCCGCCAGGCTCAAGCGCTAACTAACTGGCCCAGCTCCAGCTTCAAACAGCGATCGGCGAGGTGGAAATAGCGATCGTCATGGGTGATCACCAGAACGGTTTTCCCTCGTGCTTTCAGCCCGGGGAGCAGTTGGTGGTAAAACACCTCGCGAAACGTCGGATCCTGATCGGCTGCCCATTCATCAAACAGATAGAACGGGCGGTCTTCCAGCCATGCCACCAGCAGCGCCAGGCGCTTACGCTGTCCGGTGGAGAGCGCCAGCGTCGAGAAAGTGCCCTCCACCAGCGTGACTTTTCGGGTTAATTGCAGGGCATCCAGCAGGGCGTGCGCTTCGTCATTCCAGCGTGTGCTGTCGATGCCTTGCAAATCCTCAAACAGATGAAAATCATTAAACACGGCAGAAAACAGCTGACGATAACCGGCGCGGTTGCTCTCATTGATGACTTCACCGTCCAGCAGCAGTTGACCACTATCCGCCTGATATAAGCCGGTAAGCAGTCGAGCCAGCGTGGTTTTACCGCTACCGTTGCCGCCCGTCAGATACACCAACTCACCGGGACGAAACTGCAATGAGAGTGGGCCGAGCTGAAATGCCTCATGCTGATAGGTGATGTCGCGCAGTGCCAGCTGATGGAAACTGAGCGGCGGTGCACCAAAGGTTGTTTGCTCAGGTGGCAGCTGCTGCTGCATGGCTTGAATGCGTTTGAGTGCAACCTGCGTGAGTGTCAGGCCGGGCAGGGCGGCGAGCGCTGTCTCAATCGGCACGATCATATAAAGAAACACCATCGCGAAACCAGACATCACCGCGCCGTGTAAATCCAGCATGTTGGCGAGTAAAAACATCACCACGCCAATAAAAGCAAAAAAGAAGACGCTGGCCCAAATGTTGGCCAGAGCATACAGCACGTAACCGCGCGTACGTTCCACGCGCACCTGCTCGATGGTATTGAAAAGTTTGTTATGCAAAAACGCCTGTTTGCGCGGGGCGTGTAAGCGCAGTTCTTTCGCGCCGCTGAACAGCGCGCTCACCTCACCAGTCAGCGTCTCTTCACGCTGACGTGACTGGCGCATCAGTTGTAAGGCGCGCCGATGCACGCCACTGTAGCCGAGTGAGCCTATCAACACTGTGATAAGCGCAATCATCATCACGGTCAGCGACAGATAACCGAGATAGCCCATGCAGCCGATAATCACCGCCAGCGACATGACAAAACCCGGCAAGGCAATAAAGAACACCACCACCTGGTCGAGGTCCTGCGTCAAAACGCTAAGGGCACGCGGCATGCCGTGCTGTTCAAGATCGGCATAACCGGCATCCGCTACCTGCTGGACCAGCTTGCGGCGCAACTCGGCTTTGCAGCGCTGACCCATTGCCATAAACAGGGACTGACTCAGAGTGCGCGTGCCCAGCATCAGCAACGCCAGCAGGGCGAACTGCCACGCCAGTTGCCAGCGCAGTGCCTCCGTGGCGCTCAATCCCTGATTGATGAGTGCCAGCAGCGCCGCATTGCTCAAGCCACCGATCACGCTGCAGGCCAGCGCGACAAAAAACAGCACACCGGTGGTGCGCAGTAACATCAAATAAATCGACACCTCATCCCCTATGAGTTTGTGCTATCCAACGGCCGCCACAGCAGCAATGCCAGCCATGGTCCACCCATCAGGGTTGCCATCAGGCCGGCAGGAATTTGCCGTGGATACAGCAGGTTGCTGCCGGCCCAATCAGCCAGCATCATTAAAATGGCGGCGATCACCGCGGCAAACAGCATCTGTTCCATGGGTTTACGCGCGCCCAGCTGGCGGGCCAGTTGCGGACCAAGTAAGCCGATAAACGACAGTGGCCCAACAATTAAGGTGGCAACGCCGGTCATCGACGCGGCCAGCAGCATCAGCAATAACCGGGATTGAGTCACGTTCAGCCCAAGCGAGGAGGGAATTCCCTGCAGTGGCAAAAGCAGCATCGCTCGCCGCAGCAGGGGAGTGAGTGCCAGCAGTAACAGGGCCAGGGTGAAAGCTATCATGGCGATGGGTGTGCTGACGTAATAGGTGGATCCGGTCATCAGCTGGCGCAGCATCGCAGCAGCCATACCGTTGTTGCTGATAACAATGGCGGCAACGGACTGGAACAGCGCAGTAATGGCCAGCCCGCTCAGCAACATGCGTTGTGGATTGAGGGCATATTTGCGCGCCTGCCACAATGTTATCCCCAGTGTGATCAGCGCACCTGCCGCACTACTGGCAATCATCACCGGCATCGCTGCCATCGGCCAAAGTAACAGTTGCACCGTAATACCCAATGAGGCACCGGCACCGATGCCGAGCAACTCTGGGCTGGCCATCAGATTACGGCTGATACGTTGCAAAATCACCCCTGCAGCTGCCAGCAGCACGCCGGCGGCGATGGCGGCCAGCAAGCGCGGCAGGCGAAATGGCAACATCACCTGGATCTCAGTAATGGAATTCCAGCGCCAGCCGTTGACCCCATGAGCAAAGGCAAGCGCGACAATCAGCATCACCACAAAGAGAGCAAGTACAGGCAGGCGTGTAAAGCTCCGCGCCGGGAAGGGAGCAGGTTGAGGCTCGTTCACATCAGGTTGGAAAAGATGGCGCAGGCGCGGCAAAAACCACAGTAACAGCGGCGCACCTGCCAGCGCGGTCATCATGCCGGTGGGGAGCAGCAAGCCATCAATACCATTGAGGCGACTGACCCACTGATCGGTGAGCCACAGTAAACCGGCGGCCAGCAGCGGTGACCAGAGAAGCTTCTGGCGCAGGCTTTTCGCGCCCGCCAGTGCCGCCAGGTGTGGCGCAGCAAGCGCGATAAAACCGATGACGCCCACCACACTGATCACCAGGCTGCTCATCAGCAACGCAGACATTATCGCAATCCCTCGCACCCATCCTGCAGGCAAACCGATTGAGTGGGTAACCCGCTCATCCAGCGCCAGCAGGCGTAAAGGGCGCATGATCAGCAGCACGGGAATGGCAGCGATCAGTACGCGCGGCAATAGCCATCCCAATGCGTGTGCATTCTCTTGCGCGAGAGAGCCGCCACCCCAGATAAACACGGCGGACAGCGAACGATCGTAAATGATCGACAACAGCAGATTGGCGGCACCGCAATACAGGTTCACCAGCATACCCGCGAGCGTTAACGCCAGCGGGGTAAACCCCTGACGTACACTAAGCAGAAAGACCAGCGCAAAGGCGACGATCGCTCCACTGAGCGCAATCCATTCTCGCCCCAGCAGCAGCCATGCAGGTGCCATCAAGGTGGTGAGGGAAAGCGCTAAGGTTGCGCCGGAAGCAATGCCCAGCGTCATCGGTTCGGCTAACGGATTGCGCAGCGCCTGCTGCATTACCACGCCGGTAAAGCCCAACGCCAGACCACATAAAATCGCCATACCCTGACGAGGTAACCACATCAGCGTGAAGACCTGTTGTGCCAGCGTGGGCATTGCGGTGTGGTGCAGCGCTTGCCAGGCATCGTGCCACGGCAATTGGTGCGCCAGCTGCTCAAGACATAGAATCAGCGCAACTGCAAACAGTAAAAGCGTCAGTGAGGCGGGATGGCGATTCATGGATTTGCCTCGTTTAACGCCTTGACCAGCGCTTCGGCGAAACGCACGGCGGTGAGCACGCCTCCTTCCGTTGAAAGTCCATCCGGTAACTCCAGCAACCGATGCCCATCCGATCGCGTGAGGGTATGCCACAACGGAGATTGCAATACGGGGTTGAGATCAATTTCCGGCCAGGAAGGCAGCAGCGCCAGCCAGCCGGGCGGCAACTGCGTGAGTTGCTCCAGTTCCAGCGTGGCATAGCCCTGAGCGCCCACCGCAAACGGCGTGTGGTGGGGCAGGTCAAGTAAACCCAGCACGTCAGTAAACAGACTTCCCGCGCCCAAAGCCAGCACATGCAGGGTATCCAGTGGATGCAGTAAATAGATGGGTTTGTCTTTGAAGCGAACGGCTTGCTGTCGCGCACTCTCGAGGCGTTGCAGTAAGCCTGCCATGACTTGGTCAGCGCGTGTGCGGAGACCGGCCAGCTGTGCCAGCGCATGCAGATTCTGCTGCGCCTGTTGCCACGGATGGGGGCCACTTGTCGAAAAGTAGGATAACGGGGCAATGCGGGATAGTTGTGCTTCAGCCATACGGTGTGCTGGCGTGACTAGCAATGTGTCAGGTCGCAATTCAAACAAGGTTTCGTAATTGGGTTGAAATAACAAACCCACGTCGGCGACCTGCTCGGGAAGCGGAGGCTGGCTAAACAGGCGGCGATACCAGTCGGGGGCGGCAACGCCAACCGGCGTGATGCCCAACAGCAGAGCCATTTCGGTGATCCCCCAATCGAGGATCACCCAGCGCGGCGTCGTTTTTGCCTGCAGCGGAAACGAAAAAAGGGCCGCGCCTGCCAGCGCGCCCTTAATCAGTGTTCGACGACGGATCACCACTGATAACTCACCGTGGCGATCAATTGACGGCGTAAGCCAAAGTGACAACCCAGATCGTTACAGTTGCTGAGGTACTGTTTATCGGTCAGGTTTTGCAGATTCAGACCAAGCTGCCAATCCTGCCAGCGATAGCGCATCATCGCGTCGTAGATCATCGCAGCCGGCACTTTCAGGCTGTTGTCGCTGGTGGCATAGCTGGTGCCCACGTATCGACCGCCGCCGCCAATCGTCAGGCCATCCAATACACCCGGTAGCGCATATTCGGTCCAGAGCGCAGCAGTCTGGCGGGCAATCGATACCGGTTGCTTACCTTGCGTATCATCATTGGCTGACAACACTTTCGGGTTAGTCAGTGCATAAGAGGCATTCACCAGCCAGCGAGATGTGATATTGGCTTTCGCTTCCAGTTCTAATCCCTGTGAACGGATTTCGCCGGTCTGTACTGAGTAGTTGGTGTGATCCGGATCGGCGGTCAACACGTTGGTTTGGCGCAGGTCATACAGGGCCGCACTGAACAGCGCATTAAAGCCGTTTGGCTGATACTTAATCCCGACTTCCGACTGTTTGCCTTTGGTCGGTTTAAACGGATCGCCGCCAAACGAGGTACCCGCCTGCGGCTGGAACGACGTACCGTAGCTGATATAAGGCGCAATGCCGTTATTAAAGTGATACAGCAAACCGGCACGGCCGGTGGTGGCGTAATCATTCAGCTCAGTGCGCGTGCCACTGACCCAGTTCTGGCTTCGCGTTTGCGCTTTGTCATAACGGCCACCCAGATTTAGCACCCAGTTGTTCCACTTCATGCTGTCCTGCAGATAGATACCTTGCTGGGTCATGAAAGAGCGACTGTGATAATCGATCGATGGCGATTCTACTGGGGTACTGTAGTCCGGATTGAGATAGCTGATATCTGACGCGCTGCCGTAACCGCTGTTCTGCCGCAAATCGTCATGCACAAAATCGACACCCAACGTCAGCGCGTGATTGATGGCGCCGGTATCGAGATTGCCTTGCAGGTTGGTATCCACATCAAAGGCGTTAAATGACTCGATCACCCGCATGCTGTCGCGACTCACCGTGGCTGATCCATCGGTGATGGTCGCGGTGGGATAGACCATCTGATAATCGCTGCTGGTATGCAGATAGCGCAGGTTTTGATGTACGCTCCAGACGTCATCGAACTTGTGCATGAAGTCATAGCCGATGCTGGCCTGCTCACGACGGTAATAGTCGAAGCCGGGCTGACCGCCGTAGAATTTGTCAGAGAAATTGCCCTGCGCAAGTTTTACAAGGCTGCCTTCCAGTGGCAATTGGTTGTAAAAACCGGTGTAAGGATCTTTGCGGAATTGGCCAAGTAACGTCAGGCGCGTGTCGTCATTTGGCTGCCAGGTCAACGCGGGCGCGATATCGTAATGTTTGTATTTGGTGTAATCGACTTGCGTGTCATTACGTGACCAGGTCCCGGTGATGCGGCCCAGCCAGTGTTCATCGTTATCCAGTGCGCCGGAGAGATCGAGTCCGGTTTCGAACAGATTATGACTGCCGGTGCTGACAAAAATCTGGTGAATAGGCTCCGCGGTCGGGCGCTTACTCATCAGGTTAATCACGCCACCGGGACTCGCCTGGCCGAATGTCACTGAACTCGGGCCTTTGACCACCTCAACGCGATCCAGCAGGAAAGTGTCGTAATTCGGACGCGACCAGTAAGTCACCGTTGGCAGGCGCAGGCCATCCAGGTATTCATCAGCGGCAAAACCACGGATATAGATGTCGTCAAAACGATAATCTGCACCGCCGCCTTCGGCACCAATTCCTGCGTTGTAACGCAGTGCTTGTGGCACATTCAATGCCGCCTGCGAAGCCATTTGTTCCTGGGTGATCACCGAGATGCTTTGTGGCGTTTCGATAATCGGCCGCGTGCTTTTTGTGACAGAATCTGCTTTCTTCGCCACCTGATTCCAGCTGTCGGCATCTGCGCTATCGCTATCGACACTGTTGGCTGTCACGGTGAGTGTGGCGTTCGAATTGTTATAATTATCAGCAGCCCAACCTGATGTGCTGCTGATTAGCATCAGCAGCAATACGCTCAGTGGCTTGCGCTTAAAGGTGCGATGACCCGGCATTTATTTTCCCCGATATGTTCCAATGGCCCCAAATAGTGATACAAATGATAATCATTACTATCTTATTTGATAGCGTCCTGCTGGCGGGTTTGCATCTTCTGAATCGCAAATAACGCAGAGCAGACATCAATCGGCAATTTAACGGGATTGGGTGAAAGGGTGTTGCAGAAACCACTTGCGGCGGAAATGACGCCAGCACTGCCATTACTCGCCACGCGCGAAATGCATTATCAGGCTGGTCGTGAAGAGCGCTGGCACGCGCATGAAGTGGCGCAACTGGTGCTCTGTTTGCAGGGTGTGATGCGCGTGCAGACGCAAACCGCTTCCTGGACATTGACACCCGGTCGTGCGCTTTGGCTGCCGGGCAGTGTACCGCACGCGTTGACCGCGCTGAGCGATATCCGCAGTGCGAGTTTGTATCTCGATCCCAAACTGGCGCGGGCGTTTTGGCCGCAGGCGCGTAGCATGTTGATCTCGCCGCTATTACAGGTGTTGATGCAGACGCTGGTGGAGATCGAGTTGCAACCGCAGCCCGACCTCGCGCGTGTAGATCTGATCTCACCGCTGTTACTGGATGAGATCCGCCGTGCCTCGGACGGTCCGGTGTGCAATCTGCCGTTGCCCAGCGACCGCCGTTTACTCAACATTTGCCAGCAGCTACTGGCGACCCCGGCCAG
Organism: Pantoea sp. USMM079; assembly: GCF_037153115.1. Lineage (NCBI taxonomy): Bacteria > Pseudomonadati > Pseudomonadota > Gammaproteobacteria > Enterobacterales > Erwiniaceae > Pantoea > Pantoea sp. USMM079. The sequence goes on from NZ_JBBCKX010000034.1 coordinate 26,374, forward strand.
CGGCGATACGCTTGAAGAGTGGGGCCAGCGCGTCGGTGCCAGTTCGCGCACGCTGGCCCGCCTGTTCCGCGAGCAAACCGGTATCACCTTTACTCAATGGCGCCAGCAGTTACGTCTCTCAGAGGCACTGGTGCAATTGGCGCAAGGGCAGACGGTTTTGCGCACCGCCAACCAACTTGGCTACCAAAGCCCCAGCGCCTTTATCTCGATGTTCCGCCGTTTGATGGGTGAAACACCACAGCGATTTCTGCGAATTTCAGCCTGAAATCGCCAGGGATATTTTCCCTCAATGCCCACTGGCAGTAGGGCGCACGGTGATTTCGTTAACGTCGACTTCGCCAGGCTGATCGATGGCCCAGCTTACCGCCCTGGCGATAGCCTCGGGCTTGAGTGCAATCTGTCGATAGCTTTTCATCGCCTCGCGCGCCACGCTATCGCTGATGCTGTCTGCCAGTTCAGATTCCACCACGCCGGGGTTGATTACCGTGACGCGCAGCTCACGCGATTCCTGGCGCAAACCATCGGAAATGGCGCGAACTGCATATTTGGTTGCGCAGTAAACCGCGGCGGTGGGGGAAACCGTTAACGCTCCTACAGAAGCGATATTAATAATATGCCCCATGCGCTGTGCCTGCATGGTGGGCAGCACCGCAGCGATCCCGTACAACACGCCGCGAACGTTGACGTCCAGCATCAAATCCCACTCTTCAACTTTCATTGAACTCATCGGCGAGAGTGGCATAACGCCAGCGTTGTTGATCATCACATCAATGCGTCCATGTTTATCCAGCGCGAAATCCGCCAGCTTTTGCGTGTCACTGCGCTGTGTGACATCTGTTGCGAGAAAATCCACGCTGGCACCTTCACGGTGTAATTCATCGCGCAAGTTTGCCAGTCGATCGGTACGGCGCGCACCCAGCACCAGTTTATGCCCTTGCTCGGCCAGATGACGGGCAATGCCTTCACCGATCCCGCTGCTGGCACCGGTCAACAAAATAACTTTTTGGTTGAAGTTCATGGTGAGTTCCTCGTGTAATTGACGAGGCTATTGTTGAAAAAGTCAGCCGGGCGCAACAGACCGGATTGTGGCGAATGTTTGCCTGATTCTCTCGCCGCCATTGTGCATCACTGAATGAAATGGCTATGCTTTGCCTGAACCTCTCTCTGGAACGCTATCTATGTCGAACACGGTAAAACAGCAAACCTGCCACCTGTTACGTCAGTTGGCACGTCAGGAAGGCTATACCGAATCCTTACTGGAGAGCGTGCGCTTTATGCGTGCGGACCAACAATGGGCGCGCACGCCGGTGCTGTATGAGCCCAGCATCATCATTATTTGCCAGGGATCGAAACGCGCCTTTCTCGCCGATAAAATGTATCGCTATGACGCACAGCATTATCTGGTGCTGTCAGTGCCGTTGCCCTTTTCTGCCGAGACCGAAGCAACTTCTGAAGAGCCACTGCTGGGGATAGCAATCCGTCTGGATGCTACGATGATCGCGCGGTTAGTGGCACAACTTGCCGAAGCTGATACGGCGGTCACGGTACCACCAGCAGGGATTATCTCTACGCCGATTAATGATGTGCTGGCAGAAAGCACGTTGCGATTACTGGAGGCGCTCAGTGATCCACTGGAGGCTAAAGTGCTGGGACCCGCGCGCGTAGAGGAGATCTGCTTTCGTATATTGATGGGCGAACAAGGCGGGGCGGTGCGCGCGGCGCTGACCTATCAGGGCCATTTTGGCCGCATTGCCCGTGCACTGCAGCGTATTCATGCTGACTGGCAGCAGCCATTGGATGTACCTCACCTGGCGAACGAAGCGGGGATGAGCGTGCCGCGTTTCCATCTGCATTTTAAAACGGTGACGCAAACGTCTCCGATTCAATACCTTAAATCGCTACGTTTGCATCAGGCTCGTTTGATGATGATTCGCGATAATTTGACCGCCGCCGGTGCCGCGGCGCGAGTGGGATATGAGAGTGATTCCCAGTTTAATCGCGAGTTCAAACGTCTGTTTGGTCGCAGCCCGGCAGAAGAAGCGAGGGTGATGAAAAGGGCATTTGAACTGCTGCCGCCTGAGCAATTAACCGGGCGACTACAGGCACATTAACTTAACGAATACCCATCACGGCAATCACCGCCACAATCCAAAACAGGGCACAGCCTGTCAGCATCCATTGCCAGATCTGATGGCGTTCAGGATTGAAAAGCGCATGGATGCGTGCACGAAAAATCGTTTGCATAGAAACCTCGGGTCAGAATGTTTAATCGGATATGGAGTGGCTGCGTTCAGAAAGGTCTGGCAGCGGATAGGAACATTCTGACTATTTCTTAAACTACGATCGACGAGACCAGTCTTGTTTGTGCGAGGGACGAAAGTGGGAGAGGGGCCTCCAGCCGCGCAGAAAGGGACTTCACGCGGCTGGAGACAACGGTTTTACACGCTGTGGGTGACGCCCCCATCAACACGAATGTTCTGAGCGGTGATGTAGGCCGCGCCGGGTGAGGCGAGGAACGCGATGGTGGCGGCGACTTCTTCTGCCGTGCCATAGCGTTTAAGTGGCACACTATCACGACGCTCATCACTTTTCGGCAGACTGTCGATCCAGCCCGGTAACACGTTGTTGATGCGAATGTTATCCACTGCGTAAGCGTCAGCGAAAATTTTAGTGAATGAGGCGAGTCCGGCGCGGAAAACCGCTGAAGTTGGGAACATGTCTGTGGGTTCGAACGTCCAGGCGGAAGAGATGTTGATAATGCTGCCGCCGCCCTGTTTCTGGATGATAGGCGTCACCAGACGTGCTGCGCGCACCACGTTCAGGAAATAAGTCTCCATGCCGCGCTGCCAGTCATCATCACTCAGTTCCAGTATCGGGGCACGCGGCCCATGTCCGGCGCTATTGACCAGCACATCAATGCGACCCCACCGCGCCATCGTCGCCTCAACCAGTTTTTGTAAGTCATCCACTGACTGGTTGGACCCGGTGATACCTAATCCGCCTAATCGGTCAGCCAGCGCTTCCCCTTTGCCAGAGGAGGAAAGGATCGCAACCTTATAGCCATCCGCTGCCAGTTTTTCTGCTGCTGCGGCACCCATGCCGCTACCGCCTGCCACAATCACTGCGACTTTTTCTACTGTCATAATTCGTATCCTTTTCAAGATTAGAAGTCGATTTATTGCAGTATAGGGGCTAAATTCGGTTGCAGAGAGTCAGTCTGATTCGCAATTGACGATAGGAAAACTACAGGATGGGTCAGGGGTTTCCCACGCTACCGCCGCTTAATGCGTTGAAAGTATTCGAAGCGGTGACGCGTCATCTCAATTTTCGCCTCGCTGCTGAAGAGCTTGGCGTCACTCAGGGCGCGGTGGCACAGCAAATTCGTGGGCTGGAGAGCAGCCTGGGGCTGAAACTGTTCGAACGGCTGCCACGGACTTTGGCGTTAACCGCAGCGGGTGCAGGTTATGCGGTGAGTGTCCGTCAGGCGTTTGAGTTGATCGATGAGGCCACACGTGCTTTGCGACCCGAACCGGATCACCTGACCTTGAGTGTCACGCCAACTTTTGCCAGCCGCTGGATGCTGCCTCGCTTACCGGCCTTTACCGCCGCGTGGCCGGATATTGACCTTCGTGTACTGGCCTCAGAAAGATTGGTGCAGTTTCATCACGAAGGGGTTGATCTGGCGGTGCGTTATGGTCGTCCTCCGTTTGGGGCAGGGCTGGATGCCACGCTGCTGTTCAGTCAAAGCGTATTGGCAGTGGTGAGTCCGGATTTATTGGCTGGGTTGGGCGATCCGCAGGATCGGGATAGCTTTGAGCGCTATGCTTTGCTGCATGACGGGCACCATCTTTGGCCAGTGTTTCTCTCTTATCTTTTCCCGCACAACAGGCTACACCATCAGCATCATTTGCGTTTTAACCAGACTGCACTGGCCTTAGAGGCGGCGGTCAGCGGGCAGGGCATTGCCCTCACCAGTCCGCATTTTGTCGAAAACGATCTTGCTCGCGGTCGTCTGGTGCCCGCGTTTCCTCAGCGAATGAACGTTGACGCGGGCTGGTATCTGGTCTCTCCCCATCGTCCACGTGAACACACGAGCGTACAGGCCGTGCGTGCGTGGTTGCTTGAGCAAATAAAATAGCTGTATGTAGCCGAAAAAATGCTCCGTTTTTGTTCAATCACAAAATCAGTAATTCTGATGATCTCATGTGGATTATGAATGTTATAACTGACTGAAGATGCAAACCCGGGCTTTTATCCTGCAAACGCAGTGGATTAGCAAAATATCACGATATTTCAGCAAGTAACCATTAGCAATGCGCGTTGCAATCCTGCTATGGCTGTGAATAAATACGAGGTCAATCATCATAAAAATGCCATAAAGGCCAGGCGTCAGCCTGAAAAGATCAATGCAATTATGACCGACCTTAAAGATGTTTTAGCCAGGGACATCAGCGCCAAAAGCGAAAGCATGGAAGCGCACCTGATTGCCATCCGCCGTGATATTCACGCGCACCCCGAACTCGGATTTGACACAATTCGTACCGCGCATATCGTCGAGCAAGAACTGTTGCGCCTTGGCCTGTCACCACAAACGGGCGTCGGCAAAACCGGCGTGGTGGTGGATATTGTGGGCGAACAGCCCGGCAAAACCATTCTGATCCGCGCCGATATGGACGCGCTGCCGATTCAGGAACAGACCGGTTTACCGTTTAGCAGCACCTATCCCGGTAAAATGCATGCCTGCGGCCACGATATCCATACGGCGACACTGCTGGGTGTGGCGGCGATTGTTGCGCAATATCGCAGCCAGTTAAAAGGCACGGCCCGGCTGATTTTCCAGCCAGCCGAAGAGACGCCTGAAAGTGGCGCCGAGGCGATGATTGCTGATGGCGTGGCTGAGGGCGTGGATCTGGCGATCACTCTGCATAACAAGCCCGAGCTGGCAGCAGGTGAAATTGCGCTGACGCGCGGTGCCAGTACCGCTTCCAGTGACGAATTTGATGTCGTCGTCCACGGCAAATCCACTCATGCTGCGCGCCCACATATGGGAACCGACCCCATTATTGCAGCAGTGAATCTCATCAACCAACTGCAAACTATCATTTCACGTGAGCTCGATCCGGCGCATTCTGCGGTGTTAACCATAGGCCATATTCACGGTGGCTCGACGCACAACATCATTTCCGATAGCTGCCTGATTCAGGGCACCGTGCGGGCGAAATCACCTGAGTCACGCGCGCATATTGAGCACGCTTTTAAGCGTATCTGTGCCGGCGTGGCGCTTTCGCTGAATACACGCATTGATGTCAACTATCAGCGCGGCGTGCCCCCGTTAATGAATGATGATGCGCTGATCGATGTGCTCGAACCCATTTTGTCGCACCAGTTTGGTAAGCCGATTGTGGCGAAACCAAGTGCCAGTTTTGGCGCGGAGGACTTCTCCCTGTTTACCGAGCGGGCGCCAGGTTGCCAGATTCATATTGGATCCGGTGCGCCGGGACGCGACGATCATCTGCATAATTCGGATTATCAACCCGACGAACGCAGCATTCATACAGGCACTCAGGCATTAGCCCGTTTAGCCATCGATTTACTCTCCTAAAATAATGAACTCTGAGGTTTTATGATGATGCGTAAAGGGCTGTTTACCGCTTCCGCTGGCCTGTTGCTGCTGGCAACTTCTGCACTGGTGCAGGCAAAAGATTTTGGCACACTGAAATTCGCAACCGAAGCGGCTTATCCTCCGTTCAACCAGTCTACGCCGAGCGGCAAGATTGTTGGCTATGAGCCCGATATGGTGGCGGAACTGGCGAAACGTGCAGGCTTCAAATATGAAATCGTGGCGCAGAAATGGTCTGGCATGATCCCGGGCCTGGTCGATGGCAAATATGACGCGGTTATTGATGCTGTAACCGTCACGCCTAAACGTGAAGAAGTGGTGGATTTCACCCATCAGTACACTGTGAGCGTGTCTGGTTTTGTGACCCTGAAAGGTAGCGCTGTAGATACTTTGCCGGGTAACGGTGAAGTCGTTCAGGCGGGTGATGAGGCGGGCATGACGAAAGCTATCGATGCGCTGAAAGCGAAATTCAAAGGTAAAACCATCGCGGTGCAGGTCGCGACTATTCAGGCTGATTTCCTCAACAAATATCTGGCTGACGTTGCCACCATCCGCACCTATCAGGCTGGCCCGGAAACTTTTGCTGACCTGCTTAACGGTCGCGTTGATGCGGTAATGGCGTCACGCACCAACCTGAATGCCTATGTGAAAAAACACACCGATACCGTGAACAGCACCGGTTACGGCTTCTCCGGCGGCGTGTTAGGGCAGGGTTCAGCGATTGCCATTCAGAAGAACAACCCGGAGCTCAAAGCGGCGCTGGATACGGCTTTAGTTTCAATGATCAAAGATGGCACGCTGAAACAGCTATCAGAAAAATGGTTCGGCGAGAACGTCGCGCCTGCGGAGTAATGCTAAGCGCTTATGACTATTGACTGGCAATTGTTAGGTTTTGGTGACGAAGGCTGGGGCGGCGTCTTGCTTGACGCCGCCACGGTGACCGTCACCGTTTCTTTGTGTGCATGGCTGCTGGGCGCAGTGCTCGGCAGCCTACTCTGTTGGATGCAAATAGGTGGCGCGCGCTGGCAACAGCGCCTCGCTAATGGCTATATCACGCTGTTTCGCGGCGTCCCTGAACTGCTGGTGATCTATTTGTTTTACTTCGGCGGACGCCAGGTGGTCTCCTTCGTCGGGGAAACATTAGGCATGCAGGGGCCGTTTGATGTTAACGGTTTTGTCGCCGGGGCTATCGCCATCGGATTGATCTCTGGCGCTTACCAGAGTGGTGTGTTTCGTGGCGCATTTTACGCCATCCCGAAAGGCACGCTGGAAGCGGCTACGGTGACAGGTATGGGACGACTGATGTTGTTTCGTCGCATGATCGTGCCGCAGGCGCTTCGCACCGCGCTGCCAGGCATGGGGAATCAATGGCAATCAGTGATCAAAGAGTCTGCACTGGTTTCCGTCACCGGCTTAGTGGAAACCATGAACCAGATTTCCACTGCATCCAACTCCACGCAAATGCCGTTTTTCTTTTACAGCGTTGGCGCGGTGATCTACCTGATCATCACCACCTGTTCCGATTTTGTTTTCCGCTATGTGGAAAAAGTGGCCATGCGCGGGCAACAACGCGCGCGGTTGTAAGGAGCCACGATGGATTTCACGTTCTTACAGCATACGCTTGCCGCGTTGCTACGCGGTTTACCACTGACCCTTAATCTGGCCGTTTTATCACTGCTGGGTGGGGGGATTTTAGCGTTATTGCTTAACCTGTTGCGCCAGAATCGCTATGGTAGCGTCTTTGCCCGCTTTTACGTTTGGCTGTTCCGCGGCACACCCTTGTTAATCCAGATTTTTATGATCTATTACGGATTGGGGAGTTTACCGGCAGTGCGCGAAAGTGTGCTGTGGCCGCTGCTGCGCGATCCCTACTGGTGCGGGTTGATTGCGCTGGTGCTTAACGATGCGGCTTACACCTCGGAGATTCTTCGTGGTGGTCTTAATGCCGTTAGCGTGCAGTCGCTTGAGGCAGCCAAAGTTAGCGGTATGTCGCGCTTCACGACGCTGCGCCGCATCACCTTGCCGCTCGCCGTGCGTCAGGCGTTGCCTGCTTACAGCAATGAAATTATCTCGATGATCAAATCCACTTCACTGGTCAGCACCATCAGCCTGATGGAAATGACCGGTATCGCGGACTCGATTGTGTCGGAGACGTTCCGCGCGCTGGAGGTGTTTATCAGTGCGGCGATCATTTATCTGCTGCTGACTGTGCTGGTCAGTAAAGCGGTGGCGCTGCTGGAGCGCCGTTTGTCACCTTATCATGTTGGAGCACGTCAATGAGTAAACCCACTATCGCCCTGAGTCATCTCAGAAAAAGTTATAGCGGGCATGAGGTGCTTCATGACATCAGCCTGACGGCGCAGGATGGCGACGTGATATCACTGATTGGCGCCAGTGGTTCCGGAAAAAGTACGCTATTGCGCTGTATTCCGTTTCTTGAAGTGCCGCAAGGCGGGGAAATCGCGGTCGGGGATGAGGTGGTCACCATTGACAATCCCCACGAGAAACTCAGCCGTGAGCAGCAGCGTCGTATCAAACTGATGCGCATGCAATTGGGTTTTGTCTTCCAGAGTTTCAATCTGTGGCCGCACAAAACGGTGCTGCAGAACATTATTGAAGCGCCGGTACATGTGCAGAAACGCAGTCAAAAAGAGGTGATTGAAGAAGCCGAAGCTCTGTTGCATAAAGTCGGGCTGTATGAAAAGCGCAACGCGTGGCCATCGCAGCTTTCAGGTGGGCAGCAGCAGCGTGTGGCGATAGCGCGTGCGTTGGCACAGCAGCCCAAAGCGCTTCTTTTCGATGAGCCCACCTCCGCTCTCGACCCTGAACTGGTGGGCGAAGTGTTACGGGTGATCCGCAGCCTGGCTGAAGAGGGACGTACGATGATCATCGTCACCCACGAAATGGGCTTCGCGCGTGATGTCTCCAACAAAGCGGTGTTTCTGCATCAGGGCAAAATCGAAGAGTCGGGGCCGCCACAGCAGGTGTTTACTGATCCGCTCTCAGACCGGTGTCGCGCATTTGTGAGTAGTCACTTGCAGCGTAATAGTTAACCTCCTTTCAAACCCGCTTCGGCGGGTTTTTTCATATCCAAACCCGCTAATAAGTAATTTTATTGGTTAACAATCCCACTCTGAAATACATTAACTTTTAGGATGTTTCTTGCGATTTATCTTAACGATTTCAGTTAATAAAACAGTGTATACAACATAAATTTTCAGACCCTTCCTGGGCCTGAACCGCGCTTAACTTCAACGACTTAAAATAAAAAGTAAGAAATTTCCTATATAAATCAGATCACAAAGATCATCTTACCCTGTTGCTATCCGCATTGAGCCTAAGATATATTCGCGCAGAATCACACAAGGAAAGTGTGCTTAAAGCGTGCTTTCCGCGCTTCACTTACAGGAGTAAATATGAGTAATTCTTATCAAAATGAAATACCCAAAGCGCGCGTTAACATCAAACTCGACGTTCATACAGGCGGCGCTGCACGCAAAATGGAGCTGCCGCTCAAACTGCTGGTGACCGGTGATTTCAGTAATGGTCAGGAAGATCGCGTGCTGAGCGAACGCGAAAAGGTCAACGTCAATAAAAACAACTTCGACAGCGTGCTCGCTGACTTCTCGCCATCAGTACGGCTCACCGTACCGGATACCTTGTCAGCGGATGGCAGTGAACAAGCCATCAATCTGACCTTCAGTAACATTAAAGACTTCGAACCTGAACAGGTCGCCCGCCAAATTCCGCAACTCAAAGCGATGCTCGCGATGCGCAATCTGCTACGCGATCTCAAATCCAATCTGCTCGATAACGTCACTTTCCGCAAAGAGCTGGAGATCATCCTGAAAGACCCGGCACTGAGTGACGAACTGCGTTTAGAACTTTCTGCACTTGCCAGCGATAACGGCTGAACCCTTTTAACGGACTAAATGAGAGACGATGCTGATGTCAGTTCAGAATGAAACCCTGTCTTCCGGTGGCACCACCGTGCTTGAAAACTCTGCGGCGGAAGGCGTGTACGCCTCGTTGTTCGACAAAATTAATCTTAATCCGGTTAGCTCACTGAGTGACCTGAATGTCTGGCAAGACAATCAGGCGATGTCAGACGCCACTGCTGACGAGCGCGTTACGGCGGCGATGCAGGTGTTTCTTAATCGCTTAAAAATCAGCGGTGAGAAAGTCGAAAAACTGGATAAAAACCTGCTGGATCACCACATTGCCGAGCTGGATTATCAGATCAGCCGCCAGTTGGATGCGGTGATGCACCATGACGAATTCCAGAAGGTGGAATCGGTGTGGCGTGGATTGAAATCACTGGTGGATAAAACTGATTTCCGTCAGAACGTGAAGCTGGAAGTGCTTGATGTGTCGAAAGAGGATCTGCGTCAGGACTTCGAAGACGCACCGGAAATTATCCAGAGCGGCCTGTACCTGCAGACTTACGTTGCCGAGTACGACACGCCGGGCGGCGAACCGATTGGCGCGGTGATCTCTGCCTATGAATTCGATGCCTCTGCGCAGGATATCGCGCTGCTGCGTAATATCTCGAAAGTTGCGGCATCGGCCCATATGCCGTTTATCGGTTCAGCGGGTCCGGCATTTTTCCTCAAGGATTCGATGGAGGAAGTGGCTGCCATCAAAGACATCGGCAATTACTTTGATCGTGCTGAATACATCAAGTGGAAATCCTTCCGCGACACCGATGATTCACGCTATATCGGCCTGACCATGCCGCGTGTGCTGGGCCGTTTGCCGTACGGACCAGATACCGTGCCGGTGCGCAGTTTTAACTATGTTGAAGAGGTGAAAGGGCCGGATCACGATAAGTATCTCTGGACCAATTCGTCTTTCGCTTTCGCCGCCAACATGGTGAAAAGCTTTATCAACAACGGCTGGTGCGTGCAGATTCGTGGCCCACAGGCGGGTGGTGCGGTGCAGGATCTGCCGATTCACCTGTATGACCTCGGCACCGGTAATCAGGTGAAAATCCCTTCTGAAGTGATGATCCCTGAAACCCGCGAGTTTGAATTTGCGAACCTCGGTTTTATCCCGCTTTCGTACTACAAGAACCGTGATTACGCCTGCTTCTTCTCCGCAAACTCCGCGCAAAAACCGGCGCTGTATGACACCGCAGATGCCACCGCCAACAGTCGCATCAATGCGCGCCTGCCTTACATCTTCCTGCTATCACGCATCGCGCATTATCTGAAGCTGATTCAGCGCGAAAACATCGGCACCACCAAAGATCGCCGCTTGCTGGAACTGGAGCTGAATACCTGGGTGCGTGGATTGGTAACTGAAATGACCGATCCGGGCGATGAGTTGCAGGCTTCCCATCCGCTGCGCGATGCCAAAGTGATTGTGGAAGATATCGAAGATAACCCGGGCTTCTTCCGCGTGAAGCTGTTCGCAGTGCCGCATTTCCAGGTGGAAGGCATGGACGTCAATCTGTCGCTGGTATCTCAGATGCCAAAAGCGAAAGCGTAAGGCGGCTATCGGGAATGAAAATTTACCGTCCGTTATGGGAAGACGGCGCGTTTCTGACGCCGCAACAGTTCCAGCAGCAGGCTATGTGGGACGCGCACGTGGCAGGTACCGTCGCTGGCATGACGCTAGCACACCCCTGGGGCGTGCTGTGTGCCGAATTCGACGAGGGCGCGCTGGCGCTGTCAAAGCTGAATGCGACGCACATCGCCGTCCGTTTTGCCGATGGCTCCCTAGTCGAAACCCGTCTGGCTGACACTCTGCCACCTGTCTGTGAGTTAACTGATGTGACGGACCGGGACAGCGTAGAGGTGGTACTGGCGCTGCCGCTGATCAACGCCAACGGCGGTAATCTGGAAAACGGTGCGGACAGCGAACGTCCGCGCCGCTGGGTCGCCACCCGGGAGCGCGTGCAGGAGCTGGCCGGTCACGAGCGTACCGAGATTGCGGTACAGCGTTATGCGCTGCGCCTGCGGCTGGCGCATCAGGAAAACGTGGCGTACCTGACTTGTCCGGTTGCCCGTCTGGTGCGCAACGCTCAGGGGCAGTGGATGCGCGACACCACGTTTATTCCCCCCATGTTGTCACTGGCTGCGAGCCCGGCGCTGGTCGCGGCGCTGGGTGATCTGCTTCATCGCCTGCAGGCACGCCGTCAACGTCTGATGCAACTGCGCCGCGAGAGTAACGAACGCATGGCGGATTTTGCCGTGTCCGACGTTTCTCTGTTCTGGCTGCTCAATGCGCTGAACAGCGCGGAGCCGGTGCTGACAGAGTTGTATCAGTCACCGTCGCGGCATCCTGAACTGCTTTATCGTGAGCTGGTGCGCCTTGCGGGCAGTCTGCTGACATTTTCCCTCGAGAACGCGCCGGACGATATCCCGGCCTATCGGCACAACGCGCCAGAGCAGGTTTTCCCGCCGCTTTTCACGTTGCTGGATACGCTGCTGGAGGCAAGCCTGCCTTCTCGCGTTATCGCCATCGACCTGGAAAAACAGGGCGTGCTGTGGAGGGGAAAACTCCACGATGCACGACTGCGCGAAGGTGCGGACTTTTATCTGTCCGTTCGCTCTTCCCTGCCGAATCACGAGTTTCAGGCACGCTTCCCGCTGTTGTGTAAAGCCGGCAGCCAGGACGATGTTTCTGAGGTGGTGAATATTGCGCTGAGCGGTATGGTCATCCGCCCGCTGCCACATGTTCCTGCGGCCATCCCGTTACGCCTGGAAAATCAGTATTTCGCGCTGGATCTCTCAACGGATGCGGCTCGGGCAATGCTGGCCTCCGGCGGCTGTACCTTCTACACGCCGGAATCGCTCGGTGAGCTGAAACTGGAACTCTACGCGGTGCTGCGCTCATGAATAATCCCAACAAACTGACAGAGCATCTTTTTTTTCAGGGCTGGCTGATGGTCAGCCAGCTGCGCTGCGGACAGCAAATTGAAAACGGCGACGCGCTATACCGACGCGCGGCGGGCTGGGTGAAATCAGCCCGCGAGGCGCTGACTGAGGCCGGGTTCAGCGAGGCCAGCCGTGACCACATGCTTTATGCCTTCTGCGTGCTGCTGGATGAGGCAGTGCTAAACAGAGGGAGTCAGGACGATGGCTGGCTGCGCTGGACCCGTGATCCGTTGCAGGTGCGCTTCTTTGGTTCACTGAACGGCGGTGAAGCACTCTGGGATCGCATCCGCACCGTGCTGAACGAACCTGCAGCAGACATTACGGTGCTGATCTGCTTTTACCGCACCCTGCAGTTGGGGTTCGTCGGGCATTACCGCGCGCAGGATGACGAACGTCGTGAAGACGTGGTGAGTGCGCTGGCTGCCCGCGTGCCGCCTTTTGCGCTGCCGGAAGATGCGCCGCTGGTGGTACGGCCTGCAGGTCTGCGCAGCGGACGCCGCTTTTACTGGCTGAGCTGGGTGGCAGCAGTGGTGCTGCTTGGCGGGCTCTGGTTCGTGCTGGAGTCAAGGCTGGCAGAGATGGTGTCGCGCATGGCAGGTGCACAGTAATGGTCCGACCCGATTCACGTCAGGGACTGACGCTGCTGGCAGCCGTGCTCGCTATCCTGCTGGTAGTGGGCTTTTCGGGACTGAAGCCGTTGAACACGGTGGCGCTCTGTGTGCTGGTGCTGCTAGTGGCCGGTTTTCTTCTGTGGCATTTGCAGCGTAATGCCACTGATCACCAACCGGACATTGATGCCAGCCTGCCGCCGGAAACATATTGCGGGCCGGTAATTCTGGTTATCGGGGATACGGCACCGTTGTTTGGTGATCTGACACACCGCGAGACCCGGCTGGGGTGGTATCTGAACGTGCGCCAGCCTGGTGAACTGCCCGCGCTGGCGGAACGGCTGGCACAGCAGTATTCGGCGCTGCTACCTCAGCTTTCAGTGATGCTGGCGATCATCCCCGGGCAGCACACCTCCGCTGACATATTGACACAGCAGCAGAGTGGATGGCTGCGGGCCTATTCACAGTGCCGGCTTGTGCTGAAAGGGTTGCTGCCATTGTGGACCGTGATATGGGGCTCATCAGTGGATGAGCACACGCACTGGTTCAGCTTTACGCCAGAACATCCGCAGTTTCAGTTTCATCCGGAAAATGACGCCCGCCTTTCGCTGGCGGAGTGGATCACCCGGGATCCCCTGCATTTTCATCACGCACTCAGACTGCAAAGCCTGATGCAATGGTATGCGGGGCAGTTCGCGGCTTCGCACACCGCAAGCTCGTGCCAGATCGGCGTTTGCCTGACGCCAGTACAGTCGCTGCCGGGCAACCTGTGGCAGCAGCATACCGTCGGGCTGACCACACTGTCGCCTGAAAACTATGCGTCTCCGCCTTCACTGCCGCTGCCGGACGTCCTGCTGCCTGGTATGCCACTGCGGAAAGGCATCAGCCGCTGGCTGCTCACGGCGCGTAGGGTCGGGATGATGCTGGGCCTGTTTCTGGCGCTGGCCATGCTTGCTTCCTTTATTCATAACCAACGCCTTGTGCGCAGCGTGGCCGATCACCTTGCGCTGTGGCACAGCCTGCCGGAGGGCGCTGTTGCAGCGAAAACACTTGCTCGCGATGCGCTTATCCGTGACCGCACGCAGCTTGATGTCTGGCAGCGCAGCGGTGAACCACTGCGATATGGCGTGGGACTTTATCAGGGCCTGCGGCTCATTGCGCCGGTAAACGCAGCCATCCATCGCTGGGCACCGCCCCCCGCGCCAGCACCCGTAATTCAGCAGGTAGTGGAGGGACCGCAGACGGTGCGGCTTGACAGCCTGTCGCTGTTTGAATCGGGCAAAGCGGCGCTGAGGGCGGGGTCCGACAAAGTACTCATCAATGCACTGGTGGGCATCAAGGCACGACCCGGCTGGCTGATTGTCGTCGCTGGCCATACCGACAGCACCGGCAATCCCCGGCTCAACCAGGCGCTTTCACTACAGCGCGCCGGAGCGGTGCGCGACTGGATGCGTGACACCGGCGATGTGCCGGAGAGCTGCTTCGCGGTACAGGGCTACGGTCAGGATCGTCCGGTTGCAACAAACGAGTCGGCGGAGGGGCGTGCGCTCAACCGCCGGGTCGAAATCAGTCTGGTGCCACAGGCGGATGCCTGCCGCGTGCCAGACGCACAAACCCGGTCATCACAGGATGATGGCCATTCTCAGTCTGAAAAGGAGTAACAACATGGCAATTCCAGTTTATCTGTGGCTGAAGGACGACGGCGGCGCGGACATCAAGGGTTCAGTAGACGTGCAGGACCGCGAGGGCAGCATTGAGGTGGTGGCACAGGAGCATAACCTGTACATCCCGACCGACAACAACACCGGCAAGCTGACCGGCACCCGCATTCACACGCCGTTCCTGTTCACCAAGGAAATCGACTCGTCGAGCCCGTACCTCTACAAGGCCGTGACTACCGGTCAGACCCTGAAGTCGGCGGAGTTCAAGTGGTATCGCATCAGCGACGCAGGACAGGAAGTCGAGTACTTCAACACCAGGCTTGAGAACGTGAAGGTGGTGAAGGTGAATCCTGTCATGCACGACATTAAGGATCCTTCCAAAGAGAAGCACAACCATCTGGAGATGATTGAGCTGCGCTACGAAAAAATCACCTGGACCTACAAGGACGGCAACATCATTCATTCCGATTCCTGGAACGAACGCGCCACCGCGTAAGCCCGTGCGGACGGTTCGCCGTCCGCTTTTTCAGGTCTGCGCCTGCGCGCGGGTGCAGCCCTGAAAAACACACTGATGTACAGATACCTCAGACCTTATGGGCCTCGGTTAACGGCCAGGGGCGGTAGCGTGCCTGAAACGGAGAGAACACCTATGGAACACCAGTCTGCAGCGCTGCTGCGCCGTCTTAATCCCTTCTGCGCCCGTGCGCTGGAGGCCGCTGCCTCGCTGTGCCAGACCCGCGCGCACGCGGAAATTTTCCCCGAGCACTGGCTGCTGAAGCTGCTGGAGCAGGGAGAGGGCGATATCACGGTGATGGCCAGGCGCTATGAGTGGGACATGGACGGCGTCTGGCAGGGGCTGCTGGACTTTCTCGACGGTCAGCCTCGCCTGGTGCGCAGCCGCCCGGAATTGTCCTCCCGTCTGCACCACCTGCTGAAGGAGGCCTGGCTGGCGGCCTCGGTGGACGGTGAGGAGCGTATTCGAAGCGTACACCTGCTGACAGCCATCATTGGCAACCACTCGCTGACTCGCTGTGACGCACTCTGGCCAATCCTCACGCTGAGCCCGCGCCAGATGGCGGCGCTGCGCCCGCCGCTGGACGAGCAGTCGGACGAACGACCCGACGCGCTGCAGCCGAACGAACCTCTGGGGTGCTTGAACGCAGAGGAGTGCGAGCCACCTGCGCTGGCGGGCGCTGCGCCTGCTACCACCGCTGAGGCGCTGTCCCGCTTCACCCGCGACGTTACCGCCGACGCGCGGGGCGGGAAGATTGACCCGGTGTATGGGCGCGATAATGAAATCCGCCAGATGGTGGACATCCTCTCGCGTCGCCGCAAGAACAACCCGATTCTGGTGGGCGAACCAGGCGTGGGCAAAACTGCGCTGGTCGAGGGGCTGGCGCTGCGCATTGCGGAAGGCAACGTGCCAGCCAGCCTGAGCACGGTCAGCGTGCGCACCCTGGATCTTGGCATGTTGCAGGCGGGTGCGGGCGTGAAGGGTGAGTTTGAGCAGCGCCTGAAGAACATCATTACTGAGGTGCAGCAGGCTGAGCAGCCGGTGCTGCTGTTCATCGACGAGGCCCACACCATCATCGGCGCGGGCAATCAGGCAGGCGGCGCGGATGCAGCTAACCTGCTGAAGCCCGCACTGGCGCGCGGCGAACTGCGCACCATCGCCGCCACGACCTGGAGCGAGTACAAGCAGTACTTCGAGAAGGATGCCGCACTTGAGCGCCGTTTCCAGATGGTGAAAGTCGATGAGCCGGACGACGAGACCGCTTGCCTGATGCTGCGTGGCCTGAAGTCTCGCTACGCGCAGCACCACGGTGTGCACATCACCGACGAAGCCGTGCGCGCCGCCGTCACGCTGTCCCGTCGCTACCTGACCGGACGCCAGCTGCCGGACAAGGCGGTAGACCTGCTCGACACCGCGAGCGCGCGCGTGCGCATGAGCCAGGACACGGTGCCGGAAGCTATCACGCAGCTGCGTGCCCGCACCGATGCCCTGAATATTGAGAAGCGCGCTATCCTGGATGATCAAGCGCTGGGCGGCACCGTTCAGGAGGCGCGCATGCATGACATTCTGAAAGAACTGGCCAACGCGGATGAACGTCTCGAACAGCTGGAGCTGAGCTGGGTGGCCGAGCGTGAGCTGACGGAGACGCTGCTGCTCAGCCGGCAGGATGCTTCTCAGCAGGTGCGCCGCTTTGAACTTCAGTCCGCTCTTCATGCGCTGCAGCAGGGGGAGCCGCTGATGACGCTGGACGTGGACGCGCGCACGGTGGCGGGGGTGATTGCAGACTGGACCGGCGTGCCGCTCTCTTCCTTAATGAAGGACGAGCAGACGGAGCTGCTGACGCTGGAAAAGGCGCTGGAAGCGCGCGTGGTCGGCCAGCCGATGGCGTTGAACGCCATTGCACAGCGCCTGCGCGCGTCGAAAACCGGCCTGACTGCCGAGAACGGGCCACAAGGTGTGTTCCTGCTGGTGGGCACCAGCGGTACGGGTAAAACGGAAACCGCGCTGGCGCTGGCCGACACCCTGTACGGCGGTGAGAAATCGCTGATTACCATCAACCTCTCTGAGTATCAGGAGGCACACACGGTAAGCCAGCTCAAGGGCTCACCGCCGGGCTACGTGGGCTACGGGCAGGGCGGCGTACTGACCGAGGCGGTGCGCAAACGCCCGTACAGCGTGGTGCTGCTTGACGAGGTGGAGAAGGCGCACCGCGACGTGATTAACCTGTTCTATCAGGTGTTCGATCGGGGCTTTATGCGCGACGGCGAGGGGCGGGAGATTGACTTCCGCAACACCGTTATCCTGATGACCTCTAACCTCGGCAGCGACGCGTTGATGCAGAAACTGGACGAACAGCCGGACGCCAGTGAAGCTGACCTGCAGGAACTGCTGCGCCCGGTTATCCGCGACCATTTCCAGCCCGCGCTGCTGGCGCGCTTCCAGACGGTGATTTATCGCCCGCTGGCTGCAGAAGCGATGCGCACCATCATCGAAATGAAGCTTGGCCAGGTCAGTCAACGGCTACAGCGTCACTACGGCCTGGCAACAGAAATTTCAGCGGCGCTGTACGACGCCCTGACTGCCGCCTGCCTGCTGCCAGACACTGGCGCGCGCAACGTCGACAGCCTGCTCAACCAGCAGATTTTACCGGTGCTGAGTCAGCAGCTTTTGCAATATCAGGCCAGCGGGCAGTTGCCTGGCACTCTCAGCCTGGACTGGAACGAAGAGGACGGTGTGCTGATGACATTTGAGAATCTCATTCATGAACAAAACTGAAAGAGATGCGGCAGCCAAAGAAGGTAGCCTGCGGCTGATGAGTAAAGGGGAAATCGTGCTTGCCAGGACGGTGTTCCGGGACAAAATTGATTATCACAAGGTATGGATCCATAAAGACAACTATCTGCCGTTTGGTTTGCAAAATGAAGCTGTTGCTATGACGCCGAAGGGAGAAATATTTTACCGTCCGCCACTTTACCGGAACGATTTTGTTGACCTGGCTCAGAGTGACCTTGCCGACAGACATACTTTTATACACGAGCTCAGCCATGTATGGCAGCACCAAAAGGGAATGTGCGTGATATGTAGGGGGCTCATAAGCTGGCTGGCGAGCTATCGCTATGAACTGGATGGACGGCTACTGAGTGAGTATCCGATGGAGCAACAGGCACAAATTATTGCAGATAATTTTCTACTGGCGAGTGAGGGGTATAATACATTTATGGAGTACCGGCGTCGTAGTTATGTCACGTTGGACGGAAACCTGGATGAGTCTATTATTTCGCAGAAATATAAACATGCGTTGAGAGGATTCCCTTGGTGAATGTATCTCAGAGGATAATTAGTTGCAGGTTGGCTTTGTCAGTAATCGTATTTCTCCTGGCAGGATGTCCAGGAGACAGGTTCACGCTTTCAGATACTGCTCCTCTCAGCATAGATGCTGACCGCATCTGCTTCACTGTATTAAAACCTGATGATTATTCACTTTCATATTTTGACCTCTTTGAAAGAGGAAATCGGAACTCTGTTAAGCACCCAGAAATAGCAGAATACAAAACCGATAACAGCCTGCTTCTTTGCTTGGCTGAGGACACAGTAAGCGATTCAGAAATTGTTTATGTTGCGCAGTTTGGTCTGACGACACAGACCAAACGTAAACCGATTCGGAAGTTTTCTGTGGCTTTTAAAGCTGAAAAAACGGGATTTATCAGTGTTCCGCTGCTGCAAAACGAAATCAGTTATTACATGGGGCGGGGATATTAGCGGTTCAGTTTATCAACGGACTGACCCGCACTAATTTCATACAGAGGACGTTTCTTCGTCTTATGTGTAATCAGGCTATGTGCGTTATCTATCGCGGTATGCTCAGTTTTATGGCTACATATGCTTATGATCTTGACGGCCGACTATTGAGTGAATACTCGATGGAGCAACAGGCTCAAATAATTGCTGATAACTATATTCTTACTGAGTGGGGATTTGGTCGATGGAATGAGTTAAGGTTGTATGACTATGTCAAATCTGTTAGAGCATTGAGTGAGCCTGAAGCCTGTTTAGCTTATATGAAAGCACTGAGAGGTTTTACATGGTGAAATTTATGAAATTATATTTCATCGGCATATTCACATGCTTCGCTATAGTCGGGTGTACTTTGGGAGAAGATCCTGTCGAGTTTGAACGCGATGCCGATATGAGCGTTATTGATGATATGCTATGTATAAATATACCCCAAAGCAAAGCGTATTATTTCAGTGTGATTTCAATAAAAAATAAAGGTGGATCAGGGCCTAGGAAAACAATCGATGGCAGCGACTTAATAGCAGTAAATAATAAACGCTGCATGCCATTACCCTGGTTGCCTGCATCAGAAAAAAAAGAATATATTATTCATTATGGCCTATTGTCCAGGCTGGAAACACTTCCATCCTTTAGAAAAGTAGCGGCCATAAGGTTGAAGAATAGTCGGGTCTATAATTTTCCATTAAAAAGAGAAGATTATTTCCCAAGCTTCATCTCTGAGTGAGATTATGTTGACGGAAAAACGGACTTTTAAATATCGTTAGCAAACCAACTTACCCAGCCTGTTCTCGATGAAAGGTATAGATGTGTTCTCTGAGGTTTTCCATGTTGAAGGATGATTTTATCCCAAGAGTAAATTGGTTGCCTATGATTGTTGCATTTATCATAACTGGTTGTATTGGAGAAAAGGTCACGTTTTCTGAAGTGGCTAAGGTTGAAAGTAAAGGAAATAAAGTGTGTTTTAAAGTCAGGCGCGTCGATGATGTTACAGTGGGAAATATAACCATTTTTAAACGGGGGCAAAGCGAAAATAGAGAGTTTGTGGGGAGGGATGCTGTGGAGGTAGTCAATAATGAGTATATATGCTTAAACGATTTTACTTCCATGGATTTAACTAAGGGAAAGTATATTGTCAGGTTTGTTTTGAATCAGAGTGGAAATCGACAGAATCTACGGCTTTTCTCCACTGCGATGGAATTTAAAGATGGAGATTTTGTGAATATTCCATTGCAACAGGATGAGGTTGTGCATTATCTTGGTCGAAGAATTTGATAGATTTTAAATACTTCTTCCTGTCAAATAAATTTAACGCATAAATAACAAAGTGATTTTTTCAGGTGCGACCTTGATATTAAAAAAGTGCTCTTTACTCATGGTGTTTGTATTGTCAGGTTGTATTGGCGATAAATTTACACCTTCTCAGCAAACGTTGGTCAGCAAAGTTGATGGCCGCATATGCTTCACTGTATTAAAACCTGATAATTATTCATTTTCATATTTTTACCTCTTTGAAAGAGAAAATCGGAACTCTGTTAAGCAGCCAGGAATAGCAGAATATAGAACCGATAACAGTCTGCTTCTCTGCCTGACTGAGGACATTATCAACAGTTCAGAAATTGTTTATGTTGCTCAGTTTGGTCTGACAACTCAGACCAAGCGTAAACCGATCAGGAACTTTTCCGTGGCTTTTAAAGTTTACAACACGGGCGTTATCAGCGTTCCCCTTCAGCGAAACGAAATCACCTATTACATAGGCCGCGGATATTAGCGTTTAATTTTATTAAATGCCTGACCGTTTCAACTCAATACACTGAATTCTTATCTAACCCGCTTTCCTGAAAGGGATTGAACCATCCGTCATCACGGAGCGAATGACAATGACCCCAAGTGAAATGTTACTTAGCGCAGCATCGGTTTTATCCTCTACCCAGAATCGCTACTCTCTTCACATTCCCGCCTGCAATGCTGTTATTGATGTTGAGAGTCTGAACGGTACGGAAACGCTGAGCGCGAATTACCAATATGACGTGCTTTTCACCAGCCCCGATAAAGACATCTCGCCAGAGAAGATGCTGCGCAAAGCGGTAACGCTGACCATGAGAACCGGCTCTCTGCTGGAACCCGATTCGCAGAAAATTGTTCACGGTTATATCACTGACTTCCGCCGTCTGACGGGTTCCGCAGACCAGGTTAGTTATCTCATTATTATTGAACCCCGCTTTGCGCTTCTGGATAAGCAATACCGCTCACATCGCTTCTTTGTGAATAAA
>NZ_JBBCKX010000035.1:0-31491 GCF_037153115.1 Pantoea sp. USMM079
GTAGTGTGGGGCCTCCCCATGCGAGAGTAGGGAACTGCCAGGCATTAAATAAGTGAAGAAACCCTGAACGAAAGTTCAGGGTTTTTTTACGTCTGCAAATTGGCGAAATCAGGGCTAAAAGCCACGAAAACATCCCACCCGTGACTAACTGATCGGGTAAACTACGGCCAGATAAATCAGTAAAGGCCGTGAAATGTCCAGCCCCCACACTTCTCTAAAAGTTTTCAACACACTGGGTCTCGAAGTCAGTGCACAAGCGCTGTATATCGCAGACACATCCGAAGCCATCATGAGCGCATGGCAAGCAACTCAACAGGCGAATCAACCTTTCATCGTATTAGGTGAGGGCAGCAATGTGCTATTCCTGGAAGACTTTGATGGTGGCGTGATTATTAACGCCATCAAAGGTATTTCACTTGAGGAAGAGGCTGAATCATGGCATTTGCATATCGGTGCAGGTGAGAACTGGCACGAGCTGGTTGAGCATACTTTAAAGAAAGGTATTACCGGCCTGGAAAATCTTGCGTTAATTCCCGGCAAGGCTGGTTCAGCGCCTATCCAGAATATTGGCGCTTATGGTGTTGAATTTAAGGATATTTGCCACTACGTCGATGTGCTGCATCTACCCACACAAAAAATCAGTCGCCTGGATCGAGAAGCGTGTCAGTTTGGTTATCGTGACAGTATCTTTAAGCACGAGATGAAGGATAATCACGTTATAGTTGCTGTCGGACTTCGTTTGGCAAAGCAATGGAAGCCGGTACTGAATTACGGCGATTTAGCGAAACTGAACCCGGCCACTGTATGCGCATGGGATGTGTTCAATGCCGTCTGCCAAATGCGCCAGAGCAAATTGCCCGACCCGCGCGTAACGGGAAATGTAGGCAGTTTTTTCAAAAACCCGCTTATCACACTCAAGTTGGCTAATGAGTTATTAAAAGCATGGCCGGGGATGCCGCATTATCCGCAGGCAAATGGTGACGTGAAATTAGCGGCAGGTTGGTTGATCGATCAATGTCATCTAAAGGGATATCAGGTAGGTGGTGCTGCGGTACACCGTCACCAGGCACTGGTGTTAATCAATGAAAACCAGGCAACGCCAAAGGATATCGTTGCTTTAGCGCACGAGGTGCGAAACCACGTGGGTGAAAAATTCAATGTTTGGCTCGAGCCAGAGGTTCGCTTCATTGGTGCTCAAGGCGAACGTAACGCCGTTGAGGTCATTTCATGAAAGATAATAGTGTTCCGCTGAAATTGGTCGCGCTGCTGGCTGATGGAGAATTCCATTCAGGCGAGCAGTTGGGTGAAGCATTGGGTATGAGCCGTGCAGCCATTAATAAGCATATCCAAACCCTGAAGAGCTGGGGTCTGGATGTCTATACCGTCACAGGAAAAGGATATAGCTTGCCTGCCCCCATTCAATTGCTGAATGAAGCCGATATTCTTTCGCATCTGCATCAACCAGATTTAGATGTCATCCCTGTGATTGATTCTACCAACCAGTATCTGCTGGATAGGATGGATCAGTTGCCTTCTGGTCATGCCTGTATTGCAGAATATCAGCAAGCAGGCCGTGGCCGCCGTGGCAGAAAGTGGTTTTCTCCTTTTGGTTCTAATCTCTATCTGTCGATGTACTGGCGACTTGAGCAAGGTCCCGCTGCAGCAATGGGACTCAGCCTGGTGATTGGTATCGTGATGGCCGAGGTGATTCAGTCATTGGGTGCACCTGATGTGCGTGTCAAATGGCCCAATGATCTTTACCTGAACGATCGTAAATTGGCCGGGATTCTGGTTGAACTAACCGGCAAAACAGGCGATGCAGCGCAAATTGTCATGGGCGCAGGCGTCAATCTGGTGATGCGCTCAGAAGGAGCCTCTGAAATTAATCAGGGATGGATTAATTTGCAGGAAGCCGGTGTAGAAATTAATCGCAATGAGCTGGCTGCAAAAATCATTAATCATCTGCGTGAAGCACTGCCGATTTTCGAGCGAGATGGATTGGCACCGTTTGTAGAGCGCTGGGATGCTCTGGACAACTTTATCAATCGCCCGGTTAAGTTGCTGATTGGCGATAGAGAAGTCCATGGCATTGCACGTGGTATTGATAAGCAGGGTGGTTTATTACTGGAGCAAGAAGGTGAAGTGAAATCCTGGGTTGGTGGTGAGATTTCGCTGCGACCTGGTAATTAATCTGAATTGACCTAAAAAAATCAAACGCCCTCGGAAAGAAGGGCGTTTAAATATCAAAAATTATTTTCTCAAGCGAACACTTTGCACGGCATGATCTGCAGATTTGGTCATAATCAGGCTGGCACGCTCTCGAGTTGGAAGGATATTTTCATTGAGATTCAGCCAGTTAATCTCTTTCCATAACCCGCGAGCAATATTTTCCGCCTCATCTTTGGGGAGCTGAGAATAATGGTGGAAATAAGAATCTGGATCGCTGAAGGCACCTTCGCGGAATTTTAAGAAACGATTAACATACCAACGTTCTAATAATGCTTCAGGTGCATCGACATAAATTGAGAAGTCGACAAAATCAGAAACAAATACATGATGCGGATCGTGGGGATAATCCATCCCGCTTTGAAGCACATTTAAGCCTTCCAAAATCAAAATATCAGGCTGTTGTACCACCTTATCGCCATCCGGGATCACATCATAAATAAGGTGTGAATAAACTGGCGCAGTGACCTGACTAGCGCCTGATTTCAAATCGGATACAAAATTCACCAGACGGTGCATATCGTAAGATTGCGGGAAGCCTTTCTTCTTCATTAGCCCCCGTTCTTTCAACACTGCATTGGGGTGTAAAAAGCCGTCAGTTGTAATCAACTCGACTTTACGATGTTCTGGCCAGCGACTAAGCAGTGCCTGCAACACACGCGCGGTTGTACTTTTACCTACAGCAACACTGCCGGCAATACTGATGATATAGGGAATCTTTTGCCCATTAGTGCCAAGGAACTGCTCCAGCACGGCCTGACGGCGCAGATTAGAACTGATATAGAAGTTAAGCAGACGTGAGAGCGGCAAATAGATTTCAGCAACCTCTTCTAAGGAGAGATCTTCATTGATACCGCGTAGTCGTTCAATTTCGCCTTCAGCGAGCGTCATTGGCACTGAGTCGCGCAGGGCGGCCCATTGCTGACGGTCAAACTGCAAATAGGGTGTAGTGAGTGGTGTCGTTTTTTTACTCATAAGTATGCATCTGACCGCAAATCCCGGCTCATCAACATCTTGTAGCGTCTGGCATACAATGATGCGTCGAGCTCAGTTGCACGTCACAGGGGGTAAGTAACGAGAACAATGGGCTGGAGGGTAACACCAGTGTCACTTTAAAAAGAAGCAAATTGATAAACCTGAGCACGCTTTCGTAAGCGTGCCCGCATTTTTATTATTGCTTAGTCGCTTATTACAATCGATTTTGCTGTAGCACCGCGTAAAATCTTTTCAGATTTTCCCTCGCTGACAACGTTGAGCCGTCTTCAGACAATCAATAATGCCTCCCTCTTTAACACGCCGACAGTGTCCTCCGTTAACGAACAATCCCGTCTTGCATTGTGTTAGTTGAAAAAATGTTCAATCAAACCCGATCCAATAAAAAAAGTTGCGCACTTTTAAATGAAAAATGGCGTTGTGCTTCTGGCGCGCGACGACCAAACTACGATAAGCATCTGTAAATCACTTAGTGCAGTGGCGTAAAAACACACTGCATTTGGACGAAAATACTGCAAATGATGAGCGGTTTGCGATGTTTTGCACAAATAGTAAGCGATAGAACAATTTTGGCAATTTTTTTGTTGCATCCTGGGCTCGGTCTTCCCATAATGCGCTCCACTTGATGCCGGCTTAGCTCAGTTGGTAGAGCAACTGACTTGTAATCAGTAGGTCACCAGTTCGATTCCGGTAGCCGGCACCAATCAAGTAGGTGGGATTCCCGAGCGGCCAAAGGGAGCAGACTGTAAATCTGCCGTCACAGACTTCGAAGGTTCGAATCCTTCTCCCACCACCATCTCAACCACTTGGTTGAGCGTCAGATAAAATCTTTATCTGGCGGGTGAGTTCATCTCTCTCACCTTCGAATTCAGATTGCGGATTTTCGCAATCAAAGTCAGCCAGAAACTCTGGCAGGCTCGAATAATAGAAGGTCTTCTTTTATTATTCATAAGCTACAGAAAGAACAGGTAGCCGAGTTCCAGGATGCGGGCATCGTATAATGGCTATTACCTCAGCCTTCCAAGCTGATGATGCGGGTTCGATTCCCGCTGCCCGCTCCAGATGTGCTGATATGGCTCAGTTGGTAGAGCGCACCCTTGGTAAGGGTGAGGTCCCCAGTTCGACTCTGGGTATCAGCACCACTTCCTTTATCTCTCTCCTGATTCTCTCTCTGTAAACCAAACAGTCAGGCATTGCCTGGTTGATATGACGATATCTTCGATATATCCGTGTCTTAGAGGGACTAGCGATGGCTAAAGAGCAATTTCAACGTAACAAACTGCACGTAAACGTGGGCACCATCGGTCACGTTGACCACGGTAAAACCACCCTGACTGCTGCAATCACCACCGTTCTGGCTAAAACCTACGGCGGTAAAGCCAGCAAGTTCGATGAGATCGATAAGGCACCAGAAGAGAAAGCACGTGGTATCACCATCAACACTTCTCACGTTGAATATGAAACCCCGACTCGCCACTATGCGCACGTTGACTGCCCAGGCCACGCCGACTATGTGAAAAACATGATCACCGGTGCTGCGCAGATGGACGGCGCGATCCTGGTTGTTGCTGCGACTGATGGCCCAATGCCACAGACCCGTGAGCACATCCTGCTGGGTCGTCAGGTTGGCGTTCCTTACATCATCGTGTTCCTTAACAAGTGCGACATGGTTGATGATGAAGAGCTGCTGGAACTGGTAGAGATGGAAGTTCGCGATCTGCTGTCAGCTTACGACTTCCCAGGCGACGATACTCCAATCGTACGCGGTTCTGCTCTGCAGGCACTGAACGGTGTTGCTGAGTGGGAAGAGAAGATCATTGAGCTGGCTGGTCACCTGGATAACTACATCCCAGAGCCAGTACGTGCAATCGACCTGCCGTTCCTGCTGCCAATCGAAGACGTATTCTCAATCTCAGGCCGTGGTACTGTTGTAACCGGTCGTGTTGAGCGCGGTATCGTGAAAGTAGGCGACGAAGTTGAAGTTGTTGGTCTGAAAGACACCGTTAAGTCTACCTGTACCGGCGTTGAAATGTTCCGCAAACTGCTGGACCAGGGTCAGGCAGGCGAGAACTGTGGTGTTCTGCTGCGTGGTATCAAGCGTGAAGATATCGAGCGTGGTCAGGTTCTGGCTAAGCCGGGCACCATCAAGCCACATACCCAGTTCACTTCAGAAGTTTACGTACTGTCTAAAGATGAAGGCGGCCGTCATACTCCGTTCTTCAAAGGCTACCGTCCTCAGTTCTACTTCCGTACTACTGACGTGACCGGTGACGTTCAACTGCCAGAAGGCGTTGAGATGGTAATGCCAGGCGATAACGTAAAAATGACCGTTACCTTGATCAAGCCAATCGCTATGGATCAGGGTCTGCGTTTCGCAATCCGTGAAGGCGGCCGTACTGTTGGTGCGGGTGTTGTTGCTGAAATTATCGCTTAATTGCGATAACATTTGACGCAATGCATATGGAAAGGGCATCATTTGATGCCCTTTTTGCACGCTGTTACATAGAACCTGGCTCATCAGTGATTTTCGATCATAATCATTGCTGAGACAGGCTCTGGTTTACGGCGTCGGATACCGAGTTACGCCCAAAAGCTCATTCGGTTTGGATGCCTCGCTCTGCGGGGCAGAATTGTTTCTGAATTATTGTGGCAGGTTGGTTTATGAGTGCGAATACCGAAGCTCAAGGGAGCGGGCGCGGCCTGGAAGCGATAAAGTGGGTTGCTGTCATCGCGTTGCTGTTAGTAGCAATCGTTGGCAACTATCTTTATCGCGACATTACGCTGCCTCTGCGCGCGCTGGCTGTCGTAGTACTGATCGCTGCGGCAGGTGGCATAGCGTTGCTGACTATCAAAGGCAAAGCGACTGTGGCTTTTGCTCGTGAAGCAAGAACCGAAATGCGTAAGGTCATTTGGCCGACTCGCCAGGAAACATTGCACACCACGTTAATCGTTGCCGCGGTCACTGCCGTGATGTCACTGATTTTGTGGGGGCTGGATGGAATTCTGGTCCGTCTGGTATCGTTTATCACTGGCCTGAGGTTCTGAGATGTCTGAAGCTCCAAAAAAACGCTGGTACGTCGTTCAGGCGTTCTCCGGTTTTGAAGCCCGCGTAGCGAAGTCGCTGCAAGAGCATATCAAACTGCACAACATGGAAGAGCTGTTTGGTGAAGTCATGGTGCCGACTGAAGAAGTCGTTGAAATCCGTGGTGGCCAGCGCCGTAAAAGCGAACGTAAGTTCTTCCCTGGCTATGTGCTGGTCCAGATGGTGATGAATGACGCCAGCTGGCACTTAGTGCGTAGCGTACCACGTGTCATGGGCTTCATTGGCGGTACTTCTGACCGTCCTGCGCCGATTAGTGATAAAGAAGTCGATGCGATTATGAACCGCCTGCAGCAGGTAGGTGATAAGCCGCGTCCAAAAACGCTGTTCGAGCCAGGCGAGATGGTGCGCGTCAACGACGGTCCATTTGCCGACTTCAACGGTGTGGTCGAAGAGGTGGATTACGAAAAGAGCCGCTTGAAGGTCTCTGTTTCCATCTTTGGCCGTGCAACACCAGTCGAACTCGACTTTGCTCAGGTGGAGAAAGGTTAACCCTTTTGTTCACTTTATAGCTCTTGCGGAAGGCGCGAAATTTACCTATAATTTCGCGCCTTTTGTTTTTATGCGCTGGTGACAGCGTGTGAATCGTAATCACGGGGAGCCTGTTTTCAGGCGCTATAACCCATTTGAGGAATTATCATGGCTAAGAAAGTACAAGCCTACGTCAAGCTGCAGGTTGCAGCTGGTATGGCGAACCCAAGTCCACCTG
Organism: Pantoea sp. USMM079; assembly: GCF_037153115.1. Lineage (NCBI taxonomy): Bacteria > Pseudomonadati > Pseudomonadota > Gammaproteobacteria > Enterobacterales > Erwiniaceae > Pantoea > Pantoea sp. USMM079. Next base: position 7,029 of record NZ_JBBCKX010000035.1, read on the forward strand.
TTGGTCCAGCACTGGGTCAGCAGGGTGTTAACATCATGGAATTCTGTAAAGCGTTCAACGCCAAAACAGAATCTCTGGAGAAAGGCCTGCCTACTCCAGTTGTTATCACTGTATACAGCGACCGTTCTTTCACCTTCGTTACCAAAACCCCTCCGGCTGCTGTACTGCTGAAAAAAGCAGCGGGCATCAAGTCTGGTTCTGGTAAGCCGAACAAAGACAAAGTCGGTAAAGTTTCTCGTGCTCAGGTACGTGAAATCGCAGAAACTAAAGCTGCGGACATGACTGGTGCTGACGTAGAAGCGATGACTCGCTCTATCGAAGGTACTGCACGTTCCATGGGCCTGGTAGTAGAGGATTAAGAAATGGCTAAGCTGACCAAGCGCATGAGCGTAATCCGTGACAAAGTTGACGCGACCAAGCAGTACGACATCGCTGAAGCTATTGCTCTGCTGAAAGAACTGGCAACTGCTAAGTTCGTTGAAAGCGTTGACGTTGCTGTTAACCTCGGCATCGATGCACGTAAATCAGATCAGAACGTTCGCGGCGCGACTGTTCTGCCACACGGTACTGGTCGTTCAGTACGTGTTGCTGTATTTACCCAAGGCGCAAACGCAGAAGCTGCTAAAGCAGCTGGCGCTGAGCTGGTAGGTATGGAAGATCTGGCTGACCAGATCAAAAAAGGCGAAATGAACTTTGACGTTGTTATTGCATCTCCAGATGCAATGCGCGTTGTTGGCCAGTTGGGCCAGGTTCTGGGTCCACGCGGCCTGATGCCAAACCCGAAAGTCGGTACTGTAACCCCTAACGTTGCTGAAGCAGTGAAAAACGCTAAAGCTGGTCAGGTTCGTTATCGTAACGACAAAAACGGTATCATCCACACTACCATCGGTAAAGTGGACTTCGATGCTGACAAACTGAAAGAAAACCTGGAATCTCTGCTGGTTGCGCTGAAAAAAGCAAAACCTTCACAGGCTAAAGGCGTGTACATCAAGAAAGTTAGCATCTCTACCACCATGGGCGCCGGCGTTGCCGTTGACCAGGCTGGTCTGAGCGCAGCAGCAAACTAATTGCTGCTTGAAACGGGCGAAAAATTCATCTAGAATCTTACGCCCGTTGTTCTGATTGGTCATTCAATTCAGAACCCAGATTCAAAGCCACTGATTAACAAAGCGTAATTGCCTAATTCATCAATGGCTTAGGTTGGAGCCAGGCCTTATCCTGGCCTCCGTCCAAGACCGCAGGAGCGGGATTATCTTCGGATAACTTGCTTAATACCCTGCGTAGACGGTGACAGAACCAAAAAGAATTTTTTCTTCACTGGATTCTGCTCACCGTGTAATAGCGCTCAGTGCCTTCGGGTAGCTGAGTGAAGTGAGTTCCGGGAAATTTTTCCCGGTCAAATCCAGGAGCAAAAGCTAATGGCATTAAATCTTCAAGGCAAACAAGCGATTGTTGCTGAAGTTAGCGAAGTAGCCAAAGGCGCGCTTTCAGCGGTTGTTGCGGATTCCCGTGGCGTTACCGTTGATAAAATGACCGAACTGCGTAAAGCAGGTCGTGAAGCTGGCGTTTACATGCGTGTTGTTCGCAACACCTTGCTGCGCCGCGTCGTTGAAGGAACTCAGTTTGAGATCCTGAAAGACACGTTTGTTGGTCCGACCCTGATTGCATACTCTTTGGAACACCCGGGCGCTGCTGCTCGTCTGTTCAAAGAGTTCGCGAAAGCGAATGCAAAATTTGAGGTCAAAGCTGCAGCCTTTGAAGGTGAGCTGATCACGGCGGCCAATATTGACCGTCTGGCAACTCTGCCGACTTACGAAGAAGCACTGGCACGTCTGATGTCGACCATGAAAGAAGCCGCTGCTGGCAAACTGGTTCGCACTCTGGCTGCTGTACGCGATGCAAAAGAAGCGGCTTAAGGCCATCTTCTTTTCCTTCGTACTTGCTAACGTATAAACTTTTTCTGTTTTTTAGGAACAATCGATATGTCTATCACCAAAGATCAAATTCTGGAAGCAGTAGCAGCTATGTCCGTAATGGAAGTAGTTGAGCTGGTTTCTGCTATGGAAGAAAAATTCGGCGTTTCTGCTGCTGCTGCTGTAGCTGTTGCTGCTGGCCCAGCTGAAGCTGCTGAAGAGAAAACTGAATTCGACGTAATTCTGAAAGCTGCTGGCGCTAACAAAGTTGCCGTAATCAAAGCAGTTCGTACTGCAACTGGTCTGGGCCTGAAAGAAGCTAAAGACCTGGTTGAAGCTACCGGTGTTATCAAAGAAGGCATCAGCAAAGATGACGCAGCTGCTCTGGAAGCACTGCTGAAAGAAGCTGGCGCTGAAGTTGAAGTTAAGTAAGACAACCTTCGGGTTGCAGCCTGAGTAACATCAGGCTGATGGCTGGTGACTTTTTGGTCACCAGCCTTTTTGCGCTACAGGGGAACGATGGCGTTTCGCACTGTTTGTCCATTGTTTCTCTTCAATATCTTTTTCTATCGACGACTTAATATATCGCTTTCCTGTGAGGGTTCCCTGCCTGCGCAACAGCGATGAAATGATTTAAGAGTGATAGAAAGATGTATTGCATGGGGTGTTACGCATCGCATGAAAAACAAAATAGTGTTGCATGAACTGTCCCTTCAGGACGGACAGCGTGGTTCGACATGTCAGCTAGCTGAGGAACCCTATGGTTTACTCCTATACCGAGAAAAAACGTATTCGTAAGGATTTTGGTAAACGTCCACAAGTACTGGACATACCTTATCTCCTTTCTATCCAGCTTGACTCGTTCCAGAAGTTTATCGAGCAAGATCCAGAAGGCCAATACGGTCTGGAAGCTGCCTTCCGCTCCGTATTCCCAATCTCAAGCTACAGCGGCAACTCTGAGTTGCAGTATGTCAGCTACCGTTTGGGCGAGCCGGTCTTTGACGTAACTGAATGTCAGATCCGTGGCGTGACCTATTCGGCACCGCTGCGCGTGAAACTGCGTCTGGTGATCTACGAGCGTGAAGCGCCGGAAGGCACCGTAAAAGACATCAAAGAACAAGAAGTGTACATGGGTGAAATTCCACTCATGACCGACAACGGTACCTTTGTTATCAACGGTACTGAGCGTGTTATTGTTTCTCAGCTGCATCGTAGTCCTGGCGTGTTCTTTGACAGCGATAAGGGTAAGACGCACTCGTCTGGTAAAGTGCTGTATAACGCACGTATCATCCCTTACCGCGGTTCATGGCTCGACTTCGAATTCGACCCGAAAGACAACCTCTTCGTCCGTATTGACCGTCGCCGTAAGCTGCCGGCCAGTATCATTCTGCGCGCGCTGCACTACACCACTGAACAAATCCTTGATCTGTTCTTTGATAAAGTGGTGTATGAAATCCGCGATAACAAACTGCAGATGGAACTGGTGCCTGAGCGCCTGCGTGGTGAAACCGCCAGCTTCGATATCGAAGCCAATGGCACGGTCTACGTTGAGAAAGGTCGTCGCATCACTGCGCGTCATATTCGTCAGCTGGAAAAAGACGGTATTCAGCACATTGAAGTGCCAGTCGAATATATCGCTGGCAAAGTGGTCGCTAAAGACTACGTCGATCTGAATACCGGTGAACTGATCGTTCCTGCGAACATGGAACTTTCACTGGATCTGCTGGCTAAACTGAGCCAGTCAGGCCACAAACGCATTGAAACGCTGTTCACCAACGACCTGGATCACGGCCCATACATTTCAGAGACCCTGCGTGTTGACCCAACCAACGATCGCCTGAGCGCGCTGGTTGAGATCTACCGTATGATGCGTCCTGGTGAGCCGCCAACGCGCGAAGCTGCAGAGAACCTGTTCGAGAACCTGTTCTTCTCAGAAGATCGTTACGATCTGTCTGCAGTTGGCCGTATGAAGTTCAACCGTTCACTGCTGCGTGATGAAATCGAAGGTTCAGGTATCCTGAGCAAAGACGACATCATCGAAGTGATGAAGAAACTGATCGGCATCCGTAACGGTATTGGCGAAGTCGATGATATCGACCACCTCGGCAACCGTCGTATCCGTTCAGTCGGTGAGATGGCTGAGAACCAGTTCCGTGTGGGTCTGGTGCGTGTTGAGCGTGCTGTTAAAGAGCGTCTGTCTCTGGGCGACCTCGATACCCTGATGCCTCAGGACATGATCAACGCCAAGCCTATTTCGGCGGCGGTGAAAGAGTTCTTCGGTTCAAGCCAGCTGTCCCAGTTTATGGATCAGAACAACCCGTTGTCTGAGATCACGCATAAGCGTCGTATCTCTGCCCTGGGCCCAGGCGGTCTGACGCGTGAGCGTGCAGGCTTCGAAGTGCGTGACGTACACCCAACCCACTACGGTCGTGTATGCCCAATCGAAACGCCAGAAGGTCCGAACATCGGTCTGATCAACTCCCTTTCTGTTTATGCGCAGACTAACGAATACGGCTTCCTTGAGACTCCGTATCGTCGCGTGGTAGATGGCAAAGTGAGTGATGAAATTCATTACCTCTCTGCAATCGAAGAGGGTAACTACGTTATCGCTCAGGCGAACACCAACCTTGCTGAAGACGGTAGCTTTGTTGACGATCTCGTCACTTGCCGTAGCAAAGGTGAATCAAGCCTGTTCAGTCGTGATCAAGTTGACTACATGGACGTTTCGACCCAACAGGTCGTTTCAGTCGGTGCGTCACTGATTCCATTCCTGGAACACGATGATGCTAACCGCGCCTTGATGGGTGCGAACATGCAACGTCAGGCAGTACCAACTCTGCGCGCTGATAAGCCGCTGGTCGGTACGGGTATGGAACGCGCAGTAGCGGTTGACTCCGGTGTAACTGCCGTAGCGAAACGTGGCGGTTCCGTTCAGTACGTTGATGCTTCTCGTATCGTTATCAAAGTTAACGAAGATGAGATGTATCCGGGCGAAGCGGGTATCGACATCTACAACCTGACCAAGTACACCCGTTCTAACCAGAACACCTGCATCAACCAGATGCCATGTGTGTCCCTGGGTGAGCCAATCGAACGTGGCGACGTGCTGGCAGATGGCCCGTCTACCGATCTCGGTGAACTGGCGCTGGGTCAGAACATGCGCGTGGCGTTCATGCCATGGAACGGTTACAACTTCGAAGACTCCATCCTCGTTTCTGAGCGTGTTGTCCAGGAAGACCGTTTCACCACTATCCACATCCAGGAACTGGCATGTGTGTCTCGTGACACCAAGCTGGGGCCAGAAGAGATCACCGCTGACATCCCGAACGTGGGTGAAGCTGCACTCTCCAAACTGGATGAATCCGGTATCGTGTATATCGGTGCGGAAGTGACCGGTGGTGACATTCTGGTCGGTAAAGTGACGCCGAAAGGCGAAACTCAGCTGACGCCAGAAGAGAAACTGCTGCGTGCGATCTTCGGTGAGAAAGCGTCTGACGTTAAAGACTCTTCTCTGCGTGTTCCTAACGGTGTTTCCGGTACGGTTATCGACGTTCAAGTCTTTACTCGCGATGGCGTAGAAAAAGACAAACGTGCGCTGGAAATCGAAGAGATGCAGCTGAAGCAGGCTAAGAAAGACCTGTCTGAAGAACTGCAGATCCTCGAAGCGGGCTTGTTCAGCCGTATTCAGGCTGTACTGATCTCGGGTGGTGTTGAAGCTGAGAAGCTGGACAAACTGCCACGTGAGCGCTGGTTGGAACTGGGCCTGACTGATGAAGAGAAGCAAAACTCTCTTGAGCAGCTGGCTGAGCAGTATGACGAGCTGAAGCACGAGTTTGAGAAGAAACTCGAAGCTAAACGTCGCAAAATCACTCAGGGCGATGACCTGGCACCAGGCGTGCTGAAAATCGTGAAAGTGTACCTGGCGGTTAAACGTCAGATCCAGCCTGGTGACAAGATGGCAGGTCGTCACGGTAACAAAGGTGTTATCTCTAAGATCAACCCGATCGAAGATATGCCTTACGATGAGAACGGCACGCCGGTCGACATCGTACTGAACCCGCTGGGCGTACCGTCACGTATGAACATCGGTCAGATCCTGGAAACCCACCTGGGTATGGCGGCTAAAGGCATTGGTGAGAAAATCAATGCGATGCTGAAGAAGCAGGAAGAAGTCGCCAAACTGCGTGAGTTCATCCAGCGTGCTTACGATCTGGGCACCGATGTGCGTCAGAAAGTCGATCTGAACACCTTCACTGACGACGAAGTTCTGCGTCTGGCTGAGAACCTGAAAAAAGGTATGCCAATCGCAACGCCAGTGTTTGATGGTGCGAAAGAGAGCGAGATCAAAGAGCTGCTGCAGCTCGGCGGCCTGCCTTCTTCCGGTCAGATCACTCTGTTCGACGGCCGTACCGGTGAGCAGTTTGAGCGTCAGGTAACCGTAGGTTACATGTACATGCTGAAACTGAACCACCTGGTCGACGACAAGATGCACGCCCGTTCAACTGGCTCGTACAGCCTTGTTACTCAGCAGCCGCTGGGTGGTAAAGCGCAGTTCGGTGGTCAGCGCTTCGGTGAGATGGAAGTGTGGGCACTGGAAGCATACGGTGCTGCTTATACCCTGCAGGAAATGCTGACCGTTAAGTCTGATGACGTGAATGGCCGTACGAAGATGTATAAAAACATCGTCGATGGCAATCATCAGATGGAACCGGGCATGCCGGAATCCTTCAACGTACTGTTGAAAGAGATCCGCTCGCTGGGTATCAACATCGAGCTGGAAGACGAGTAAGCACTCGTAAGTACTGGTTACGGGACGCGCACTTCGGTGTGCGTCCCTGAGAGTTCCACTCCGACGGGAGCTAATCCGTGAAAGACTTACTTAAGTTTCTGAAAGCGCAAACTAAGACCGAAGAGTTTGATGCGATCAAGATCGCTCTGGCTTCGCCAGACATGATCCGTTCATGGTCTTTTGGTGAAGTTAAAAAGCCAGAAACCATTAACTACCGTACCTTCAAGCCGGAGCGTGACGGTCTTTTCTGCGCCCGTATCTTTGGGCCGGTAAAAGATTACGAATGCCTGTGCGGTAAGTACAAGCGTTTAAAACATCGTGGCGTGATCTGTGAGAAGTGTGGCGTTGAAGTTACACAGACCAAGGTTCGCCGTGAGCGCATGGGCCACATCGAACTGGCTTCACCAACTGCGCACATTTGGTTCCTGAAATCACTGCCTTCGCGTATCGGCTTACTGCTGGATATGCCACTGCGTGATATCGAGCGCGTGCTGTACTTCGAATCTTATGTTGTGATCGAAGGCGGCATGACCAATCTGGAAAAACGTCAGATTCTGACCGAAGAGCAGTACCTTGACGCGCTGGAAGAGTTCGGTGACGAATTCGACGCGAAGATGGGTGCGGAAGCTATCCAGGCGCTGCTGAAAAACATGGATCTGGAGCAAGAGTGCGAGCAGCTGCGTGAAGAGCTGAACGAAACCAACTCCGAGACCAAACGTAAAAAGCTGACCAAGCGTATCAAGCTGCTGGAAGCGTTCGTTCAGTCTGGTAACAAGCCGGAGTGGATGATCCTGACCGTTCTGCCGGTTCTGCCGCCAGATCTGCGTCCGCTGGTACCGCTGGACGGTGGTCGTTTCGCAACGTCGGATCTGAACGATCTGTACCGTCGCGTTATCAACCGTAACAACCGTCTGAAGCGTCTGCTGGATCTGGCTGCGCCAGATATCATCGTACGTAACGAAAAACGTATGCTGCAGGAAGCGGTAGATGCCTTGCTGGATAACGGCCGTCGCGGTCGTGCCATCACTGGCTCTAACAAACGTCCTCTGAAATCTTTGGCCGACATGATCAAAGGTAAGCAGGGTCGTTTCCGTCAAAACCTGTTGGGTAAACGCGTTGACTACTCTGGTCGTTCTGTTATCACCGTAGGTCCATACCTGCGTCTGCATCAGTGCGGTCTGCCGAAGAAAATGGCACTGGAGCTGTTCAAACCGTTCATCTACGGCAAGCTGGAACTGCGTGGCCTCGCGACCACCATCAAAGCTGCTAAGAAAATGGTTGAGCGTGAAGAAGCTGTCGTTTGGGATATCCTGGACGAAGTGATCCGCGAACACCCGGTACTGCTGAACCGTGCACCAACCCTGCACCGTTTGGGTATCCAGGCATTCGAACCTGTTCTGATCGAAGGTAAAGCAATTCAGCTGCACCCGCTGGTTTGTGCGGCATATAACGCCGACTTCGATGGTGACCAGATGGCTGTTCACGTACCGCTGACGCTGGAAGCCCAGCTGGAAGCACGTGCGTTGATGATGTCGACCAACAACATCCTGTCACCTGCGAACGGCGAGCCAATCATCGTTCCTTCTCAGGACGTTGTACTGGGTCTGTACTACATGACCCGTGACAAAGTGAATGCGCGCGGCGAAGGCATGGTACTGACTGGCCCGAAAGAAGCTGAGCGTGTGTATCGCGCTGGCCTGGCTGAGTTGCATGCTCGCGTTAAAGTGCGTATCACCGAATACAGCAAAAACGAACAAGAAGAGTTCGTTGCGAAAACCAGCTTAATCGACACCACCATTGGTCGTGCGATTCTGTGGATGATCGTGCCGAAAGGTCTGCCTTACTCCATCGTCAACCAGGCGCTGGGTAAGAAAGCTATCTCTAAGATGCTGAACACCTGTTACCGCATCCTGGGCCTGAAGCCGACCGTTATCTTCGCTGACCAGACCATGTATACCGGCTTTGCTTACGCAGCCCGTTCAGGTGCCTCTGTAGGTATCGACGACATGGTGATCCCGGCTAAGAAAGCGGAAATCGTGGCAGAAGCAGAAGCGGAAGTTGCTGAGATTCAGGAACAGTTCCAGTCTGGTCTGGTTACTGCTGGCGAACGTTACAACAAAGTCATCGATATCTGGGCCGCAGCAAACGAACGCGTTTCCAAGGCGATGATGGACAACCTGCAAACCGAAACCGTGATCAACCGTCACGGCGAAGAAGAGCAGCAAGTCTCGTTCAACAGCATCTACATGATGGCCGACTCCGGTGCGCGTGGTTCTGCTGCACAGATTCGTCAGCTGGCCGGTATGCGTGGTCTGATGGCTAAGCCAGATGGCTCAATCATCGAAACGCCAATCACCGCGAACTTCCGCGAAGGTCTGAACGTACTCCAGTACTTCATCTCGACGCACGGTGCGCGTAAAGGTCTTGCGGATACCGCACTGAAAACCGCTAACTCCGGTTATCTGACGCGTCGTCTGGTAGACGTTGCACAGGATCTGGTGGTTACCGAAGACGACTGTGGTACTTTCGAAGGCATCATGATGACTCCGGTCATCGAAGGTGGCGACGTTAAAGAACCACTGCGTGAGCGTGTACTGGGTCGTGTGACTGCTGAAGACGTACTGAAGCCAGGTACTGCTGACATCCTGATCCCGCGTAACACGCTGATCGATGAGCACTGGTGTGATGTGATCGAACTGAACTCAGTCGATGCGATCAAAGTGCGTTCTGTTGTTGGTTGTGAAACCGACTTTGGTGTGTGTGCACACTGCTACGGTCGCGACCTGGCACGTGGTCACATCATCAACAAAGGTGAGGCCATCGGCGTTATCGCAGCACAGTCCATCGGTGAGCCGGGTACACAGCTGACGATGCGTACGTTCCACATCGGTGGTGCGGCATCTCGTGCGGCTGCTGAATCCAGCATCCAGGTGAAGAACAAAGGTACCATCAAGCTGACCAACGCGAAGTCTGTAACCAACTCCTCCGGGAAACTGGTTATCGTCTCTCGTAACGTTGAGCTGAAGATGATCGATGAATTCGGTCGTACCAAAGAGAGCTATAAAGTCCCTTACGGCGCGATGATGGCTAAAGGTGATGGTGAGCAGGTTGCAGCAGGCGAGACCGTAGCAAACTGGGATCCGCACACCATGCCTGTTATCACCGAAGTGGGCGGTTTCATTCGCTTCACTGACATGATCGATGGTCAGACGATTACTCGTCAGACTGATGACCTGACTGGTCTGTCATCGCTGGTGGTTCTGGATTCTGCAGAACGTACTGCGGGCGGTAAAGATCTGCGTCCTGCGCTGAAAATTGTTGATGCCAACGGAAATGATGTTCTGATTCCAGGTACCGACATGCCAGCTCAGTACTTCCTGCCGGGCAAAGCGATTGTTCAGTTGGAAGATGGCGTTAAGATCAGTGCGGGTGACACCCTGTCTCGTGTACCTCAGGAATCTGGCGGTACCAAGGACATCACCGGTGGTCTGCCACGCGTTGCTGACCTGTTCGAAGCGCGTCGTCCGAAAGAGCCAGCAATTCTGGCCGAGATCAGCGGTATTATCTCGTTCGGTAAAGAGACCAAAGGCAAGCGTCGTCTGGTGATTACACCGGTTGATGGTAGCGATCCGTACGAAGAGATGATTCCGAAATGGCGTCAGCTGAACGTATTCGAAGGTGAGCGTGTAGAACGTGGTGACGTTGTTTCTGACGGCCCAGAGTCTCCACACGACATCCTGCGTCTGCGTGGCGTCCATGCGGTTACACGTTACATCACTAACGAAGTGCAGGAAGTTTACCGTCTGCAAGGCGTTAAGATTAACGATAAACACATCGAAGTCATCGTGCGTCAGATGCTGCGTAAAGCAACCATCGCCAGCGCGGGCAGCACCGAGTTCCTGGAAGGTGAGCAGGCTGAATACTCTCGCATCAAGATCGCTAACCGCGACCTCGAAGCGAACGGCAAAATTGGCGCAACCTTTATGCGCGATCTGCTGGGTATCACCAAAGCTTCTCTGGCAACCGAATCGTTCATTTCTGCAGCATCGTTCCAGGAGACCACACGTGTCCTGACTGAAGCAGCAGTAGCAGGCAAGCGTGATGAACTGCGCGGCCTGAAAGAGAACGTGATCGTGGGTCGTTTGATCCCGGCCGGTACCGGTTATGCTTACCATCAGGATCGTATGCGTCGCCGTTCTGTAGGTGAAGCACCGGTTGCACCGCAGGTTACTGCGGATGAAGCCTCTGCGAGCCTGGCTGAACTGCTGAACGCCGGTCTTGGCGGTAGCGACGACGAATAATCGTCTGCGAAGCTGACCCATAAAAAACCCTGCCTCGGCAGGGTTTTTTTCGTTTTTAATCAGCCCTTACGGCAGATATCGTGGCGGGTCAGGCCAATGTCGCGCAGTTGTGCATCGCTTAAGTGAGACAGAATTTTGCGAGTCTCACGGCGGGCGCGCCATCTTTTGATGGCACGTCCCGTGCCGCGAACCATATCCAATAGCGTTACATCAAAGGGTTTTGCTGCGCGGTTTTGATCGAATTCCATAATGAATGCCCTCAGTCAGTTGTCTGAGTGGTATTGTCCAGTTCCTGTGCATTTCAATACAGATTCAAAAATCACTTATTATTAACATACAGATTGCGCATGATAGGATCTGAATGGTAAAAAAAAGGATGATCTGTACTGATTTAGATTCAGTGAACTCGAGGGGAATCATACGATGACGCGTTACCAACATCTGGCTTGCTTGCTCTCAGACAGGATTGAGCAGGGACTCTACCGTAGCGGCGAGCGCTTACCCTCAGTGCGCACACTGAGTATTGAACACGGTGTGAGCATCAGTACCGTGCAGCAGGCGTATCACCTGCTAGAAGAGAAACAGCTTATTGTGCCGCAGCCGCGCTCTGGCTATTTCGTTGCGACGCGCAAAGCCACGCCTCCTGTTCCAGCGTTAACCCGCCCCGTACAACGCCCCGTCGAGATCACTCAGTGGGAATCAGTGCTGGAATTATTAAGCAGCCGCAATAGCGGTAATGTGCTGCAACTAGGTAGCGGCATGCCGGACCTAACCCAGCCGACACTGAAACCATTATGGAAAATTCAGAGCCGAATGGCGCAGAAGCAGGATCTTGACCAGCTCAATTATGACAGTTTGTTAGGCGTTGCGGCCTTGCGTGAGCAGGTCGCACGCTTAACTATCGATAGCGGTTGTCAGCTCACCGCAGAGGATATTGTGATCACTACGGGCTGCCATGAAGCGCTGTCCGTGTCGATCCGTGCGGTGTGTGAACCGGGTGATATTATCGCCGTTGAATCTCCGACATTTCATGGCACGATGCAGACCCTGCGCGGGCTTGGTATCCGTGCCATTGAAATCCCTACCGATTCGGTGACGGGCATTAGCCTCGAGGCTCTGGAATTGGCATTCGAGCAGTGGCCCATTAAAGCCGTGGTAGTGGTGCCAAATTGCAATAATCCTCTTGGATTCATCATGCCCGAGGCGCGCAAGCGTGCACTGCTGGCACTGGCACAGCGCTTTGATGCCGCGATTATCGAAGACGATGTTTACGGTGAGTTGGCATGGGAGTACCCACGTCCCATTACTATTAAATCTTTGGATATGGATGGCAGGGTGTTGTTATGTAGCTCATTCTCTAAGACGCTGGCTCCCGGGTTACGTGTTGGCTGGGTGGCGCCTGGACGCTATCGCGATCGCGTCTTGCATATGAAATATATCGGCACGGGTTCAACAGCCACACAGCCGCAACATGCGGTGGCCGAATTTATTCGTCTTGGTCACTATGGGCCGCATTTACGCCGGATGCGCCAGGTATATCAACGTAACTACGAGACCTTTAGCTGCTGGGTGCGCCACTATTTCCCGTGCGGTATTTGTGTCTCGCGTCCGCAGGGTAGTTTCCTGATGTGGATCGAGTTACCTGAAGCGTTTGATGCGGTACGGCTTAACACCGAACTGCGCGCGTTGAACATTCAGGTCGCCGTCGGATCGCTGTTTTCCGCCTCGGGCAAATATCGTAACTGCTTGCGCCTGAATTATGGGTTGCCCATCAATGAGCATACAGAACATGCCATCGCCCAACTTGGCGCTGCGGTGGAGCAGGCCATGCATGCCTGTCATATCGAAACAGAACCCGCTTCATCCCTGACTGATTAAAGTGGAAAGGCAGGGCTGGAGAGAGAGGTAGACCAGCCCTGGCCCACTGCCAGCGACAGCGGGCAGGCACACTTTATCCTGACCGGAAAAACACGCTAGCCCGCAAGAAGCGGACTGCGCGTGAGGTTCCAGCCAAATTACCCTGATTGCAGAACGTTACAACGCTTCTGCGGGCTGGGTTCCAGCTTCAACCAGTGCCAGCAGCTCCTGTGTCGCCTGACGCCAGTCTGCCGCCTGAGTAATGGCGCTCACCACGGCAACGCTTCCAACGCCAGTGGCCAAAACTTCAGGTACGCGCGCAAGGGATATACCGCCAATCGCCACAGTCGGTATATCCTGCAACCGTGCCATGTGGCGTTTCAGTTCTATAACACCCTGTGGTTCGGAAGGCATATCTTTGGTTTGCGTAGGGTAAATGTGTCCCAGTGCAATGTAGGAAGGACGCAGCGCCAGCGCGCGGTCCAACTCGGCATCATCATGAGTCGATAACCCAAGACGCAAACCTGCCTGGCGGATAGCGTCCAGATTAGCCACGTCCAAATCTTCCTGACCAAGATGCACGCCATAGGCGTTATATTTGATCGCTAATCGCCAGTAATCGTTGATAAACAGGCGTGCACGGTATTGCTTGCCCAGCGCAATTGCCTCGCGCACTGCGTCTTCTACTTCATGATCCTGGCAATCTTTGATGCGCAACTGGATGGTGCGAACGCCAGCCTCCAGTAAGCGTGCAATCCACTCTACGCTATCAACAACAGGGTACAGCCCCAGTTTCGGGGCCGTGGCTGGAAAGGCATCGGTCATACTTTTTCCTCTTTAAGGGCATCAGCGGCGTGATAAAGCTCGCCACCACGACTGCGGAAGGCATCCGACATCTGCGCCATGCCAATTTCAATGGGCTGGGCTTCTGCCTGCTGGCGAGCAGCATATTCGCGCACTTCCTGGGTAATTTTCATCGAACAAAATTTTGGACCGCACATTGAGCAGAAGTGAGCCACTTTGCCCGATTCCTGCGGTAATGTCTCATCGTGATAAGCGCGTGCCGTATGCGGATCGAGCGCCAGATTGAACTGATCCTCCCAACGGAATTCAAAGCGTGCTTTCGACATGGCGTTATCACGGATCTGAGCGCCGGGATGGCCCTTAGCCAGATCGGCGGCATGCGCGGCGATCTTGTAGGTAATCAGCCCCTGCTTAACATCTTCTTTATTCGGCAAACCGAGGTGCTCTTTCGGTGTGACGTAGCACAGCATGGCGCAGCCAAACCAACCAATCATCGCGGCACCAATGCCGGAGGTAAAATGATCGTATCCGGGGGCGATATCGGTGGTCAGTGGGCCAAGCGTGTAAAACGGCGCTTCGTGACAGTGCTCTAACTGTTCGGTCATGTTGCGGCGGATCATCTGCATTGGCACATGGCCTGGACCTTCAATCATTACCTGCACATCGTATTCCCAGGCGATCCTGGTCAACTCACCTAAGGTATGCAACTCGGCAAACTGGGCTTCATCGTTGGCGTCCTGAATCGATCCCGGACGCAGGCCATCACCGAGTGAGAGCGCGACATCATAGGCAGCGCAGATTTCACAGATCTCGCGGAAATGCAGATAGAGGAAACTCTCTTGATGATGTGACAGGCACCACTTCGCCATGATCGAACCTCCACGCGAGACAATACCGGTCAGACGTTTAGCGGTCATCGGCACGTAGCGCAGCAGGACTCCGGCGTGGATGGTGAAGTAATCTACGCCCTGTTCGGCTTGCTCGAGCAGGGTATCGCGGAAAATCTCCCAGTTAAGGTCTTCCGCCACGCCATTCACTTTCTCCAGTGCCTGATAAATGGGCACAGTACCAATCGGCACCGGGCTGTTTCGCAAAATCCACTCGCGCGTTTCATGGATATAGCGGCCTGTGGAGAGGTCCATCACGGTATCCGCCCCCCAGCGTGTTGACCACACCAGTTTCTCCACTTCCTCTTCGATCGATGAGCTCACCGCTGAGTTGCCTATATTGGCGTTCACCTTCACCAGAAAGTTACGGCCAATGATCATCGGCTCTGATTCGGGGTGATTAATATTGGAGGGTATGATAGCGCGGCCGCTGGCAACTTCCTGGCGCACAAATTCGGCGGTGATGTTTTCCGGCAGATTGGCACCAAAACTGTGGCCCGGGTGCTGTTGCAGTAGCACTTCACCACGAATACGTTCGCGGCCCATGTTTTCTCGCACCGCAATAAATTCCATCTCGGGTGTAATCATGCCCTGACGTGCGTAATGCAGCTGTGTGACGCAGCGGCCAGCTTTGGCACGACGCGGCTGCGGTAACTGCTCGAAACGCAGGTGATCCAGCCCTTCATCGGCTAAGCGTTGCTGGGTGTATTGCGAACTCAACTGGTGGACCGCTTCGCTGTCATCGCGTTCAGCGATCCAGTTTTCACGCAATCGGTCTAATCCCCGATGCACATCAATGGTGGCCGCGGGGTCGCCATAAGCACCTGCCGTGTCATATACCGGCACTGGTTCGTTGTGCTCATACTGTGGATTCTCTTTTGTGCCACCGATGTGTGTAGGGCTAAGCTGGATTTCGCGCATCGGCACACGGATATCCGCTCGGCTGCCGGTAATCCAGATACGTTTTGAATTGGGGAAAGCGGTGCCTTGCAGCGAATCGATAAATTCCTGCGCTTGTGCACGTTGTTCACGACGAGAAGTTTTAGCAACAGACATAGCAAATTTCCTGAATTAAGGGGAAGTTGCTTGTCCAGAGTTCGGAAGGAGTAACAGGGACGATGCCGGGCGCCAACACGCATCGCTCTGTGAATGTCTACTCTTGTTCCCTTCGCAGGTACTAACCTGATCAGGTTCCGCGGATCCCGAATAAACGGTCTCAGCCCCTTAGGGCACTCCGACAAGGTTGAATTTTACGATATAAGCTACTTTGCTTGCCATTTCACGCCTGGGCAGTGCTCGTGCCCGTCACGTACTACGTGTACGCTCCGGCCACTGCGCGCTGTCCGAGCGTGAACTGGCTGCGCACGCTACGCTTATATCGCAAAATTTGACTCTAGATTGCTTTAAAGAGACGCATAAAAACGTGAATAGGCCTCAATAAAAAAGCCCATTCAGCATAAGAGGGCTTTTTCGGAATAACAAGTTTTTTACATGGGGCCGAAGTTAAGCGGGGCGAGCCATGCTGCTTTCATTGGCGACCGGTGGGCGCGCCAGCTGGTTATCCCAGGCGAGTTGCACCAGCTTATCTTCCAGCGTGAAGCGCGACTCCAGCACTTCACCCACTTCGGATAACGCCTTCTGGAATTCTACGCAGTTATCGTCGTTGATGGCCTGCTGCAGATGGCTGTCATACAGTTGCATCATACGATCGGTATTCGCTTCCAGAGCGGGATAGAGTTGGGCTGCCGCAATGAGTGGGCTATCGCCTTCCATCTCACTGATAATGCGTTCATAAATACTGAAATGACCGGTTGAGAGGTAATCAACCAGGCCGTGACAAAACGCATCCAGCGCCTGTTCATCCAGGGCACTGAGCGCCTCTTTGTTTGGCTTGATGCCAATTAATGCGTAATAGCTGACAAGCAACTGTCGGCGCGCGCGCAGCCACGCATCAACGAGTTCATTACCGCCACTTACACGCCTGGCCAGGTCATCTAACTGGGTAAGCATATGGGGCTCCGGGTGAGTTATAGTTATCCATTCCACACTTAACATCAGGATTTCAGCGTGCCATTTGACGCTAAGGACAACGAATAAGATGCAACGTGAGATCTCAAGCGTAGACGCTGGCTGGTGGATTGTCAGCTATGAACAAAAACTTTGGTTACCGCAAGGTGAACTGCCGCATGGCTTATCCGGCGATTTTGGCCTGACTGGAAAAACCGCGATTTTGATTGGCGAATGGCAGGCGGAGAATGTCTGGCTGATACGTGAATCACGACCTGACAATATGGGCTCTGTTCGCCAGCTTATCGACGAAGATGTTGGGCTTTTTCAGATGGTTGGGCGTGGAGTTCAACTCGCCGAATTCTACCGCTCACACCGCTGGTGTGGCTACTGCGGCCACGAAATGCACCTCAGTAAACGCGAATTTGCCTGCCTGTGTCACCATTGCCGCGAGCGCTATTACCCGCAGATTGCACCGTGCATCATCGTAGCGATTCGACGGGGGGAGGAGATTCTGCTGGCCAACCATGCGCGCCATCGCAACAGCATTTACACAGTATTAGCTGGCTTTGTTGAGGTCGGGGAGACGCTGGAGCAGGCCGTCGCGCGTGAAGTGATGGAAGAGAGCAACGTCCGGGTTAAAAATGTCCGCTACGTCACCTCGCAGCCCTGGCCGTTCCCGCATTCATTAATGATGGCGTTTATGGCCGAATATGAGGGCGGTGAGTTGCAGCATGATGGCAAAGAGTTGCTGGATGCCGGCTGGTATCGCTATGACGATTTGCCCTTGTTACCGCCACCGGGCACGGTGGCACGGCGGTTGATTGAAGATACCGTTGCCCTGTGTCGCGCCAGCGCGCCGTGAAAATGCTACACTGGCGGCCTTAGCATGAGAGAGCCCATTATGAGTGAACTGAAGAACGATCGTTATCTGCGTGCCCTGTTACGTCAGCCGGTGGATGTCACCCCTGTATGGATGATGCGACAAGCCGGGCGTTATTTGCCGGAGTACAAAGCCACGCGTGCTGAAGCCGGTGATTTTATGTCGCTGTGTAAGAATGCGGAGCTGGCGTGCGAAGTCACCCTGCAGCCGCTGCGTCGTTATGCGCTGGATGCCGCGATCCTCTTCAGCGATATCCTGACGATTCCTGATGCGATGGGGCTGGGGCTCTATTTCGAAACGGGCGAAGGTCCGCGCTTCTCAAATCCTATTACCTGCCGTGCAGATGTAGACAAACTGCCGATTCCGGATCCAGAAGATGAGCTGGGTTATGTGATGAATGCGGTGCGTACCATTCGCCATAACCTGAAAGGCGAAGTGCCTTTGATTGGCTTCTCCGGCAGCCCGTGGACGTTGGCAACCTACATGGTTGAAGGCGGCAGCAGCAAAGCGTTCACCAAAATTAAAAAGATGATGTATGCCGAGCCGCAAACCCTGCACAAGCTGCTGGATAAGCTGGCTGACAGTGTCATCCATTACCTGAACGCCCAGATCAAAGCCGGTGCACAGTCGATTATGGTCTTCGACACCTGGGGCGGCGTGCTGACCGGCCGCGATTATCGTGAGTTTTCACTCTACTATATGCACAAAATCGTCGATAGCGTGTTGCACGAGAACGAAGGTCGCCGTGTGCCGATTACGCTGTTCACCAAAGGTGGTGGTCAGTGGCTGGAAGCTATCGCAGCGACCGGATGTGATGCGCTGGGACTGGACTGGAGCACCGATATTGCCGATGCGCGTCGTCGCGTGGGTGACAAAGTTGCGTTGCAGGGCAACATGGATCCTTCCATGCTGTATGCGCCTCCGGCACGTATCGAGCAGGAAGTGGCCACTATCCTTGAAGGCTTTGGCACGGGTGAAGGGCATGTCTTCAACCTGGGTCATGGCATTCATCAGGATGTGCCGCCAGAGCACGCCGGTGCATTCGTCGAAGCCGTACATCGTCTGTCTCGCCCTTATCATCAGGGTTAAGCATGGATTTAGCCGCGCTGCGGGCTGAACAGTTACAACGCGCTGCTAACGTGGTGCGGCAGGATGATTTCGACGTCCTGCCGCCTCGTTTTATCGCCGGTGCGGACGTCGGTTTTGAACAGGAAGGTGACATCACGCGTGCGGCACTGGTGGTATTAGAATATCCCTCATTGCAACTCGTGGAGCACCGTATAGCACGCCTCGCGACCACCATGCCTTACATCCCGGGTTTCCTGTCGTTTCGCGAAGTCCCCGCACTGCTTGCAGCCTGGCAGCAGCTCACACACCAACCCGATCTTTTATTTGTTGATGGTCATGGTATTGCCCATCCCCGTCGCCTCGGCGTGGCTGCGCATTTTGGCTCGCTGGTGGATGTTCCAACCATTGGCGTGGCAAAAAAACGGCTCTGCGGGCGTTTTACCGAATTGGATGCTGAACCGGGGAGCCGCCAGCCACTGATGGATAAAGGCGAACAAATTGGTTGGGTGTGGCGCAGTAAAGCGCGCTGCAACCCTTTGTTCGTCTCAACCGGGCATCGTGTCAGTATGGACAGCGCACTGAATTGGGTGGAGAAATGTACCGCGGGCTATCGTTTGCCCGAGCCTACACGCTGGGCCGATGCGGTTGCTTCGGGGCGTCCTGCGTTTCTGCGTTGGCAAAATGCGCGTTAACGCTGTTTGCGCGCGGCTTTTGCGGTACACTGCCGCCAGCTAACCTATTGAGAGTAAGTTTGATGTTACAGAACCCCGTCCATTTGCGTCTGGCGAAGCTGGAAAGCTGGCAGCATATGACCTTTATGGCCTGTCTGTGCGAGCGGATGTTCCCCAATTATTGGGCTTTCTGTCAGCAGACTGAATTCGCCGATCCGCAACTCTATCGTCGCATCCTTGACCTTGTCTGGGAAAGCCTGACGGTCAAAGACGCCAAAATTAACTTCGATAGCCAACTGGAGAAGCTGGAGTCTGCGATTCCGAATGGCGATGATTTTGATATCTATGGTGTCCACCCAGCGATCGATGCCTGTGTTGCGTTGAGCGAAGTTGTGCATGCACAACTCAGCGGCGAAACTCTGGAGCATGCAATCGAAGTCAGTCGCACCTCGATTACCACCGTCGCTATCCTTGAAATGACGCAGGCCGGTCGTGAAATGACCGATGAAGAGCTGCGTGAAAATCAGGCGGTGATTGATGAATGGGATCTGCAGTGGGAGATTTTCCGTCTGCTGGCAGACTGCGAAGAACGCGACCTTGAGCTGATTAAGGGGTTACGTTCTGACCTGCGCGAAGCGGGAATCAGTAACATCGGTATACTTTTTCAGCAATAAGGCGATAAAACGTGACTTCAGGCCTGAATTACCGCGCCTGGAGGCTTCACATCAGCCCCCTGTCTGGTCTACATTTGGGGGGCTGAAAATTGTGGCTATCTTTGCGTGCAGGTTGAAGAGTGCCAGAATATGGCTTTTCCCTCGCACTCGTTGCTTAGCAAGCGATAAATACACTTTAAGGATAACTTATGAACAAGACTCAACTGATTGATGTGATCGCAGAGAAAGCTGACCTGTCAAAAACCCAGGCTAAAGCTGCGCTGGAATCTACCCTGGCTGCGATCACTGAGTCTCTGAAAGAAGGTGATGCTGTACAACTGGTTGGTTTTGGTACTTTTAAAGTGAACCACCGCGCTGAGCGTACCGGTCGCAACCCACAGACTGGTAAAGAGATCAAAATCGCGGCAGCTAACGTGCCAGCGTTCGTCTCTGGTAAAGCTCTGAAAGACGCTGTTAAGTAAGTTTTCCGCATCGCGGTTTAAGCTTTAAAAGAGGGGCGACACGCCCCTTTTTGTTATTGGGGCCTGTCATGCTGAACACGATTACTCAGCGCGTCTGCGCCCTGTTACTCGGTGCGCTGCTCGCGGGCTGTAGTTCCACCTCTGATCTCCCTGCCTTTACGGCAAGTGGCTATCTGGCCGATCGTGGCACTGTGCGCATCTGGCGCAAGAACAGTGACCATCAGGCTGTCCATCTTCGCACTGTTTATACCCCTTTCAATGGCGATGCCATGGAAACCACTGACTACAACTGGCAACAGAACCACCTGATCAGCGTTGAGCGCATTGTGGCGGGTGAGCAACCCGATGACGTGACGCTGCGTTTTGACCATCTGGGCAATCTTAATTTTATGCAGCGTCAGCTGGCCGGCCGTCGTGAAGCGGTAAGTGGTGATACGGTTGAGCTCTATCGTTTCGACGCGCAACGTATGCTGGAGCAAAGTAATGCGTTGCTGAGTGGCCGTGTATTACTGAAGCAGGGGCATTGGCTGGGCGCTACGCAGGTGCGCGATTGTGATGGCAAAGTGGTGAATGCACCCTTTGATAGCGGAATCATTGCCACGCTATCTCAGCAGCAGCAAAACCAGCCACAGCCGTTGATGGTGTCATGGTTGGAGGCACCTGAAGGCGTGCAGTTGTTGCGGGCGACGCCAGAGGATGAGTGTAGCTGGCAGCCGAAAGAGAGTGATTTCTGAGTTGGGAAAAAACAAGGGGCGCTAAGTGCGCCCCTTGATGATTACTTGCGGTTAATTGCGCGGTAACCAATATCCTTGCGGCAGAAGCTGCCTTCCCAGGAAATATGTTTCGCCAGTGCATAGGCATTCTTCTGCGCGGCAGCCACATCTTCGCCCAGGGCAGTGACGCACAGCACGCGTCCGCCGTTGGTCACCACCACATCATCTTTCATCGTGGTGCCCGCGTGGAACACTTTACCGCCCGGCACTTCTTCCAGCGGCAGACCGTGGATTTGATCACCGGTGTTGTAATCCGCGGGATAGCCGCCAGCCGCCAGCACGACACCCAGCGATGGGCGTGGATCCCACTGCGAGGTCTGCTTATCGAGTTTGCCATCCACTGCGGCCAGGCACAGCTCAACCAGATCTGACTGCAGACGCAGCATGATCGGCTGGGTTTCTGGATCGCCAAAGCGGCAGTTGAACTCGATCACTTTCGGCTGACCGGCTTTATCGATCATCAGGCCGGCATATAGGAAGCCGGTATAGGTGTTGCCTTCCGCTTTCATGCCGTTAACGGTTGGCCAGATAATCTGGTCCATCACACGCTGGTGGATCTCATCGGTGACAACCGGGGCTGGCGAGTAAGCGCCCATGCCTCCGGTATTCGGGCCGGTATCACCATCGCCTACACGTTTATGATCCTGGCTGGTGGCCATGGGTAACACGTTGTCGCCATCCACCATCACGATAAAGCTGGCTTCTTCGCCGTCGAGGAACTCTTCAATGACGATACGATGGCCTGCATCGCCGAAAGCGTTACCTGCCAGCATGTCCTGCACTGCAGCTTCCGCTTCAGCCAGTTCCATCGCGACGATAACCCCTTTACCGGCTGCCAGACCATCCGCTTTAATCACGATCGGTGCGCCTTTCTCACGCAGGTAAGCCAGCGCGGGCTCAACTTCCGTAAAGTTCTGGTATTCAGCGGTAGGGATCTGCTGGCGTGCCAGGAAATCTTTGGTGAAAGCTTTTGATCCTTCCAGCTGTGCAGCCGCCTGCGTTGGGCCAAAGATTTTCAGACCTGCTGCACGGAACGCATCGACCACGCCAATCACCAGCGGCGCTTCTGGGCCTACGATGGTCAGATCGATCTTCTCTTTCTGAGCAAAGGCTAACAGTGCAGGAACGTCAGTGGCGCTGATCGCCACGTTCTGCAGTGCAGGTTCCAGTGCGGTACCCGCGTTGCCCGGTGCAACAAAGACCGTTTCGGCCAGCGGTGACTGTGCTGCTTTCCATGCCAACGCGTGTTCACGTCCACCATTACCAATCACTAAAATTTTCATCTATACAGCTCCAGGCTATTAATGGCGGAAGTGACGCATGTCGGTGAAGATCATCGCAATACCGTGCTCATCAGCGGCGGCAATCACTTCATCATCACGGATAGAACCACCTGGTTGAATCACACAGCTGATACCTACAGCAGCCGCTGCGTCGATACCATCGCGGAACGGGAAGAAAGCATCAGACGCCATGGCTGAACCTTTAACTTCTAAACCTTCGTCGCCTGCTTTGATACCGGCAATTTTGGCAGAATAAACGCGGCTCATCTGTCCGGCGCCTATGCCGATAGTCATATTGTCACGTGCGTAAACAATGGCGTTGGATTTCACGAACTTGGCTACTTTCCAGCAGAACAGCGCATCACGCAGTTCCTGCTCGCTTGGCTGGCGCTTAGTCACGACTCGCAGCTGACTGGCATCAACCATACCGAGATCGCGATCCTGAACCAGCAGGCCGCCATTAACACGCTTGAAGTCCAGTGCAGCAACACGGCCCTGCCACTGTCCACAAACCAGCACGCGAACGTTCTGTTTTGCTGCGGTAACTTTAAGTGCCGCTTCGCTGGCTGAAGGGGCAATGATCACTTCGACAAACTGACGGCTGATGATCGCCTGGGCAGTGGCTTCATCCAATTCACGGTTGAAAGCGATGATGCCGCCAAAAGCAGAAGTTGGATCAGTTTTGTAAGCGCGCTCATAGGCGTCAAGAATCGAACCGCCCACTGCCACACCACACGGGTTAGCATGCTTAACGATCACGCAAGCGGCTTCATCAAACTCTTTCACACACTCAAGCGCGGCATCGGTATCCGCGATGTTGTTGTAAGAGAGCGCTTTGCCCTGTACCTGCTGTGCAGTCGCAACAGAAGCTTCTGCCACATTCTCTTCTATATAGAAGGCAGCGTCCTGATGGCTGTTCTCGCCGTAACGCATATCCTGCTTCTTGATGAAGTTGAGGTTCAGCGTGCGTGGGAAGCGGCCGGCAGGTTCTTTGCTGTCGCTATGGTAAGCCGGCACCAGGCTGCCAAAGTAGTTGGCAATCATGCTGTCGTATGCTGCGGTGTGTTCGAAGGCTTTGATCGCCAGATCGAAACGGGTGTCCAGCGTCAGGGAGTTTTCGTTGGCGTCCAGCTCGGCGATGATGGCCTCGTAGTCGCTGCTCTTCACCACGATTGCCACATCTTTGTGGTTCTTCGCAGCGGAGCGCACCATGGTTGGGCCACCGATATCGATATTCTCTACCGCGTCTGCCAGTGAGCAATCGGGTTTGGCAACGGTTTGAGCGAAGGGATAAAGGTTCACCACCACCATATCGATAGGGTTGATCGCGTGCTCGGCCATGATCGCATCATCAGTGCCGCGACGGCCCAGAATACCGCCATGCACTTTCGGGTGCAGCGTTTTGACGCGTCCATCCATCATTTCCGGGAAACCGGTGTAGTCAGAGACTTCGGTGACGGGCAGGCCCGCATCTGCCAGCAGGCGAGCAGTACCACCTGTGGAGAGCAGCTCAACACCACGGCTGGAGAGTGCCTGAGCAAATTCGAGGATACCGGCTTTATCAGAAACACTGAGAAGAGCGCGGCGTACTGGACGACGTTGTTGCATGGTGGTTTTATCCCTTGGCTTTGTTTCGCATAAATAAGAGCGTTACATCAAGCTTAGCGCTTCTCTTATATATAGAAGAGAGTACTTGCTTCATGTAACGCCCCAAAAGGGGCATCCTTGACGTCGCCGGGCATTGTAGCGAAAACGTTTGCGCGATGCTCGCCTAAATTCATTTGTGCAGATGAATGTGGATAACACTGTGTGTAAGTGGGTATAAGGCGGGGTTTTGCTGTGGAATGCAGCGAACGGTTGTTTTTGTTGAATTTAGCGGTTGCGCGCTGCGAACAACTCCCTATAATGCGCATCCATCGAGACGGCACAACGGTTTACGAAGTGCGGTGTTGACAGGAAGCTTCGCTAAGAACTTCCGCCAGAGAAAAACGCTGAAAAAAGTGTTTGACTCTGAAGGAGGAAAGCGTAATATACGCCACCTCGCAACAGCAGCTTAAGGCGCTGATTGCACCGCTCTTTAACAATTTATCAG
>NZ_JBBCKX010000036.1:0-27436 GCF_037153115.1 Pantoea sp. USMM079
AACAATATTTCTGGCAGTCAAGACTCAGTTATAAACGTGACTGGGTTGAAGATTTATCCCGACAGCTGCTCATTGGCACCGGCCCGGGCTATCAGTTATGGGATGATGATAGCGGGGCTCTCTCATTATCACTTTTAGGAGGCGCCTTCAGTTATGGGTACAGTGATGACAAACGTGACAGCCATTTAGGTGCATCTATACACTGGGATTATCAGCGATTCCTGATCGATAAAACCGTAACGCTATACAGTAATGGTGAACTCGGACATTCTCTGGATAATGAGGGGGTGATATCCTTGGACGCAGAACTTGGACTAAGATACGCACTGACTTCCTGGTCAACGTTTCATATTGGGTACCACAGGAATATCGTTGAAGGAACACGGGATACGCTGGATGAACGTATATTTTCAACGGGTTTGGGTATGACATGGAAATGACTTACTGTCTGATGAAGAACTGCCAGTCATGAGGACTGGCAGTTCGAAAATCACTTGTAGACTGTAGCCGTTCCCTGAACCTTACCTTCGACCCTTGCAGAGGTAATGACGTAGTATTTTCCTCCTTTTTCATCTGCCAGTTTTGACAGCTCATCTTTTGCATCTTTTGGATCGGTAAATGTGCCCGATGTCGAAACGGTGGCAACTTCAGTGTAATTTTTAGCTTCTTCTTTACTGATTTCCTGCGCCGCAAATACGCTGGTCGTTACGAAGGCAGCACCGGCCAGAATCATCGCTTTCATCATCACATTTTTCATTTATACACTCCGAATTGTTAAAATTAACAACTTGATAACCCAATTATGATTTCTTCATCTTAATTAAGGCAATAGTGCTCTGAAGCAAACCAAGTATTTATTTAAACTAATGAAATATCAACGAAACATTTTGTTATTTGCAGTAACTAACTGAAAATAAGGTTAAATTAATTTAAATTAAGACTATCATCAAAAAACGCTGAATATTTTTTTGATTTTAACCTGCTTATGCTCTACGCATAAGCATTATATAGAAACTTATACCCACCCGGAATACGTGATGTTTTGGTGCCGAAAATTACTGTAGGAATGAGATTCAGCATATTTTTTATAGGCTAACACCCTCACCGTGGTCACTCCCCCTGAAAAATAAAACAAACATTTTACCTGCCACTTTTCATATTTGAACTAAGGTTGATTGTAAGTTTTTTATTATGATCTGGTACAAATTGTAACTTTGATTTTTCTTTGAAAACAATCGGTTGAAAACTAATGGGCGGGTGCGTTTATGAACTTTGTTTATAGGCTTATCTGGAGTGCGTCACGCAGTGTTTTTGTACCCGTGTCCGAAGTCACAAAAAGACATCGAGTCTCCGGACATAAGAAAAACCTTCCAATAAAGTTAACAGGACTGCTTTTCGTAATACTTTCAACAGGATTCGCTTGCGCAGACGATATTCAATGGACAGATGCGTACCCGAGTTACAGTTTTCCTGATAATCAGGGAATTAACTATGACTCCGTTTTAACCACTGGGTCTGCGTTTACTATCGACAATGAATTGTTACCCACTCATTTTTCTCCTGGCACGACGCTTAACATTCTTGGACCTCTCCCGGTATTTTCAGCGGGAAGCAATGGTACAGCCACGTCAGTCAGTGTGTTTGACGCTTTACCGGGGGGGAGTGGCGCCGAAGCAGGACGGATCACGGTCATTACCGCCACCGACTCTCAGGGAAACGTCACGCCCATTACTGCTGATAATATCAATCAGTTTACGTACTCGCCTTCGCCCGCAAATCCTCAGCAAAACAAGGAGTTAAATGTTGAAATCCCGGGCCTTGAAGGCAGCTATCAGGTCATCAACGTTTATGACTCAACCACCTTTGTCTCTGCAGGCGATACTCCTGTAAGCAATTTGATGCTTTCAGTGTATGACCCTGACTCTTTCCGGATTTATAACAATTTTGGCATCGTTTCAGTGGCCTCAGCAGGGGGAACGGCGAATATCAATGTGGGGGATGATACCGCTGGCACAACCCCAATTTCGGCGCCTGCCAACACCCTGGATTTACTGGCCAAAAATAGCGTTCTGGCTAGAGCGGATGGGACGGGGGCTGCTGCCAGTCAGGTCAACTGGTTGTCAGATAATCTGATCCATTTCCGGCCGGCTTCCGTTATCTCGGGGGACAGCCAGAGTGTTTCAGCGCAGAGTGCGCAATATGATTACACGCTGACCATTCCTAACTATGTCCAGGTAGGCCAGCGGGCGCTTCAGGTGGGGTCTAAGACGTTTAATATCACCTCTTCAGCTGATATTGCTGAGGTTAATGATTACCTGACAGGACAAAACGCTTACGCAGGAAAGCCGCAAGTCCAGTACTGGCTGACTGCCGGAGCTTCGGTGAATGGTGAGGTTATTGACTCCGCGCCTGAGGCTCAGTCAGTTTACAACGCCATCATCTCAGGCTTACTGAATCAGCAGCAGCAGACATCAATAAACCTGACTTATCATGTCTGGGATGACGAAGCTGCCCACAGCAATAATGCGACCTTGCCTACAGGGGATTTGAACGTCATCTATGCGACCGGAAGCAATGCCGCAGGCACCGTGAGCAGCACGGGCTCACTTGCCGTAGATGGAGCAAGCGCAGTGATGCGTGGCGATGCAGAGGCGTTAATCACCAATGCCGGGGCGATTAACCACTGGCGAAGTGACAGCGCCAGCCCGACGTCGATCGGTATGCAGGTCACCAACGCGACTGCGGTGAACAATGGCACCCTCAATGCCGGACTGTTTTTAGAAAAAGACGGGACCAATCAGAACGTCAGCAACGCGGGCAGCATCGCGATGCAGGGCCTCGGGCAAAGCACACTGATCAACAATCGTCATATCAATATTGCGATTACCGATAACACAACGGCCAATGCCCGTGGCATGTCAGTATCAGGCACCAGCAGTGCCACGAACTCCAGCGCGGGCACTGTGGTTCTCACAGGCAACAGCCGAAACAGCGCAGGGAAAGCCGCGGGATATGCTATTTATGCCGAGCAAGCCGCCAGTGTGATCAATCA
Source organism: Pantoea sp. USMM079 (assembly GCF_037153115.1). Lineage (NCBI taxonomy): Bacteria > Pseudomonadati > Pseudomonadota > Gammaproteobacteria > Enterobacterales > Erwiniaceae > Pantoea > Pantoea sp. USMM079. Next base: position 3,053 of record NZ_JBBCKX010000036.1, read on the forward strand.
GGGGACCCTGTATCTGGGATATGCGCCGGTCACAGACACCACCGTCCCAGCCTCTGTTTCTTTAACCGGCGGCAGTGCGCTGACCGCCGGTATTTATTCTACCAGCAGTGGCAACATCCTTAACGATGGCAATATTTTCATCGGTGACAGCACGCGCAATGCCGTGGGTATATTCACCAACGGTGCCACGGGGTCACTGATAAACAACGGCTCCATCAATGTGCTGGGCAAACTGGTCAATGGCGCAGCAGCGAGTAACTACGGTCTGTATGTGGTCGATAACCAAGGAAGCGTCACCAATAACGGGAATATTTTTGTTGATGGTGACAACAATGTGGCCATTTATCTGCAGGCACAAAATTCCGCCGCGAATGTCACCTCATCGGCAACCAGCAACATCACGGTGGGAAGCGCAGGCGACACCGGTGGTTCTGACGGCAATGTGTACACCTACAGAAACTACGCGGTCTATGCCGAGGGACTCAATAATCAGCCTGCGAAAGTCGATCTTCAGGCCACGATCCGCTTGTTGTCAGCCGGTGCGATTGGCGTGCACGCGCGAGGCAATGCCCAAATCGATATCGGCAACGCGGCATCGCTGACGTTCGAAAACGACCATCAGATCGGATATTACGCCTGGGGCAATCTGGCAAAAATCAATATCAGTAACGCCACCATCAATGACAATGGACAGGCAAATTCGGTGTTGTTTGCGGTGGATAACGGCGCCGTGTTTAACGGCAATAATGGCAGCGGTAGCGGATATCAGCTGACCGTCAGTGGTGACAGTGCCATTGGGGTTATTGCAAATGGGGTGGATGACCGCGGTACAGCAGATGAGTCTGACGATATTGCCAGCTCGCTCATTACCGGACCCGCCACCATTCATGTCAACGGTGACAATGCGGTAGGCGTGCTGGTTTCAGGCGGCGCGGCAGGCACTATCAGCGAAGGCGGTATCGTGCTTGACCACGACAATACAACTGCCGTTCGTATTGATGGCCGAAATTACAATATTGATGGCACTTTAGACAGCGATCAACGACCGACTAACGTCACCTCCACGGCTTCAACCACCACATCGTCCAGCCAGAGTGGCATAACCGGTTACGACATCTCGCATGCGGGGAATCTGGTTTTAAATGGTGTCAATGGCATTAATTTAAATGGCAGTGGAGGTAAAGGACTGTGGCTGCATGATGGCGGGAGTGCGACAGTGAATGCCCCCGTTAGCGTGCAGGGTAATGACAATATCGGCGTTGATATTGAGAACAGTGGCGTACTGACCAATAACAATGCCATCAGCGTCGGTGGCGTGGTAAACAGTGGCAATGTCGGTATCCGGGTACAGGGCGCAGGCGCGATTGTGGACCGGTTAGGCAGCGTGAGCGCCAATGGCGGCCTGGCGGCCGTCCAGCTCACCGGCAGTGGTGCCGCTTTAACGGTGAATGGCAATGCAAATCAGATTAACGCATCTGGCGGTGCAGATGGCGTCCGCATGGACAATGGTGCCACTAGCTTCACGGCCAGTAATACCACGGTCGATATTGCAGACAGCGGTGCAGGCATTAATAACAACGCCAACACCGCCAATATCAACCTCAACAATGTCACCATTAATGCCTCCAATGGACCGGCCATTCGCACCGCCGTGACCTTTAATGCGCAGGGGAGCGGCAATGTACTGAACGTCAGCGGCAATGGCCAGGGATTTGCTTTCGAGGACAGTACGGGCAATGCCACTACGGGAAATCTGACGATTAGCAATGGCTATACCATTAATGGCAGCGGAGCTGACAGTATCGGTATCCTTGGAAACACGGATGGTAGCGTGAGTTCCGGGGCCAACATCACTATGGGTAGCAGTGCCGGTGCGGCTATTGCAGCAACGAACGCCAGCAGCGTCAGCAATAGCGGGCAGATTGAAACCAGCAGTAATACCGGAAGCACCGTACTGGCGGAGAATGCCGCTCAGTTCAGCAACAGCGGCTCCATCAACAGCGCGGGCACCACTAACGCCAACTCACTCATTCTCATCAATGGCAGAGCCGCGAATCGCACAATTTCCAACACGGGTACCATCCGTTCAGCCAGCAGTAACGCGACGGTCATTGATGCATCAGGCAGTGGCAACACCACGCTGACCAACAGCGGTACGCTTCAGGCAGCGGACAGCAATGCGCTGGCAATCCTCACCGGCAGCGGGGCCGATAATGTCACGCTTAATGGGGGAAATACACAGGGTGAAATTATCCTTGGCAGCGGCAGCGATCAGTTTAACTGGAACAGCGGCATCTTTGCGGGTGCGATCAATTTCAGCGGCAGCGATGGCGCTGACAGTGCCACCCTCGGAAACGTCTCTCTGGCAACCACCCGCCATATTCTGAGTGAGGGTGGCAACGACAGCGCGCTGGTATTGAACGGCACGACGGGTGCAACTGTCGGTTCCTTTGCTACAGATGATTTGAGCAAAGGAACCAATATTGGCAGTGGCTGGAACAGCCTGACGCTCAATGCGGCAGAGGTCAGAGTGCTTGATGATCTGTCGTTATCGGGTACGCCCGATATTAACCTAGACAATGGCACGATTCTGCGCAGTGGCAACAACATCAACACCGCAAGCAACGCCTCGATACGCAACTATGATGTCGCTACCTCAGGTACTGACAGCCAGCTGGTCTTCGATGGCAGTGAAGATCAACAATACAGCGGCATTATCAGCGGTAGCGGCGGTATGACGCGCACCGGCGGTGGCAGCACGGTTTTGCTGGGGAATAACAGTTACACCGGTACAACCCTGATTGACGGCAGCGAACTGGCCCTGGGCAATGGCGGTACCGTTGGTGGGCTCTCAACCAGCACCAGCATCATTGATAACGGGTTACTGACGGTTAACCGCAGCGATGAGGTGACGCTGAATGGTGTAATTTCAGGGAGTGGCGATTTTCAACAGCTCGGTTCGGGGCTCACGCGACTCGGCGGCAGTAACAGCTGGGCAGGCAGCACGACAGTAAACCAGGGCACGTTACTGATTAACGGCGATCAGTCTGCTGCGACAGGGCTGACCAATGTTGCGGCTTTCTCTGCGTTGGGGGGAAACGGCACTGTTGGCGGGGATGTCATCTTTGCTAATGATACCGTTCTGACGCCCGGCGATAACGGCACGGGTACACTGACCATTAAAGGCAATCTGAACCTGAACGCCACGACAAACAGTCAGTTCTCACTGGGGGAAGCCTATACACCCGGGGGCAGCCTGAACGACTTTGTGAATGTGAAAGGCAATTTAGTGCTGGATGGCTTGCTGGATGTGGCACTCACGCCGGGCGGCAGCTTCCTGCCAGGTGTCTACCGCCTGTTTAACTATGCTGGATCGCTGGTCAACAATACGCTGGAAATCAATAGCCTGCCACCCAATAATGGCGGTACGTATGCCATTCAGACTAATATCGCAAACCAGGTTAACCTCATCCTGAATTTTGTTGATCCTGCCAGTGAACTGCAGTTCTGGGATGGCGAAGATACGGCAAATCACGGTGATGGGACCACAGGTAATGGTCAGGTAGACGGCGGTGATGGGATATGGAAAGCCAATATTGCCGGCGATACCAACAACTGGACGCAGGCAAGTGGTGTCGGCAATGCTCCCTGGTCTCAGACGGCCTTTGCCGTCTTTCAGGGAGCGGGCGGTGAAGTCCAGGTCAGTAATATCAATGGCCGTGTCCTGAATTCAGGCATGCAGTTCACCGCCGATAACTATGTTCTTAATCAGCTCAATCCCGCCTCTGCGCTCAATTACATCAGCACCGTCACCGAGTCTTTCCCAGAAAGCGTGCCGGTGCCGACAAATACCTATCAGGCTCAGGGGGAATCGGTCGCTGACACCTTCTACGTCATACGCGTTGGTGATGGCGCAAGCGGGAGTGATGTCACCACAACCATTAACGCCAGCCTGCGTCAGGACGCGCTCGACACCAATCGCATACGTTTGCTGAAAACTGATGCGGGAAGATTGATCCTCAACGGGATCAACGATTTCTCTGCCGGGATCGAAGTATGGGGAGGGACATTACAGGTTTCAGATAACGCCAGTCTGGGCGCCCCCGCGACCAGTTTAACCTTGAAAAATGCAGGTGCACTGCAAGCCGGTGCTGATTTTTCTCTGGACCGGAATGTGTTCCTGGATACCACCGGTGGCGGCACATTTGATGCTAACGGACATACGCTGACGGTGGGTTCTGTCATTGCGGGAGAGGGCGATTTAGCCCTTGTTGATACCTCTGCCACAACGGCAACCGGCACGCTGGCACTGAATCAGACCAACCCTTATCAGGGCAACACGACTATCCGGGGCAAAACGGGCAACGGGCTGTTGGTTGTTGAAGCCAATGTCACCGGCGCATTAGGCAGGACGAACAGCACTATTAATGTGGCCGATCAGGCACAACTCAATTTCAGTAACGCATCGCTGGCCGAGGATCATCTGTTTAATCTCACAAGCGGTGGGCGCATGCAGCTGGCTGATAACAGCAACGGTGGAAATGCCACCATCAATACCGACGCCACGTCACTCCTGCTGTTGAATGACAGCGCCAATGCGGGTAATGCTCAGATCAACAACAGTGGTCAGACAGTCGTTGCCGCTGCCGCTCAGGCAGAGAACGCCACCATCAGCAACGCCAGTGGAGGCGTGGTCGATATCAGCGCAGTCGATGCACAAACCAGCATTGGATCGCTGTCTGGCGAAGGTAATGTCGTTTTAGGCTCGGCCACAATGCAGGAAGGCAACCTGGGACGCGATGACACCATCAGCGGCGTTATCAGCGGTAACGGCGGCAGTCTGGTGAAAACCGGAACGGGAGCCCTGATGCTGACTGCCAACAATATCTACACCGGAATAACGCAGGTATCGCAAGGCGTGCTGCTCATCAATGGCGATCAATCTCCAGCCACCGGGCAGACCACGGTAAACAGCGGCGCAACCCTAGGGGGTAATGGCACTATTGGCGGCAGCGTAACCATAGATAACGGTGGCAGGCTGGCTGCAGGGGCTGGGATAGGCAGCGTCGGGACCTTGACCATGGGGGCGCTGACGCTCAACGAAGGATCTCAGCTGGATTACCAGTTTGGTGAGGCCTACGCCACTGGCGGAACCTACAACGATTTAATCAATGTTAATGGCGATCTGGACCTTAATGGCCAGCTCAATATCACACAAAGCAGTGGCGGTACTTTTGACGTCGGTGTTTATCGTGTTCTGAATTACAGCGGGGCGCTGACCAACAGCCAGCTGGTGATTGGAACGGCGCCGCAGACTGCTTCTGATCTCTATGTGCAGACTTCAATCGCAGCTCAGGTCAACCTGGTGAATCATGCAGGTGCAGAGCTGAGGTTTTGGGATGGAACCGGTGGTAGTGCAGGCGAGATGAAGGATAATGGCATTATTGAAGGCGGCGATGGCGTCTGGCAAAACGGTAGCGGAAATGACAACTGGACCACTGACACGACATCGCCCGCCGGCCGTTACAACTCTCCGTATAGCAATGCTTCCTTCGCAGTGTTTGGCGGTGAAGCAGGTATCGTCACAATCGACAATTCTTTGGGTGCTGTGGGCATAACCGGCGCACAATATACCCGTGACGGTTACGTGCTGAACGGAGATGACCTGACCCTGACGGCAGATGACACGCAGATTCGGGTCGGTGACGGCACATCGTCTGGTTTGGACTATCTCGCTACGATAAATACCTCGCTGATCGGCAGCGGTACACTGCACAAAACCGATCTCGGCACGCTACAGCTTAACGGCAATAACCGTTACAGCGGTGGTACAGTGATTAGCGCGGGAGCCGTACAGGTGTCTGAGGACACCAATTTAGGCGCCAGCGAAGGGGGCATTACCCTGGCTGGCGGTACGCTACGTTACACCCAGGGCTTCAGCAGCGATCGGCGTGTCACTCTTGTTGAGGAAGGCGGCACGATTGATACTCAGGCATTCAATGCCGGCCTGAGCAATGTCATCTCGGGCGAAGGTGAGTTAACCAAGCGCGGAAGCGGCACGCTGACCCTCTCGGGCGATAACGTTTATCAGGGAACCACCCATATCAGTGAAGGGGTTTTGCAGCTGGGTAATGCAGGCAGTAGCGGCAATCTGGCGGGCAATATTGATAACCAGGGTACGCTGGCTCTGGATCGCGTTGATACCTTCACGCTGGCAGGCGACATTTCTGGCACAGGCCAGGTGTGGCAACAAGGAACCGGTATTGCCCGGCTGGCGGGCGCGAACAGCTGGAGTGGCCTGACGCTGGTTGAGCAGGGCACCTTGCAGGCGACGACTGAAAATACCTTCAGTCCCGCATCGACACATGTGGTGAGTCAGAACGCCACCCTCGATACGGGCGGGTACAACCAACGTGTCGCCAGCCTGCTGAATCAGGGAACAGTCAATCTGCGCGGTGGAGATGTGGGGTCAACGCTCACCGTCACCGGCAATTATGTGGGCAGTAACGGGACACTGAAAATTGCGGCACAGCAACACAGCCCGGGTGTCGCCGACAGGCTGGTCATTGATGGAGGGACCGCAAGCGGACGTACACTGTTGGACATCGACGTCAGCCAGCTAGGTGAACCGACCGAGGGCGATGGCATCATGGTGGTGGAAGCCCTGAACGGCGGTACCACCACCGCACAGACAACTAAAGATGCCTTTACAATTGGAGCTGATGTCCTGTTATCAGGTGCTTACCAATACCAGTTGTATGCGGGTAATGCAGAAGGCGCAGGGGAGGACTGGTTCCTGCGTGCAGGCTATCGCCCTGACGTCCCTGGTTTCGATACGTTGGGCGCCATCATTCGCCAGGCTGACTTAGCGGTGCTGGGTACGCTGCATCAGCGCGTGGGGGATGAGCAACCCTGGCGTGCAGACGTTGCCGAGGATCAACAGAGTCGTTTCTGGATGCGATATCTGGTCAAGTCCGTTGATCAGCAAATCAACGATCCGCTGCAAAGCCGTACCTCATCCAATTACAACGGCATGCAGGTGGGGGGAGATCTGTATCAGGATGCACAGTGGCGGGCCGGCATTTATGGCACATTCCTCGATAACGACACATCGATTTCGGGTAAAAATGGTGACATCAACAGTCTCGCCTATAATTCAACGTTCTCAACCTATATCGGTGGATACGCCACCTGGACCGATGAAAGCGGATTCTACGTTGATAACGTGCTGCAGTACGGTTATCACGCTGTGGATCTAAAAAACGGACTCAGCAGGGAAACGGTTCATCCTGACGGCAACTCGTTTGCAGCTTCAGTAGAGATCGGCAGGCCCTGGCATCTGGGTGACAGCGCCCTTAAAATTGAGCCTCAGGCACAGCTGATTTATCAATACAGTGATTTCGACAGCGTTACCCTTGATGGTGCCTCTAAAACACGCGTGGATGTTAATCCTGATGGGGCACTGATTGGTCGCATCGGCGCAAGGGTTACAGCCGATTACGACACAGATTATGGCCAGGTCAAACCCTATGTGCGCATTAATTACTGGACGATGCTCAGCAACGGGGAAGATAAGGTTAAATTCGCCAACACAGCGAACAACGCGGGTACAACGACCCTGTATGCCGACCAGCAGTACAACATGACAGAGGCCGCTATGGGTGCAACCTGGGCTGTCAGCGAAAAAGTGCAGGCCTACACCGAGGTTGGAAGGGCATGGAGCAGTGGTGGTGATGCCCATGTAGAAGCAAACATCTCTGCATCTCTTGGCGTGAAAATGCGGTTCTGAGAAACAGCCAGCAGTGTATGACGCTTTGCTCTGAAGAGATGCATTGCGCGCATTTAAAATTGGGAAGTCCTGCGGAGATGACGCAATGTTTGCTGACACAATAAAAGCGATTAAACAAAGGCTCTGGAATCAATATCTGCCCGAACTTAGCGGCAAAGATAAAGACCATGAGGATCCTTATAACTACTTTTCTGTTTATTTTAAGAATATTAATGGTGCTCAATATCTTCTTAATGGCTTCATTGATGACCCTGACAATGGAAAGCGCTATGGCATTATTATGGACACAGGTACTAAAAGATTCCTGCATACAGACCTGGCAACCCTGATTGAACTGAGAAGTAAAATCATAAACTTCCGCAAAAATAGCGCGTTAAGTTACAAAAATATTTTTCTGTTTATGGTAGATCGCTATACGAAACTGCTCTATCTGAAAAATATTTTCTCTAAATTTAAAGGCAGTATTGTTTCACTCGTTGTCACAGATACCAGAAGTCTTAGCCATAACCGTTACGCTATACTCAAATTAATGCTGAATGAGTATATCTTTCTCAGGCCAAGCCGGGAAAAGACAGGTTTCAGTGAACATGATATTTTGAGCATGATTCATGGACGTTTGTGGTACAAACACATCCGGCAGGAAGAATACAGGGTCAAACTCAGATTACTACTCGATTCTCTTGTCATAACAGGAGATTTAATTCAGTCTGAAGGATTATATTGGATTCAGAGTAAATCAATTAACACCCTTGTCGACTATGAGAAGGACCAGGCGATCAGGGAAAGTGAAGAAAAAATTCGCAAAAATATTATCCGGCTGACCATTGTGCTCACTGCCTTGCTGACTGTGATTGTATTAGTGCTGCTAGCACTGGCTGGCATAGTGAATCTCGAAAGCATCTGGCATAAAGTGCTTGAAATCAAACCCGTCAGGTTTCTGATGAAATTTATCTAAACTGATAAAATAATGCCCCTGTAAAGCACTTATTAACAACTCAATCATCCATTCACAACGCAGCATTCACGTCAAAAAAACTCGGGCAGATTCCGCCGTGCAGATAAAACCACCCCTGCATTGTTAGCAAGTTTACAGTTTATCGAACGTACCTGCATGTCATCGTGAAATATTGCCCTCCGGAGGATTTGCCGGTGCCCTGAAACGGTCTTCCGGTTGTACCAATAACGCACCTTCAGGCTGCCCCACAAAGTTGGGGGACATAATCTGGACTCCAAACTCATTAAATACGTCCTGGATGTGCCCGTGTAACTCACTGCGCACGCCGGCCAGTGACGCTCCCGGATGAATAATCACCTGCAACTCATAAGCGATGTACCAGTCCATCAGCGACAACTGCCTGACAATCACGGGCTCGTCTCTCTGAATTTCCGCCGTGCGGCTGGCGGCCAGCTCCAGCATGGCATGCACCTGACGCCAGGGTGTGTCGTAACCAATGGTCACAGAGGTGGTAACAGGAACACCCCGGCCGCGGGACTGTGAGCTGAGGTTAACAATTTTTCCGCTTACGACTACGGCGTTCGGTATCGTCACTTCATAGTTTTCCCGCGTCAGAAGTTTGGTGGCCAGCATGCCCACCTCACTGACCTGACCTTCATGGTCGGTAATACGTATAACATCACCGCGCCTCAATGCGCGTGAATAGGTTAACACCAGCCCGCTCATGGCATGATTCATCACCCCGGCGGATCCCAGCGTCAGCATCAGTCCCAGAAAGACGCTGATGCCTTTGAAGGCCAGTGAGTCAGCCCCCGGAAGAAAGGGATAGGCAGCTGACAGTGCGAACAGCCAAATTACCACGCTCACCAGCCTGCGCGTGACGCCGACGGTATCGCGGTGAACGCCCGGGAGTTGCAAACTGCCCGATTCCACGCGTTGTAACACCATTCTCAGCAGACGCAACAGCAGTGCCGTGATAGAGACAATGGCCAGCACCACGCACAAACCCGGCAGAGCGGAGAGTACAGCCAGACCTATACGCTGCAGCAGCATGAGTGTGTAAGCGCCAAGCTCCATGCCCCAGATGCGCGTCCAGGGGAAGAGCCGCAGTACCCAGCTGAGATAAAACCAGCCGGCAAGCATGCCGATCAACATCGCTGACGCCGTGGCCAGATGCACCTCAATATTGCCGGTTAACCTTCGGAGCTGTGAGCGAGCGGAGCGATCGCTACGCAATTCTCGCGCCTGACAATACCGCCTGACGGCCTGACGACCCCGCTGCAGCCACAGGCACAGTGCAATTAGCAGGACCAGACCCACTGCCGTTTTCACCGTTGACAACAGCAGATAGCGGTTTGAATACTGCTCTGACAATGCAGCACGCAAATTTTCCAGCCGCTGCTGCACCCGCAGCGCGGCCTGCGGCAGGCTCAAATCGTCGCCCTCATCTAAATCGTTCTGCGACAGCAGCATAAAGGGCTTTTTGTTGATGATGAAGAGTACCGCCTGTTGCTGATAGCGTGTCAGCATCTGCGTTTCGACCGGATGACGGAGATCTTCTGCGCTGAGGTCGCGCAGGGTAGAGACGATGCGGCTTACACGCTCCTCCGGCGTTGTCTGACCATACGTTGCCTGTAACATGACAACCGGCTGATTGAGCAGCACCAGGGTACGAGCATTCTCTCTGGCAGTGGGAGAGTGACGAGGTTCAGCACCATGCAACGTGCCCGGCAACGCCAGTATTGTGCAGCCGATGAGCATTAAACGGGCAAAGATCGACATGAATGACTCCCCACGCGTGAACGTGAATGTATCAGTTGAACTGATAGCTGTAAGAAAGCACAAACCGGCTGTCAGGGCTGTCCAGATAGGTATTGTTGTCCATAACGAACGTCAGCAGGTTGAAGGACTGGTGCTCAGTCAGCTTGATGCCCAGCCCGGCACCGCCGAAGTAGCCCTTGTAATTGTCGCCGTCGTCATTTTTGGAACCATACGATCCCGCCGCAAAAGCAATGAGCGTCAGCGACGGAGACAGTGGCTTGAGGGTGAAGACACCCAGGTAACCGCTGCTGCCGGATGTGGTAATGGTGTCATAGCCAAACTCGGGTGACAGCGAATCCGCGAACTGAGGCGCAATACAGCCTCCTTCGTTTTTACAGCCTATCGTTTCGCCGGTGTTATAGGTGTATCCTGCCATGGGGAAAATCTGGAATCCGGCGGGCGCAATGCCAAACACGCTAAGCGGAATAAAGGTGCCAACCGAGTAGTTAGTCTGCGTCGCCCCGTTGGTGTATTCGTTTTTGCCGAAGTTGAAATTGACTATCCCGACAGGAAACAGCCATGACCCGCCAACGCGCCATTCACTGGCATCGCTGTTGATGCGGGCATTCAGTTTGCGGGCTTTATCCAGCGCCACCGAGCCCGAAAAAGATACGTTACTGTCGTCCATGTCGTAAGTATCTGACCAGCTGACACCCGCTTTCGTGGTGACTTTGGTCGGATCATCATCGAGTTTATGATCCCCTTTGGTATCATCCGTTCCTGCTGCCATTGCACCACTGCACATCAGGCTGAGAAGAATGAAAGTCATGCCGGAAGCCGTTGATTTCATATAACCCCCAGAAGGCTATGAATCTTTAAGTTTAAAATGTGTAACTGTAATTCATGCTGAAGAAATAGATGTCAGGATTGTGATAGCTGCCTTTCAGCAGCGGTGAATCCACCCCCGATGAATCCATTTTCAGATATTCAAATGCCGCACCCACGTTGCTGGATGCCGTCACCTGGTATTGCGCACCTAAGCCAAAGCGCCAGGCTTGTCCTGAAGGCATTGTCATCGACGCGTCGTTCTGATTACGGTAGAAGCTGCTGTCGTACGCAACCCCGGTATTCAGACGCCAGCGATCGTCTGGCCGGAACTGAACGCCTAAGGCGGTATGCCAGGTATCCTTCAGGCGGTTATCCCGATCTATCGCCTCACCTGACACATAAATCTGATTGCCGCCATACTGGCTCCAGTTCTGCCAGCCAAGATCGCCCATCACCGACCATTGTTGGTTGAAATCATGCACCAGGCTCAGCATCAGTTGGTCCGGGGTGTTGATCTGCGCTGAAAGCGGCAGGGTATATTCAACATCAGGCAACTGCGGGAAACGCGCCTTACCGTCAATACTAAAATGGTATTCCGTTTTACTGGTATAGTTCAGGCCAACCCGTGTCTTGTCTGTCATATCAAACAGCAGGCCGGTGCGGAAGTTTAGTGCCCAGTCATGGTCGCTGGCTTTTTCATCCTGGCCATCAACATTGCGAGTTAATGACAGGTAGCCATAGTTAATGCCTAAGCCCACCCCCCATGACAAACGAGGGTTAATTTTCCACGCAAGGGCAGGGCTGAGTGTCAGTCCGACTAAGGTACTTTTCTTAATCAGCCGATCGCCCGCCCATTCCCCAAAGTCGAGTCCCAGCCCGTAATTGCCATACAGCCCGATGCCTGCAGACAGGTCATCGTTCAGGCGATGATGGTAGAACAGGCTGGCGCCCGGGAACCAGCCAATGGTATTGCCGGGGCTTTTGCCCTGGTAGCCGGCATCATCATCCAGACGATAAGGTGTGTCCCCATACAGCGCCTGTAGCCCACCGGTGATCATGTTATCCGGTAAACGCGTCATCCCGGCGGGGTTGGTCATCAGTGTGGAGGCGTCCTGGGCTCGCGCCGCCTGTCCTGCACCCGCCAGGCCCGTGTCTTCCGTGGCTATTTCATATAAATACAATCCGCTACTGTGAGCCTGACTGGCATAAATAACGCCTGCGAGGGTAAACGCACGCATCAGCGATTTCTGTCCACTTTTGACCATAGCGATATCCTCATTGTTTTATAAAGGTCGGGCAGCGAATGCTTTCAATCGATTTCTGATATTGCTCATGGCGCCCGTCCTTTAATGCGCTGCCTGCCGCGCTGAGCGACTGATGATTTATCTGGCTGTTGAGGAAGACGGATTTCACTTTTTCGTCGGGAATACTTGGGGGGATATCACAATGCATTCGCAGATCTTTAACCATGACCTGCTCATTCAGGGCATGAGCCAGATTGTCATAGGGTGATGCAAGTGCAGACGTCGAGCATACTAACAGTGTCGTTAAGATAAATATTTTCATTGTATTTACCGCCTCTGCTTATCACTTTTCTCAGTTCAGAAACTGGATATTCAAGCCAGCAAAAATCTGCCACCGCGGCTGTCCCGGACCATGATCGGCCACCGATCCCTGCGGTTCGATAAAGAAGTTATAAACCGTACCCTGACTTTTGATGACCTGACCTATACCTAAGCCCAGCGGCACACCATAACCGTCATTCTGGAAGTTGTAATTCCAGATGGGCGCGGAGCGCAGGTAAGTCCCGCCGCCCAGTTGATAAAACAGAAACGGCTGGAAGGCGGCAACGTTGACATCACTCCGGTTACCTTCTCCAGCAAAGCTATGCTGCCATGAGGCCAGATAGCCGTACTGGAATGTAGGCGAGCTGGCGTCAAAAAGTACGTTGACCAGACCCGCAGACCATTTCTCACTGCCTGTCTCATCCTGAGTGGAGGAGGGCGCGGTTAACTGCGGGCCAAAACCAAAGCTCACCGCGGGATCCCCCGTATCGATTAGCCATGCAGTAAACAGATTGAGATCACCTACTCCCGTCTGATGTCCACCCGTTGGGGCTGATGGCCATGTGTTGACAGGAAGAGAGGCTCGCAATAACCATTTGCTTTCACCCAGCGAAAAGGGCTGCGCATAACGGAACCAGAACTGGTTGGCGTCTTTGTCAGAGCCACTGATATCACCGATATAGTAGTTCTGCATGTTGAACGCGGTCATATTGGCGAGGGGGTTGTTGGCCTGAGCTGAATCACCTCCTGCTTCAGTTGCAAGGGCTGATATTGGCAAGGCGAGGAGACCGGCAAGGACTGATTGCTTTATAATAGATTTCATAAAATACCCCAGCTATTGATTCCAGATTGAGTTTTAATTCCACCTGCATGACTGCCCGCTCATTTTGTTTCATCAAACTGAAGGAGGCGGCCGGTGTTCGCAAGGACCATTAAGGTGCTCAGGTTATGTAATAAAGCAGCAATCAGCGCGCCGGCTCCGCCCAGCAATCCCAGTGCAGCCGCAGAAACAATCAGCAACGTCCAACCCAGACCAATGAAGACATTGACCAGCAAAGTGCGGCGACATTTACGGCTCAGCCTTATCGCTGTGGGTAATCTTCTGAGATCGCTTCCTGTCAGGACAATGTCAGCAGAGACCATCGCAATATCGGCCCCATTTGCGCCCATCGCCATACCCACCGCACCGGCCTTAAGCGCCAGCGCATCGTTAATTCCATCTCCAACGACTAAAGCACGCCAGCCTGCATTGACCGCCTTTTGCACTTCATGCAGTTTTGTGGAGGGAAGTGCTTGTGCGACGACCTCATTAATGTGAAGCGACTGAGCAACCTGATTTGCGGCAGACAGCCGATCACCCGTAAGTAACAACCGCCTTTCAATGCCCAGCACTTCAAGTGATTTAAGCGCTTCTGACGCTTCCGGTCGGATCGTATCAGCCAGCAGCAGCCAGCCCATAAACTGACCGTTATGTGCCAGACCAACTATGGGACCATCATGTTCCGGTGCGGGAATATGCGGAACAGAGTAGGCAGCAAAAAGGTCGGCTCGGCCCATTAAAGCGATACCGGACTGCGTCTCGGCCACTACACCCAGCCCCTGCTTTTCTTCAACCTTACTCAGTGCAGGCCTGTTCTCCTTTGTGACATACTCAGCCAGCGCATGACTGACCGGGTGGCTACTGGTGGCGCCTAACGCCGCGGCGAGCGCCAGCGCGTCCTGATACACCACACCAGAAACCAATTGAAAATCTACTACGTGCAGGCGTCCCTGCGTCAACGTACCGGTTTTATCGATGATGAGGGCGTCAACATCCGCTAACTCTTCCAGAAAAGCGGCGTTTCGTATCAGGATGCCATGGCGGGCTGCAACCGCGATGCCGGCCATGGCGGTTGCAGGGGCGGACAGCACCAGTGCACAGGGGCAGGCGGCGACTAAAACGGCTAACATGGCCTGGCTGTCGTAGGTTAAAAACCAGGTGCTGGCGGCAATCAGCAGAACCAGAATTAAATAATGAGAAGCATACCGTTCCAGCAATCGCGTTATCGGTGGTTTTGCCTGTTCGGCATCTTTCATTAGCGCAATCACTTTTCCCAAAGTTGATTGTGCGCCTATATGTGTCACTTCCATTCGCAGCAGGCCGTTCAGGTTTATAGCGCCGCCGAATACCAGACTGCCTGGCCCGGCCTCCTGCGGGACGGATTCTCCGGTGATAGAAGCAACGTCCAGGCTGGCATTGCCACTGATTATTTTTCCGTCTGCAGGAATGCTGTCACCGGCCCGAATTTCAACCGTATCGCCAACCACAAGCGATAAACTGTCCACATTTTCAAACGTGCCATCACTGAGTAAACGCCGGGTGCGACTGCGCGTTAATTTGGTTAAACCCGCAATAGCCTGCCGCGTTCCCATAACGCTTCGTTCTTCCAGGATATGGCCAAAAATCATTAAGACAGGAAGCAGTGCGGCGGTAATTAAATCCCCCAGCGCCCAGGCTCCGAGCATCGCCAGCACAATCAATAAATCGGTTACACCATGCAGGTCGGGATGCCTCAGGCTGTGCCAGCCTGCGCGAAATACCGGAACGGCGACAATCAGCCACGCAACACCGGCCAGCAGATCGCTTATCGCGGATTGGTCCGGAGATAGCGCCCGCCACAGCAGGCTTAACAGAATCAGGCCCACTGTGGTCATTGCCAGCGTCAGCTGGATGGCCATACGGCGTCGTTCTTCCGGCGTTAACAATCCCTGACTGAAGTTAGGATGGATATGACCATGGCTACACTGGTGGCTCATGGGAAGCTCCCGTAAATTTTTTGAGAAGTGGCAGGCGGCGGCGTGTCATCAGGCGCAGGTCCCTGTAACAGCAACTGGCCACTGTCACCCGGCGTAACCGTAATAACCTGTCCGGCTGAAGACAGAATATGACTAATATTCTCCCGCCATAACCTTGGCAGCAGGCCAACGGCTGAACCGTCTGCGCGCGCCTGAGCAAGTTTCGTAATGGTCTGCGTTGAGACTTCTGCCTGAGCACGCACTTCACTGCTCGTGGCGTCAGCCTGCTGGAGTAACCGGTCGGCTTGTTGCTGGGCCTGCTGCAGCCGAAGTGTCGCTTCGTTTTGTGCCTGCGCAATGTTCTGTTCGGCTTGCTGGCTGGCGGTCAGCACGGAGTCAAAAGCGGAAACGGCATCAATGGGTAATGAAGACGCGATATCAACACGTTCAATCTCAATACCCGGCGCATTACCACTTCCGTCAAGCTTTTCGAGATCCTGCTGAATTTTTTGCTTCAGATCGTAGCGCAGTTTTAAACGTGCCTGAGCCGAGTCGCTATCATTCTGGACCGATTCCGGACGGGCAACCAGAATGGTGTCCAAATCGCGACTGGCACTGACAATGGTGGCAGCGTGCTGCGCCAGACGGTCAATCAGCGCATCGATATGTGGCCGCTGTAAGACATACCGAAGCGGGTCGCTGATGCGATAAAAAATCTGCATATTTAACTGAACCACACCTGCGTCACCGGTAAGAAGATAGCCCGCGCCTGCGCCTGCATCAGAGCCATACTGATCAGGAGAGAGGAGTTTCAGTTGCTGACTGCGTTGCAGGGGCAGCACATCATGCTGAAGAATGCGGGCAGGTCCGGGGATCACCTCAACCCGGTCAACTGGGTTGGGCCATGCGAACAGGACGCCGGAATTTTCTACCGCAACCGGGTTGCCAAAGCGCAGAACAACGGCCTGACTATCAGGCGGGATCTGATGAAAGCTTGAAAAAAGCCACACCAGAGCAGCCAGAAGCGTCGCAGCATACAAGCCGAAAAAGGCGATGCGATAGGACTGCCCCCAGGGAGAATATCCTGCAGACTGGTTTCTCATTGCGCCGTTCGCTCCGTATCAGTGGGCTGCTGAACCAGCGCTTTAAATGGCGCAGCATTGGTACTGAGTACGATTCTCGTACTTTTGTTCACCACATCATTCAACGTATCAAGGGAGCGAAGCAGGTTGTACAGCTGAGGATCGAGTGAATAGGCTTTAGCATAAATAGCGGCAGAATCACGTTGGGCCTGAGCAGTGATGGTTGCCGCCTTGACGGAGGCATCCGCTTCAAGAACGCGTGCATCCCTGTCCGCTTTGGAATGGATTTCTGCTGCCATCCTTTTCCCTTCCGCTGTGCGTTCCGTGGCTATCGTTTCCCGCTCAGCACGCATTCGGTCAACCGTCGCGTTCAGGGTGACGGCCGGCAAGGTCAGTCGCTCGATCCCCACATCGACAAGTTCAACACCGTAGCTTTTTAATAACTGCTCCCTGAGTTGAGCCTTTATTTGCTGCTCAAGCTGAGGAATTTTTACTTTTTTTCCATCCGTATTCACAATGTCAGACAACGCATAATTACTTGTGCTGGTTTCAAGTGAGGAGCCGATGAATGTGCGGATCTGTCGTGCCGCTTCTTCAGGTTGGTTCTGAACTGCCCGAATGAAGCGCAGGACGTGTGTCTCATCAGGCTCGACTTTCCAGATAGCCCACGCCTGAACAAGAATCCTCAATCCATCACGGGTGCCCACATCCTGAAGTCCACTGGAAGTAGAGCGACTGCGCAAATCGACTTCCAATGGGGTTTCGAACGGCGCTGGCAGGCGCCAGGCCAGTCCGGGATCTAAAATGACCCTGACGGGGCTGCCGAAGCGCGTGATAATGGTGGCACTGCCCGCAGGGACCTGCACCAGACACGCGATAAGCAGAGTCAAAATAATCAGTAATGCGGCGACGAAATAACGTTTCCATCCACCTTTTGCCCGACGCGAACGGCCGTCAGGATTATGATTCATCATCCCGATCTTATCTGGCTCTACGGGTGATGAGATTGTCCGAATCTTCATTATGCGCTGCCTTTTATTGATTACTTTCAGGTGTCTGCCAGAACTGTCTTAAGTCAAGGATGGGAGCATGGTGCTCGGAGATTTCATCATCAAGAATAAGCAGCGGAGTATGCGACAGGGATTTGCTGAGAATCTGGTACCGCCTTTCATTAATAAATGCTTGCGGATTGATCTCCCACGAATCGTGTTCAGCGCTATATCGGGTCAGAGCATTATCTGCCAGGGCCTGTTGTTCATGAGAGAAAGCCTGGGCTGTATTAATGGCGGTCAGCGCCACGCGTTGAGAGTCATTGGCGAGTGCTGCAGCGTAGCCTTTTTCTCGTGCAATCAGCGCATTTGCTGCAATCTGGGCTGCCTGCACGCCGTGATAGGCATTAGCTGCCCCAGCAGGGGGATGAATAGACTCTACACGGGTGAAAAGTAACTCCACGCCTAAGTTTAAATGATTAAGGCGTTGTTTAATCGCATTATTCAGAACAACAGACATCCCCGCGCGCTGCTCATTCAGTAAAACATCCAGTTGCTGATGGGCAAAATATTGGGTGAGGACTTGCCGGGCTACGCGTTGTATCGTGGAGGGTAAATCGTCAGCATGGTAAAGGCTGTTCATAGCATCAGTATCATGCATGCCAATACGCCAGATCAGCCGAATGTCCATATTCACTATCTGAAAACTCTGTTTATCACCAATGGAACTTGCAATAACCTGAGCCTGATCGGTTGTATGGGTGTTATCCCATAATCGCCAGCTGTCCTGCGGGGCAGGTCCTTCAATACGGTCCTGAACCTGGGGTGCAGACGAATTAGCGGGTAGTATGTCATCACTTAACTGCAACTCATATACCGCGCCATAGTCGACTGGGCGGACCCGTCCGAAGGGCCATGGTAAACCGATGTGTATCCCCGGGAGCAGGACTTTAACCGGTTGCCCAAATCGTTCGTATACTCCTCGTTGTGAAAGAGGGACCTGATGGATTCCGCTGATTAACCACCCTACAAATACAATCCCTAGCAACACGGGGGTAAAAATTCTCGCCATTAAGGCAAATGCCTGAATTTTCCCTATATCGACACCAAAATGCTGATAGATTTTTTTCCGGACTAAAAGAAGCGGGTGAAGAGGCCAGTGATAATATTCAGCAGTCATGCTTTTACAAAGGAACGGGGCAGACCATCCATTGCAGGGCAGGGCGAAGATTTTCATGAAGGAACGAATGACAAACTCTGCGGCAATTAAAAAAATCAGAGTGCACGCAACATTAATAACCCAAAGGGAAACTCTGGGCAGATAACTGTAGAGTGCTAATGCCACCGCCATGAGCAAAAGAATGCTTAATAGCGCACGTGTCAGCCCGGTAACCATAGAATGATAGGGCCATTGGCGTATCGGCTTAAAACTTAGCTTTCGTTCAATAACCAGCACTGAAAAACAGACGATGACCAGTACGCATCCAACCGGTATTAAGCCAGTTTTAATGGGGAACATTGAACTTTCAGTATTGAAATTCTCAACGACCAGATAAATGGCAAGGACCGAAAACACAACGGTTAAAGTCAGTTGATACAGATATTTTACGTAGTTTTTAACATTAGCAGTACGTAATTTTCTCCAGCATACCCTGAGCAATTTGTCATTTTCATCTGTTCCAGTAGGTCTCTGCTCAGCAGAGGGAGAGAGATTCAGTTGAACATTCTCAACCACAGCAAAAACAAGCAGGCAGATAGCAACCAAAGGCCGGGCAAAAATGCGCCATGCCTGAAAACCGTCTGTAGTGATGAGATAAAAATATAAGGTGCAGGTCAGAATGAGCAATAGTAAAGAAAATGCGCGATACCCTCGCAGCCTGTTGCGTATTCTGCCGAAAATCGTGTGACTGTTCTCGTCACTGTAATTTGACACAATAAAACCTCCACAGGATCATCCAGGATAAAATGAAGCAGAAGGTGATTGAAAAGAAAGCGCTGAGCGCTTTAAGCGTTCAAGAGGCATGCTGTCCGAAAACAGCAGACCTGATTTTTTAGAAAGCGGGCTATTTCTACTGAATAGCCCGCATGGTTACTACGGCGTAACGATGTTAAACCAGAACTCGAACTTATCCATTGAGTTAAGCAACTCGTTAATTTTGTCAGCATTCCCTGTGACCTTAACTTCTCCTTTTTCCTGAGCCTGCTGTAAAGTTTCATCCTTGAGGATGATCTTATTCAACGTATCGCGGCTCAGGGTCAGGGTTGCATCGGCATTATCAGCCTGGGAATTGGATGTGTGATTAAGCACGCCATTTTCCAGTTCAAGCTTATACTTGCCACCGTCTTTGCCCAGGTCCACATTCAGCGTCGCTTTGGCATTGGCGGCTTTTTCCCCATTGATGTGTGTCGCGAGATAATCGAAGAACATCTCTGGGGTCATGGCCCGGACCGTATCCGGGCTGGCCGTATTTGGCGTTGGTCCTTTCACCACACCGCTGCGCAACTCCTGGGCGCCGGTCAGGTAAAAGTTACGCCATGGTCCAGCCTCAGCCTGATAGCCAAGCTGTTCAAGTGCGTCAGCTTCAAGCTCACGTGCGGCCTTATTATTCGGATCGGCAAACACGACTTTACTGACAACCTGGGCAACCCAGCGATAATTACCCTGGTCAAAATCAGTTTTCGCTTTTTGCAGAATGTTGTCAGCGCCCCCCATATACTCGACGAATTTTTTTGCCCCCTCTTCAGGTGGCAATTCGTCCAGGGTGGCCGGGTTGCCGTCGAACCAGCCCAGGTAAAGTACGTAGGTCGCTTTGACGTCATGGCTCACCGAACCATAATATCCGCGGTTAGCCCAGGTATTCGCCAGAGCCGGTGGAAGTTTGAACTTGGCCGCGATTTCATCGCGGGTCAGACCTTCGTTGGCCATACGCAAAGTCTGGTCATTGATATAACGGTACAGGTCACGCTGAGATCTCAGTAACTTGTTAACGTTATCATTTCCCCAGGTTGGCCAGTGGTGCTGAGCCAAAATAATCTCAGCTTTACCGCCCCAGCGATTTATGGCGTCGTTAATATATTTTGACCACGGCAGCGGTTCACGAATTTTAGCGCCGCGCAACGAGTAGGTATTGTGCAGGGTGTGGGTCACATCCTCTGCTGTTTCAATAATTTTTTTCTCTTCGATATACCATAGCATTTCTGATGGCGCTTCCGAACCCGGCGCCATCATAAATTCATAGGTCAGTCCGTCGATGGTACGCTTTTCACCGGTCTTGGTGATGTAATCGGTAGGCGCAATCAGCGTGACCGTGCCGGCAGAGGTGGTTGTACCCAGTCCAGCACCGACCTGACCTTTAGGATCGGCTTTGAGAAGGTTACCGTACATGTAGCTGGCACGACGGCTCATGACATTACCCGCCATAATGTTCTCAGCGACGGCGGCCTCCATGAATCCTTCAGGTGCATAAATTTTGGTTTTTCCGGACTTAACGTCTGCTTCATCAACCACACCGCGAACGCCGCCGTAGTGGTCAACGTGGCTGTGGGTATAAATAATCGCAACGACCGGTTTTTTACCCCTGTTCTTGTAATAAACGTCCATACCAGCTTTAGCCGTCTCTGCTGAAACCAGCGGGTCTACGACCGTGATGCCGTTCTTGCCTTCAATGATCGTGATATTAGACAGATCCTGATTGCGAATCTGGTAAACACCGTCAGTCACTTCAAACAGGCCGCTGATATTAATTAACTGAGACTGGCGCCATAAGCTGGGGTTAACCGTATCTGGAGCCTTTTCACCTTCTTTGATGAAAGCATACTGGCCTGGATTCCAGATGACATTACCCGCTTCTCCTTTAATCACTTCAGAGGTAAGTGGTGCTATAAAACCTTTGTGCGCATCTTTAAAATCAGTATTGTCGGAAAAGGGCAGCTGACCGTAAAGAGCATCGTTCGCCTGTTTTGTTGGCCCTGCTGCATCCTTTCTCAGCTCATCTGCAGCCTGTACCATTGAAATCGAACTCAGGGAAGCGGCAAGCGCCATGCAAACTATTAGAGGCTTCAGTTTCATAATTATCCTCGAAATTAAACCTAATCGTTTGAATTTAAATGACGGAATAAACCTATCAAGAGTGACTCCCTGCTCCTGATAGGCGGTACATGGCGAAATGGGAAATGACTCGTAACATTTCGCTTTAAAAGTAGTACAGCGCTCCGATTAATCAATCAACACTAATGTTTTAATTTTTTTTATCTTTGTAATGTTGATATTGATCAATAAGTGGAGAAAAGAAACAAAAACCTCATGATCATAGAAAACCCAATAAAAACATCACATTAAATAACTATTGAGACTTACCACCTCTAGATAATGTTATATTATAACATTAATACTTTTTGAAATTTTTTAGGATTTACGCTATTGAGAAGAAATTGATATGACTTTTTTTAAATGGTTGCGCCAAACTAAATCGGAAAAACTGAAATCCTTTAGTTACATCTATGGCATAACGATGAAAAAGGTTTAGTTCTGGTTTTTGTATTTATGATGATTAATCATAGTGTTACTTTTATTTTCCAAAGAGCCACTCAACTTTCTAGGCTATAAGATGATGAAGATGCCATCATTAGAAAAGGTCAAAATTCTTGCGTAGATTGGTTTAGGGTTATTGGAATTTTTCTCAGGAATGCAGATATAACGTTAATAAAATCGGACCATGTCGCAAAAGAGTTAACTCTTTCCTGGGGAGGATCTGAATAGGGTCTGCTTTCATCATTCCTACGGAGATGAAGCTATATTGAAGGACATTCAACAGAAGATGAGAAGTAAAATCTGGTCAAAGCATTTCATAGCATTGTCTAACAGCAGTGGAGTGCCTGATGATCCTTACAACTAATAATCAGTTTATTTTTAAGGACATCCGAGTTATACGTTTCTTCTTAGACCATTTCATAGTTGGCACTGTTAACTGGAAACGTTATGCCGTACTGTTAGATACGCGGAGCCATATAATATTATCAGAAACAAGCACGAAAGAGCCATTAACTCGCTGTCGAGTCAATGGCTCAATTCAGTAAGTAAAACTAGGCCTCCGGAAGATGTTTAATCGGAACGGGTCCACGTCTGGATGATGCAAGATTATATAAACGTCTTTTCAATATGCATTTAGGACAGGGTGAGACTTTCTGAAAGTTATTCCTGGCCAGGTTTAATGCAACAACAAACTGTTCATGACGCCCCAATGCGATCATATCTTCTTTGTTGCTGAGGTAAATCTGGCAAGTACCGTTATGCAGTACATGATGCGTGTTCCCGACTTTGGATATGCTGATGTAGTAAGTATATTTCATACTAATTATTCTCGATTTAAAGGGTACTGGTAGGATGACTCAAAGATGTTGATTTGTTAAGTGAAATTTATTAATTCTCATCCCCTTACCTCATGTTCAACCACCTGAACCCGTTAACACATTGTTCACAAGTAATTTTCACCTACAACTCCGAAGGGTGCCTCATATATGAAATTCAGATGCATCAAAATAAATCACCGTTTAAAATACTTTTTATTCTGATAATTTGAACAATTAAGACCATTGCAAGCAATAACCTATTAGTCTCTAAAAAGTAGATAATTTTTCCTCTGGGATTTTCCAACAAGTTTTTATTGATGATTATTGAACAGTAGGCCCATTATTATAAGAGCATTTGGCCTCGACATCTCGAGCGACCCTCCAAGCCCATAGGCGTTCAATCTTCCCCCGTGCAGAAAATCAAAGTTTGCGTTTGTTCGCCGATCAATGACCCAAGCTTCTATGCGAACATCATTGGCGATAGTACCCAGCATGAAGTTTGCTATAGGTCGAATTACCCAGTTTCCTCCAAGAAGGTCACGGTAGAGATGAAAATCCCACCCGATTCAGCCTGTAGCCGTTAGACTGTTCCATTTCATGGGTATACGTCGTGTCTCAGTACCATTATTCAAGACAAACTGGGGATCGTAGCGGCTGTAACCCAAATGCTCCCTCGAGATATATAGGAAAATGTTCACTCAATGTTGCGCCACCACCAAACTGTGTAATGTTGAGCTCATTGCTTTCATTTTTTCTCGTGCCGATATTTAGATCACTTGCGGTGATAACAGGAACGACCATATAACTCATCAATGTAAGAACTGAGTCAGCACGCTGTTTAATGCGTTGACGATCTGCTGAGTCACTTGACGGAATAAAAGAAATGGCTTTAAGTGAAACAATAAACAGGTATTTAATTGCCGCATTCATAGCAGTGTGCAGCCGGAGTCAGTTTATAGATTTATTAATCATAGGGCAGGTAGGCAAAAAAAGGCCCAATGTTAAAAATATGGAAGATGCTCTATGTGCCATGTTTGAGCTATTGTTGGCTCAAATCATAGATTTTTAAAACCCATAGGCAACAAATATGAAAGTAGTGATGAGCAGATTAGAGCATCGAACAGAATCGGATGAGCTTTAGATGCTAAATTTAACATAATAAGTATTTCGCGTATTTATTTTATAGAAGCAAAGCTAACCTGGCCGTTCTGAGCTAAGCTTACCTGGCCGCTTCGGGCTACCTGCTGAGGATCCTGATATGACGGCTTCTGGTGCGGAGTTTTTCACGATG
>NZ_JBBCKX010000037.1:0-25384 GCF_037153115.1 Pantoea sp. USMM079
AGAGCCTGACTGAGAAGCATAAAAAAATCCGTAATCCCTGAGAGATTACGGATTCTTGCAGAACTGCCGGATCGTTCAACCGATCATTTTTGTCTTAACTGATCGGCATTAGGCTGTGAAGCCCGCCTTTTTTATTGTCTCACTGCCTGCACTCTGGCGTATCGCGTCATTATGAAGAAGCTAATGGTTGTTCGAAGCGCAATACCTGTCGCCGTTACGGCTTCTTTAACACTCGCGCATTTAACAGCGCGCACAGCGCCATGATCACACAGGTTGCCAGAAACACTGGCCGCATGCCGAAAGCACCGCCAACAAATCCGCCAAATAACGGACCTGAGACCTGACCGACATACTGGGCCGAGGTCGAATACCCCAACATTTTCCCCACCTGCCCTTGCGGCACATTGTGGCGAATCAGCGCCGTCACGCACGGCATCAAACCGCCCAACGCCATGCCCATCAGGAAACGCAGCAGCACCAGTTGCCAGGCTTGGGTGATAAACGCCTGCGGGATCAACAACAGGGCACAAACGACCAGGCCGTAAACCAGCACGCGGCCATGCCCTACCCGATCCGCCAGGCGCCCCAAACGCGGCGCAGAGAGAATACTGCCCAGTGCAGCCGCCGCCATCACCACGCCCGCCGTCACCGTAATCGCATGATCGCCCTGCACGAACTGACCGATATACAGCGTGATGATCGGTTCAATCGACATATTGGCAAAAATCAGCAGCATGCCTGATAACCACATCAGTCGCACCAGTGGCAGATTGACCGGCTTCTCACTCTCATCAAGAGTTTGCACCGTCTTTTTACCCGGCTGACGCGGCGCTTCTTTTAATAAAAAGGTGGTGGCAAGGAAGGCGAGGAAAATCACGGCGCCGGTCAGCCAGAAGGTGTGGCGAATGCCAATCAGCGGTGGTAACACCCCGCCCAGCAGTGGCCCCACCACGTTGCCCGCCATAATGCCGGAAGACAACACGCCCAGCGCCCAACCCGTCTGCTCTTTTGGCGTTTGCGCCGCGACCATAATGGTTGAACCGGATGCGTAACCGCCCAACAGCCCCGCCAGCAAACGCAGCGCCACCAGTTGCCACGGCGCCGTCGCCATACCAATCAGCGACATGGCAATCGCCATTCCGAGGCTGGCACGAATCAACATCAGTTTGCGGCCATAGCGATCCGCCAGTTTTCCCCACAACGGCGCGGTTAACGCGGCGCTGAGGAAAGTGGCACCATACGCAGCCCCCGACCAGCGTGCAATCGCGGCAGGTTCCTGCACGCCAAGCTGCTGCACATACAGCGGCAGAAACGGCAGCAGCAACGTCATCGCCACAATGGTGCTGAACGAACCCAGCACGCAGACAAACAAATTACGTTTCCAGTGTTGCTGCTCAGGCGCTAACACTGTTGATGATTGCGACATAGTCATTCCCTGTTTTTGCTTTTTTAGCAGGCTAACAGCGGAGCACGACATAAAACAGGGAGAGAGAGATATTTGCCAACCAGCGTAATATTGTTGTCAGGCAACAACAATTAACTGCCGCTCAAGGCATTAATTAACGCATCACACAGCAACGTCACGGGGGATGAAGGTTGCGGCTGCTCTTTGAGCAGCAGATAACTGTGTAAACGATCCATTTGCCACTCAGGCAACACCTGTTGGATCTCGCCGCGCCCCAGCGCCTCTTGCGTCATATACGCTGGCAAATAAGCGATGCCGGTGCCGGCCAGCGCCGCATTCAGCAGCGCCATGCTGTTATTGGCGCGGAAACGGCTATGCACATCCAGCGCCAGCCGCTGTTTATCGCGGCGAAACGGCAGTGCGGCCGTATGCGCGGGTCCGTGGAACAGCAACAAATCGTGACGTGTCAGGCGCTCTGGATGGTCGATAGCGGGATGCGCTGCCAGATAATCCGGCGTGGCATAGAGTCCCCACTCGATGGTGCTCAGTTCGCGATAATTAGCGACTTCCGGCGCGCGCGCACGAATCACTATCGCCACATCCGCGCTGGGCTGCGGATCGTCACTGGTGGTGAGGTCGAGATCGACATTGATATGAATATGACGGCGGATAAAGTCATTCAGAGTGGGGACGACGCACTGGCAGCCATAGGTGATTGGCGCCTGTAAGCGCACATTACCCGCGGGCAGTTGATGAACCTGCTGCACAAACGCATCGGCGCGGTGCATCTCTTCCAGCATGCGGGTACAAAACGGATAGTAAGCCTGACCCAGCTCGGTCAACGCCACTTTCCGCGTGGTGCGCTGCAGCAGTTTGATGCCGAGTCGCACTTCCAGCCGCGCGATTTCGCGACTGACATGCGATTTAGAGACGCCTAAGGTTCGCGCGGCTTCGCTAAAGCTTTGCCGCTCAACGACGCGCGCAAACAGCATCATGGCGGTGAGATTATCGCTGTTGTCCATGTTCTCTGGTGGGTAACAAACGGAGAACAGCAGCTTAAAAGTAAAAGCCGCAATAAGCACCGAATTTAATCAGCGAACGGGGTGGAGCGGCGTAATTTATCGCGCAATCCCTTCGCGATTTACTGCGCAATAAATTGCGCCGCTACGTCTACTTTGCAGATCAATTTCAGCGTCATCAATCAACTGGCCACCGCCAGCGGGAACAACAAACGTTCCTGTTCAACGCGGCGCTGACGACGCAATTGACCCGGCGTGACGCTGAAGTAGTTCTTAAAGGTGCGGGTATACGCCTGCTGCGTATCAAACCCGTAGCTCATCGCCACCTGCAGAATCGCTTCATCGCTGTTGATCAGCGTGAGCGCGGACTCAGTCAACCGGCGCTGACGGATGTACTCTGCCAGAGAAAAACCGGTGTGCTGACGGAACAGACGTTGCAGATGCCAGCGGGAGTATCCCGAGCGGCGTGCTACTTCATCCAGATGCAAATCGTGCCCTAAGTTGTCTTCAATCCAGTCCAGCAAACTACGGATAAATTCGCGCTGATTCATGGGAACCTCCTGCTTCGACAATATGTCCAGTGCAGTCACTGTAGCGCGTTAAATTTATCCCTTAATTAGCAGAAAATTAGCGCAGAATTAGCAAGGGGGGAAATGGGTGCTCCGCCTGAATGAGTCCAGCGGCAGAAAGGCAGCAAGAGTGTGAATCCTCAGGCGCTTACGGGGGTGAATGCTCGCAGCTCACGCATCTGCAGGAGGAAGTATGACGGAGGGTAATTCTGGCCTAATTATCTGGCGCTACACTGCGTCCATCAGTTTGGGAGAACTCTATGCGTGTGCTGCTGGTAGAAGATGATGAAATGATTGGCGCCAACTTGCAGCAGGCGCTGGAAGCGGCGGGCTGGTCGGTGGACTGGGTGCGCGATGGCGTATTTGCCACCAATGCCTGGGCCGAAGGCGGTTATACCTGCGTGCTGCTCGATCTCGGTTTACCGCGTGAAGACGGTATCCATGTGTTGAAGCGTGCGCGTACGCGTGGCGATATGACGCCCGTGCTGGTGCTGACTGCGCGTGACACGGTGCAACAACGCATTCAGGGACTCGACAGCGGCGCCGATGACTATTTGCTTAAACCCTTTGATCTGCAAGAGGTACTGGCGCGCATGCGTGCAATCACCCGACGTCGTCACGGAGCGGCGGATTCCCTGTTAGGCAGTGGCGATGTGCAGCTGGATATGATGACGCGCGAAGTGCTGTACAAAGGCCAACGCGAACAGCTAACAGCACGCGAATATGCCCTGCTCTACGCTCTGCTGGAGCGACCAGGTGCCATCCTGTCACGCGAACAATTAGAGAATCGCATTTACGGTTGGGGTGAAGAAGTCACCAGCAACGCCGTTGATGTGCTGATCCACGGCATGCGCCGCAAGCTCGATAACGAAGTGATTCGCAACGTGCGCGGTTTGGGCTGGCGAGTACCGGCAATATGAAACCTTTCACTTTTATGCGCTCCCTGCGTAACAAACTGCTCGCCACGCTGGTGCTGCTGCACCTGGCGATGATCGGCGGCGTCACCTGGTATTTCTACCACTGCTACGGCGACATGATGGGCACCATGAAGGACGATCAGCTCGCCAAGATTGCTGATGCCTGGTCCTCCAGCCAGCGCATGCCTGCGCTGATGCCAATGGTGATGCAGCAAGAGAAGCTGAAGAGTACCTACATCGTTCAGTTGTGGGACACCAACAATCATCTGCGCGCCAGCTCATGGCCTGCTTTACAGGCGCCGCTGCAGGCAAAAAAAGGCTGGTCCGATTTAAAAGTCGGCGACTGTGGCGATGACTGTGACTGGCGCGTGTATACCCGCCCCGGCGAACTGGGCAGTGAAATCGGTAATATTCAGGTTTTACACAACATCGGCTACATGAAAAGTTTGATGGTGAAGCGGGTGCTGTCCGCCATCATTCCCTTAATGCTGATGATGCCGCTGTCACTGCTGGTGATCTGGCTGGTGGTACGTGCCATCACGCGAGATTTGCGCGTTGCCTCGCGACAGATTGCCGCACAAGAAACATTGCATCCACACTCGGTATCGCCGGATGGCTTACCGGATGAAGTGCTGCCGCTGGTAGCTGCTTATAACTCTCTGCTCGATAAGCTACGGGCAGCCTGGTCATCGCAGCGACAGTTCCTTGAAGATGCGGCACATGAACTGCGCACGCCGGTTACCGCCGTCACCTTGCAGCTGGAAAATCTGCGCCAGCATATTCAGCCTGGTGAAGCCAGTCGCCAGTTTGATCAGCTGGAAGCTGGCGTCACGCGGACGCGCCATCTGGTGACGCAGTTGCTGAATATCTCGCGACAGGAAGATCAGTCAGTGGTGGCCACGGTGGAAACCATCCAGCTCGATGATTTGCTGAAAGAGAGCATCGAGCAGTTGATGGTGGTCGCCGATAAACGCGGCATTGATATCGGTTTTAATGGCACCACGCACTATCGCCTGCACGCCAGCCGTTCCGATTTGCGTAGCCTGTTTGATAACCTCATCGGCAACGCGATGCTGCACACGCCGGAAGGCAGCCTGGTAGATGTGCTGCTGCATCGCGTGGGCAATCACACCGTGGTGGATATCGTCGATAACGGGCCGGGCATGCCGGAGTCCTTTATCGAACGCGCCTTTGATCGCTTCACCCGTTCGCCAGATGTACAGGCGCAAGGCAGCGGTTTGGGTCTGTCTATTGTGCGCAGCGTAGCGCAGAAGCATCAGATGCAGGTCGCGCTGTCGAACTGCCATAACGCCCAGGGGCAAATTTCCGGCCTGCAAGTGCGTGTGACCTTGCCATAAACAACGTGCCGTTACCGCCTTGAATATCCAGCGCGGTAGCGGCACAACGTATTGCGTCTTTTCCTCATCTAAATCGCCCTACACGA
The DNA here is from genome assembly GCF_037153115.1 of Pantoea sp. USMM079. Classification (NCBI taxonomy): domain Bacteria; kingdom Pseudomonadati; phylum Pseudomonadota; class Gammaproteobacteria; order Enterobacterales; family Erwiniaceae; genus Pantoea; species Pantoea sp. USMM079. The sequence continues at coordinate 5,355 of NZ_JBBCKX010000037.1, forward strand.
TGAACCACGTATTTTCCGCCGCCAAATTCCAAAGGCGCACGTTCAATCGTGCCGCTACACGTTTTTCCGCATCTGAGATCTTTGTGACTGAACGCGACAACGTAAACGGTTGCGGGGTTCCGTTCGCCACACGGCATTTATGTGATCAAAATCACATATTCAGTGAATCAAAATGCAACACATTTTGACAAACGTGATCAAAATCTATTTCCTATCGCTCTGTTACAGGCACATTACGCACACTTGAAAATTCGGCGAATTAGACCGGTTAAAAAACAACTCACGGCCCATCCCCTGGGATCGCTTTCACTCGATCGCGACGCATCTGCGGCGATCACTAGCATGTGGTTAATAAAATAATGAAATTCAAAGCATTGATAGCAGGGGCCTTACTGGCCAGCAGCTGGACCGGCGCGGCACAAGCGGCAGACAGCGATCCGCAGTATCTTTCAGACTGGTGGCACCAGAGCGTTAACGTGGTGGGCAGCACCCACACCCGTTTCGGACCGCAGTTCAACAATGACGTGTATCTCGAATACGAAGCCTTTGCTAAAAAAGACTGGTTCGATTTTTACGGCTATGCGGATTTGACCAACTTCTTTGGCGTGGGTAACAGCAACGCTAACGGCATTTTTGACCACGGTTCGCCGCTGTTCATGGAAATTGAGCCACGTTTCTCTATCGATAAACTGACCGGCACCAGCCTGGCGTTTGGTCCGTTTAAAGAGTGGTATTTCGCGAACAACTATATCTATGACATGGGCCGCAACGCTTCACAGCGTCAGAACACCTGGTACATGGGTCTGGGTACCGACATCGATACCCACAGCGATATCGGTCTGTCATTGAACGTTTATGCCAAATACCAGTGGCAGAACTACGGTGCAGCGAACGAAAACAGCTGGGATGGTTATCGCTTCAAAGTGAAATACTTTGTGCCGATTACCGATCTGTGGGGCGGCAAGCTGAGCTACATCGGCTTCACCAACTTCGACTGGGGTTCAGACCTGCGCGATGAGACCGGTCCATCACGTACCAGCAATTCGATCGCGTCCAGCCACATTCTGTCGCTGAACTACGATCACTGGCACGTTTCTACCGTGGCGCGTTATTTCCATAATGGCGGTCAGTGGGCGGATGGGCAGGAGTTGAACTTCGGCAACGGTCCGTTTGAAGTGAAATCGACGGGCTGGGGTTACTATCTGGTCGTGGGTTACAACTTCTAATTCGTATGAATACAAGGGTCGCCATCACTGGCGACCCTTGTAAGGTACGCATTTATGCGTACCTGGTCACAAACTGTTCCGGTTTAACTCTGCGGCATGTCCGCACTCACCATCCAGGGCACGCCAAACTTATCGGTGAACATGCCGAAACCGTGCGCCCAGAATGTCGGCTCCCACGCTTTCGTCACCTCTCCGCCTGCGGATAAAGCATCAAACCAACGTTTTCCTTGCGCTTCATCGAGTGTCGATAAACATACGGAAAAGCCGGCGTAGTTTGCCTGCTGTGCGCCATCGCTCATCATCAATTCACCCTGACCGATGCGCAGCTGGGCATGCATGATTTGTTCTGGCGAGAAGGTCACGCCAGAGGGGCAGCCCTCATCCTCAACAGGGGTTTCATCCGGCATGTCACCGAAGGTCATTTTAAACAGTAGTTCGCCGTCAGTGGCCGCAAGATAAAAGGCGATCGCCTCTTCACAGCGGCCGTTGTAAAACAAATAAGGTGTAATTTGCATGGTCGGTTCTCCTTAACGTAAACGTACGGAGCGAGTGTAATGCGCAATTTTTAAAAAGCTGCGAGCCAAACCGCACTCTTAACTTTGCTGACAATCCAGGACACAATCTTACTTTTGTTGACAATAGCGGCGGAACAGCTGGGCCATGTAAGCGCTCATTGGGGTCAGCGCGGTGTCTTTCCGCTGGATCAAATAGAAGGTGGCTTTTGGTAACGGATCGTCAAGATCGAGGGCAATAAGTTGCCCACCGTGCGTCGGATCCTCAATGACATCGCGCGAGATGATGCTGACAAAATCACTCTTTGCCACCAGGCTGGTGCAGGCCATAAAGGTTTCGCAGGTCACCACGATCTTCGGTGCCATACCGCGTTCACCAAACAGATCATGCAGCAACCGATAGTAACTACCCTGCGGCGTCGGCATCGTCCAGTCACAGTGCTGCAACTCATTCAGTGAGCGGGCATGCGCCATCGGGTGGCCTTTACGCATCACCACCTGATAGTCACGCTCCATTAGCCGCTCAAAAATCAGCTCCTGATCCAGATGATGTTGATCGTAGGTATTAATGGTGAAATCCAGCGCGCCCTGACGCAGTTCATGCACCATCGACACCAGTTGCCCCTCAACGATACGCACCTTCACCAGCGGGTATTCACGATGAAACTGGGTGATCACCTGCGGCATGATAGTGCGCGCAATACTGCCGCCCACGCCGATGTTCACTCTTCCGCCCGCCAATCCCAATCGCTGCTGAATATCCTCCTGCGCCACGCGCAATTCTTCCAGCACCAGACTGGCATGACGAAAAAAGTTATCACCGATATCCGTTAGCGTGACGCCTTGCTGACGACGTTCGAACAAACGTGCGCCAAGCGCCAGCTCCAGTTCCTGAATCGCTTTGGTCAGCGCAGGCTGTGAAAGTCCCGATAAGCGGCTGGCAGCGCGAATACTGCCCTGGCGGGCCACATCGACAAAGGCGCGCAGTTGATGAAGTTTGAGGTTGGCAGGCATGATTTTTGTGATAACCGTTGTTTATCAGTGACAAGATATTCGCATCTTATGCGCACCAATACCATTGTGTAGATTCGGGATAATGCATAAAAAACCAACACAAAGGATATGCCGATGAAAACCCTCTCCGACCTCGTCAACGCGCGGATTCCGCAGATGCAAAGCTGGCGTCGCGACCTCCACCATTTTGCCGAATCGGGCTGGCTGGAGTTCCGTACTGCAACGATAGTGGCCGAAGAGCTGCATCGTCTTGGTTATCAGCTCAAGCTCGGCCGCGACGTGATCGATGCCGATGCGCGCATGGGCTTACCTTCTGACGAGGTACTGGCACAACAGGAAGCCCGTGCACTGGAGCAAGGCGCACTGCCACAGTGGATCTCGCATTTCTCAGGCGGCTTCTGCGGCGTAGTCGCCACGCTGGAGACCGGTCGTCCCGGCCCGGTGATGGGCTTCCGTGTCGATATGGATGCGCTGGACCAGAACGAAAGCCGTGATGCCGACCACATCCCTACCCGTGAAGGATTTGCCTCCTGCAACTCCGGCATGATGCACGCCTGCGGCCACGACGGCCATACTACTATCGGCCTGGCGCTGGCGGGCGTGTTGATGGAGATGAAAGATCAGCTTAGCGGCACCATTAAGATCATCTTCCAGCCTGCCGAAGAGGGCGTGCGTGGCGCTAAAGCGATGGTGGCCGCAGGCGTGGTGGATGATGTGGATCTGTTTACCGCTATCCATCTCGGCACAGGCGTACCTGCTGGCGAAATCGTTTGCGGCAGCGACAGCTTCCTGGCCACCACCAAACTGGACGTCAATTTCATTGGCGTCGGCGCGCATGCGGGCGGTAAACCAGAAGAGGGTCGTAACGCCTTGCTGGCCGCCGCGCAAGCTACACTGGCGCTGCACAACCTGCCACAACACAGCGGCGGTGTCGCACGCGTCAACGTAGGTGTGTTGCAGGCGGGATCCGGACGCAACGTGGTACCCGATTATGCCCTGATGAAAGTGGAAACCCGTGGCGTCAGCAATCAGGTTAACGATGACATCTATCAGCAAGCCCTGCGCGTGATTTCCGGCGCGGCGGCGATGTATGGCGTTGAGTACGACATCAAACTAATGGGTGGCGCACGCAGCTGTACCCCAAGCCAGCCGTGGGTCGATTTTATCCACCAGCAGGCCGATGCCATGGGGATTTTCACCTCGGTAGTGGATACCAAAAAGCAGGCGGCCGGTTCGGAAGATGCCACATACATGCTGGAGCGCGTGCAGCAGCGTGGCGGTCAGTCATCCTATGTGATCTTTGGTTGCGATCTGGCGGCAGGCCACCACAACGCGAAGTTCGATTTTGACGAAGCGATTATGGCCACAGCGGTGCAAACCCTCGCGACGCTGGCGCTGAACCAGGCACAGTTTGGAGGTCAGCGATGAGCCATCACGATTTTATCGATCGTTACATCAACGAAAACCAGCCGCGCTTCACCGCCCTTAGCGATGCCATCTGGGATGTACCGGAAACCCGCTTTGAAGAGACGCAATCCGCCGCCATTCTGGCCGATGCGCTGGAGCAGGAAGGCTTTGCCGTCGAGCGTGGCGTCGGCAATATCGACACCGCCTTTATCGCCAGCATCGGCAGTGGAAAACCGGTGATTGCTATCCTCGGTGAGTTTGATGCGCTGGCCGGTTTGAGCCAGCAATCAGGCTGCGCCACACCACAACCACTGGTGGAAAACGGCAACGGGCACGGCTGCGGCCATAATCTGCTGGGCACCGCCGGACTGGCCGCGGCCTTCGCCATCAAAGCCTGGTGGGCGGAGAACGGCCAGCGCGGCACGCTGCGTTTTTACGGTTGCCCAGGCGAGGAAGGCGGTTCTGGCAAAACCTTTATGGTGCGCGAAGGGCTGTTTGATAACGTGGATGCCGCTGTCACCTGGCATCCTGAAGGCTTCAGCGGCATGTTCAACCTCAGCACGCTGGCCAATATCCAGGCCGCATTTCACTTCAAAGGCGTGGCCGCGCACGCCGCTAACTCGCCGCATCTGGGACGCAGTGCGCTGGATGCCGTGACGCTGATGAACACCGGTGCCAACTTCCTGCGCGAGCACATCGTGCAGGAAGCGCGTGTGCACTACGCCGTGACTAACACCGGCGGTGTTTCCCCCAATGTGGTGCAAGCCGATGCCGAAGTGCTGTATCTGATCCGCGCGCCAGAACTCGATCAGGCACAGGATATTTATCAGCGGGTGATCAATATCGCCAAAGGCGCGGCCCTGATGACCGACACCACCATGACGGTGCGCTTCGATAAAGCCTGCTCCAACTATGTGCCGAATCGCGCGCTGGAAGCGGTGATGGAGCGCAACTTGCATCAGTTTGGCTTGCCCGAGTACAGCGCGGAGGAGCAGCAGTTCGCCGCCGAGATTCGTGCCACGCTAACGAAGGACGATCTGCGCAATGCGCGTTTGAACGCAGCGCGCACCGGCGGCGAGGCAGGCGTGGCATGGACCGAGGCGCTGGGCGACAAAATTTTGATGGATGAAGTGGCACCGTATGCCATAACGCGCGAGCTGCTGTATGGCTCAACCGATGTCGGCGATGTGAGTTGGGTGACGCCAACCGCGCAGTGCTTTGCGCCTTGCTTCGCCTTTGGTACCCCGCTGCACACCTGGCAACTGGTGGCGCAGGGCCGCACTTCGCTGGGCCACAAAGGCATGTGTCTGGCCGCCAAAGTGATGGCCGCCACCGCGCTGACCTTGTTGCAGGATGAAGAAGCACTGGCGCGCTGCCGCGAAGAGTTCCAGCGCGTGCGCCGCGAACAGCCCTACAGCTGCCCGATTCCGGCAGATGTGACGCCATCAAAATTATAAAAGCCTTAGCGGCATAAAAGATTCAATCCGGCGCAAACCCGGATGCAGTAACCCAAAAATAAAAACTAAAGCCCCAAATAATTCGAGTCGCAGTAAGGCGGCAAGTGCGGGCAGCTCCAGGAGCTGACATCAGTCAGTGACGGGGGTGCCCGCACGCAGCCAACGCATCTGTGGCTTGAAGTATGGCGGGCGCAAATACAACAGACATGACGAGGAATAACCGATGGAAGTGACCACGGAGAACCGCAGCCCAGGGAAGCTGTTTAGCTGGATTGAGCGGGTCGGCAACAAAGTGCCCAACCCGTTCTTACTGTTTGTCTATTTGATCGTGGTATTGATGGTCGCCACCGCGATTATCAGCTACTTCGATCTGGCAGTGAAAAATCCCACCAATGGCGAACTGGTGCGGGTCAACAACCTGCTGAGCGTGGCCGGGATTCAATGGATTCTGCCTAACATCATCAAAAACTTCAGCGGCTTCACGCCACTGGGGTCAATTCTGGCGCTGGTGATTGGTGCGGGTTTAGCAGAGAAAGTCGGCCTGCTGCAATCGCTGATGGTGAAGATGGCCTCACGCGTCAGCCGCCGCTACGCCAGCTATATGGTGCTGTTTATCGCCTTCTTCAGCCATATCTCATCGGATGCCGCACTGGTGGTGATGCCACCGCTGGGCGCGCTGATCTTCCTCGCCGTGGGTCGTCATCCGGTGGCGGGTTTACTGGCGGCTATCGCGGGTGTCGCTTCCGGCTTTACCGCTAACCTGCTGATCGTTACCACCGACGTGCTGCTCTCCGGCATCAGTACCGAAGCGGCGAAAGCGGTGAGCGATACCGTGCACGTGAGTGTGATCGATAACTGGTTCTTTATGGCCAGCTCGGTGATTGTGCTGACGATTGCCGGTGCCATCCTTACTGATAAGTTTGTCGAGCCGCGTCTTCCTGCGTGGAACGGCGGCAACAACGATCGCCTGCCGCCGCTGACCGCGCTGGAGAACCGGGGCCTGCGGGCTGCGGGCATTGCCGCGCTGGTGTTTATCGCCCTGATGGCCCTGCTGGTGGTGCCAGAACATGCCCCCCTGCGTAACCCGAAAACCGGCGGCATCATTCCTTCGCCGTTTATTCAGGGCATTGTGCCGATCATCATCCTGTTCTTCTTTGTGGTGGCGATTGCTTACGGCGCCGTGACGAAGCAGATTCGTCGGGCCGATGACATCCCGCAGCTGCTGGTGGATCCAATGAAGAGCATGGCGGGCTTTATTGTGATGGTGTTCCCGCTGTCGCAGTTTGTCGCCTTCTTTAACTGGAGCAACATGGGCAAATTCATGGCAATCGGTCTGACCGATATGCTGGAAAGTGCCGGCATCAGTGGCGCGCCCGCGTTCCTCGGTTTGATGTTCTTGTCGGCATTCTTGTGCATGTTTATTGCCAGCGGCTCAGCCATCTGGTCGATTCTGGCGCCAGTGTTCGTGCCGATGTTTATGCTGCTCGGCTTCCATCCGGCCTTTGCGCAGATGATTTTCCGTATCGCGGATTCTGCCGTATTGCCCCTCGCGCCGATGTCACCGTTCCTGCCGCTGTTCCTCGGATTCCTGCAGCGATACCAAAAAGATGCGCAACTTGGCACCTATTATGTGCTGATCTTCCCGTATCCGGTGGTGTTCTTTATCAGCTGGATCATCCTGCTGCTGGCATGGTACGCACTGGGTTTACCGATTGGACCGGGCGTTTACCCCAGCCTGCATTAATCGCATCGCCATGGACGGCGATCACACTTCTGTGAACTGCAACGTAGATTGCGAAAATGTCACCGTTGCCCCTCTCGGCAACCCGCGATGAATTGATTATCCTGCTATTCCTTCGCTTGCTAACGGTTAATTATTTTTAAAACCCATAAAACCGTGCGAGTTCTGCAAACACCGAGGTTTATCCAATAATGACAACAATCACTTCGACAGGGATGGCGAACGATCACATCGCAGCGGATCGCCGCACCTTAGCCGGGCGCATCGATGCGCTGCCCTCATCCGCAGGCTTATGGCGTTTTATTACGCTGCTGGCGCTGGGCGGTTTTTTTGAGCTCTACGATCTGTTTGAAACCGGCTATATCAGTTCTGGTCTACTGGCTGCTGGCGTGTTTCATACCGGCTCGGAAGGGGTGTTCGGCATTGCCGACCAGGCCGCCTTCGCCTCGGCGACTTTCCTCGGCCTGTTTGTCGGTGCCAGCCTGCTGGCTCCCTATGCCGACCGCTTTGGTCGTCGTCTGACCTTTATGTGCGCACTGGCATGGTATGGCGTGTTCTCGCTGTTGATGGCCTTCCAGCAGAGCGCTGAAATGATCATCCTGTTCCGCTTCCTGGTCGGTATCGGCCTCGGTGTTGAGCTGGTGACCATTGATACCTATCTGTCCGAATGGGTGCCTGCTCATCTGCGCAGCCGCGCCTTTGCCTACTCTTTCTTTATCCAGTTCCTGTCGGTGCCTGCCGTGGCGCTGATGTCATGGTGGCTGGTACCGCAAACTATTCTCAACCTTGAAGGCTGGCGCTGGGTGGTGATCGCCGGTGCGGTTTGCTCGCTGGTGATCTGGCTGATTCGTAAAAACCTGCCGGAATCGGCGCGCTGGCTGGCGCAGCAGGGCCGTCATCAGGAAGCGCATAAGGTGCTGAGTGAGATGGAAAAACGCTGCGGGATTGCGCCGGGCGAAGATTTCTCTGACAGCGATGCCGCAGCAGCGTTGCCAAAAAAAGGTCGCTTCAGCGAGATTTGGTCCCCCACTTACCGCAAGCGTACACTGATGCTGGTAGTGATGAACTTCTTCCAGGCAATTGGCTTCTTCGGCTTCGGTAACTGGCTGCCTGCACTGCTGTCCGGCAAAGGCGCAACGGTGACCCACAGCCTGCTGTATGCGTTCTTTATCACCCTGGCTTATCCGCTCGGCTCACTGATTTGCAGTCGCTACGCCGATAAGCTCGAGAACAAATGGCAGATCGTTTTCTCCTCCCTGATGACCGTGGTATTCGGCACGCTGTTCGCGCTGGCAACCAATCCGGTGCTGATGATCATCTGTGGCTTCCTGATCACCTACAGCAACGCGTGGCTGACCTTTAGCTACCACGCCTATCAGACCGAGATTTTCCCAACGCATATTCGCGCGCGTGCGGTCGGCTTCTGCTACTCCTTTAGCCGCCTGTCCACGGTGTTCAGCAGCATTTTGATCGGCATTATTTTGCAGTACGCCGGCAGTCAGGGTGTGATCGCCTTTATCGTGCTGAGCATGCTGATGGTGATGCTGTCAGTGGGTATTTACGGTCCGAAGACGCGTGGGTTGGATTTGGAGAATATTTGAGTCATCTATCGGTCGTGGGCGGAAAATAAGCCGCCCACTATTTCGCGAATTTGTCTAACTGCACGAAGGCAATATCCCATGGCAAGCGCCTGCCACTGTCTCGCATCTGACAATAAGCCCGGCGTGCGCCATCTACTGTAATGATCTGGTGTTCAATCATTTCTTCCACAACCCAAAGCGTTCCACGAACGTCTATACCCTCTTCTCTGGCAACTCGATTGAGCGCTCTGTCACCGGTTAATAGCGGACAGATTTCCTGTTTAGCCAGGGCTAACGCAAAACAATCATTTCGGCTGGGCCCACGCACACGCTCAATGAGTTTTATGGCGTAAGTCATAGTGGTTGAGCTTAATTCGCCAAGCACCAATCCTTTATCAAGCAAGTCGGCATGGTGGGTTTCAAGCTCATCAAAATAGAGTAAATCTGGCACGGTAAATTGGTAGGGCAATTCGAAAAGCGCATCTAACAAATCGCCCTCTTCCATATCTATTAAAATATTGGCATCACTGATGAGAATGATCATCCGACCACCCCAACTGCCGCTCGCGGTGAAAGGCGACTAATGAGACGCCCATCAGCTCAGCCGCTTTACCTTCACTGATGATCCCTTCGCCTAATGCGCGATAAATTAACTGTGGAAAAAGCGTAGTGCTCTCACATGCGACCTGTTCACCAGGTTCCTGCTTTCGCCATTTGCGCGCAGAGAACATCATGATCAGATCTTTGCGTTTGCCCTCAGTTATCACGCTCAGATCGGCAGCGCGGTAAACACAGGCCAGCATGCTCAGACCATAATCCATTTTTTGCAGGTATAGCTCTTGCACCTCAAGACGAGCACGGCGGTGACCAAAGTGCTGAAACACAGCACTCGCAGGGAAAAGCAAAGCCCCCGCAAAGCGATGACAGGCTCTCTCCTCATCAAGATGAGAGGCAAGGCGACCCTGTAAAATCAAATGTCCCAGTTCATGCGCCAGAGTAAACCGCTGGCGATCGCCGGGCCATTTAGCAGAAATAACGATAACGGGTATGGCGTCAATCATCGCCTGACAACCATCAAACTTGTCTGAGTGATCGACATCCGTGACGATCACCAGAATCCCATGGCTTTCCAGCACATCAATCAAGTGCGTGATCGGCTGCTGGCCAAGTCCCCACTGCAGCCGAACGTGTTCGGTCATCGTTTCAATCTGCTCATAGTTCTCAACCTGCCCAGCAGGCAGCTGAGGTTGAGCAAAAATTGGAACAGGAAAGTTAGGCCACAGATTGGCAAGTTCAAGCCACCGTTCTGCCTGATCAATCACATCCGCATGGATCTGCGCCAACATTTTGGCTGATAGCGTTTGGCGTTTACGGTACTCAATATTTTTCAGTGCAACCGTCGTCGGGCGGAAGAAATATTCGTTACGCACACCTAGCGCACGCGACATTTTCACCAGCACGGCAGATCCCGGCATACTTTCGTTATGCTCGTATTTCTTGATCATGTTGGCGCTAACGCCCGCTTTCTCAGCCAACTGCTTCATGGATAAGCCCGCAGCGGAGCGCGCGCGCAATAAACGTTCTCCAAACACACTGACCTCCGTTGGTTTATAAAATAGGTAAATTTTATAATTTCATAAACCGGAATTATGTGCGCTTAACGATGGCCTTGCAACGAGAGGGATGAAAAATGAGACAAGGCTTGTAGGGATTTAAATTTGAGGGGTGTGGAACACAATGATTGCAACGGTAAGCATGAATGCGCACCCTACAGGGATTGGGTGCGGTTTTGCAGGTTTGGATATGGAGAATATTTAAATACTGCGCGATAAATCACGCCGCGACCAGATCAGTGCGATCTGGTGCGGCGCGATTTATCGTGCTTTAAAACGCAGTGTTGGCTTACTGCCCTTCCAGCACCTTAATGTCCGCGCTGCCCTGCTTCGACTCGACTGCCTCGTCTTTGCGCAGTTTCGCCACATCCTTCGCCGTCACCGTCGACTTCACGCCATTACCCCAACTGCCGCGAATGAAGTTCACCACATCTGCAACCTGGTTGTCGTTCAGACGCCAACCGAATGCCGGCATGGTGATGGCTGACGGAGCGCCCTGCACGCCAGGCAAGGTGCCGCCCACCAATACGATGTGGATCAACGAGGTCGGATCCTCCGCCATGACGACCGGATTGCCGCGCAGTGCCGGGTAGAAGCGCTGATAGCCGCTGCCGTCGGTCTTATGACAGGCTGCACAGCTATCGACATACACCGATGCGCCTGGCTGGCTGTCATCGCCCTTCCACAACGCTTTGGCGACCGCATCATCCTGCGTGAACACCGTCTGGCTAGCGTCCTTCGCGCCCAGCGACTTCAGATATTTGGCAATCGCGCTGATATCTTCATCGTTGAGATACTGCAGGCTGTGCTGCACCACATCGGTCATGCCACCAAATACGGCGGTGTGATCGTTGCGGCCAAAGCGCAGGAACTGCTTCAGATCGTCTTCGCTCCAGCGGCCTAAACCATCACGGTTGTCACCGCGCAGATTGCTGGCGGTCCAGCCATCAATCGGTGCGCTACTGCCTGACAGGTAATCATTGCCTTCGCCGTTGGTCAGCGCTTTTTCCTGCATGGTGATGCTACGCGGTGTATGGCAGGCACCGCAGTGACCCAGACCTTCCACCAGATAGCGACCACGCGCCAGCGCCGGATCTTCCTGCGCGGCTGGCTGGAACGCTTTCACGTCTGGCGCGAAGATGCCACGCCAGATGGAGAGCGGCCAGCGCATCGACAGCGGCCAGGGAATGTCGCTGTCTTTGTTGGCCTGCGCCACCGGCTGTACGCCATGCATAAAGTAGGCATACAGCGCCTGCATGTCTTCATCGCTGACTACCGCGTAGGACGGATATGGCATCGCCGGATAGAGCGTCTCGCCATTTTTCGCCACGCCATGACGCACCGCTTTCTGGAAATCGTCGTAGCTGTAGTCACCAATACCGGTGGTTTTGTCCGGGGTGATGTTAGTGGAGTAAATGGTGCCAATTGGTGTCGCCATCGGCAATCCACCGGCAAACGGCTTGCCGCCCTCGGTGCTATGGCAGGCTACGCAGTCACCCGCGCGTGCCAGATACTCACCGCGCTTCACCAGAGCGTCCGAACCTGCTTCGTCCGCCACTGCGGCGAACGTCATCGTGCCCAGAAACAGGGCCAAAATGCTTTTGATCATCGCCGTGTTCCTTATGCCTGAACCAGGGGGCCGGGGTTCTTCAGATACTGTTCGCGGATAGCTTTCGCTGACCAATAGCTCAGCGCCGCCACCATGCCGGTTGGGTTATAGCCGAGGCCCTGCGGGAACGCAGAGGCACCTGGCACAAACACGTTAGGCACATCCCAGCTCTGCAGATAACGGTTCACCGCACTGGTTTTCGGATCTTCACCCATGATCGCACCGCCGCTCATATGCGTGGTCTGGTACACGGTGGTATCGAAGTGAGAGCCTGGTCCTTTGGCGCCGCCGATGATCATTTTCGGGTTCATCGCTTCGGTGATCTTGCGCATCTTGCCGACCATAAACTGCGCCATCTTGATGTCGTTGTCCTGCCAGTCAAAGGTCATGCGCAGCAGCGGCTGGCCATAGACATCTTTGTAGTTCGGATCGAGATCGAGATAGTTGGCGCGATACGACTGGTGCGCGCCGTGCGCATCCATCGAAATATGATGGTTATAGGTATCAGCCACAGCGGCTTTCCACTGGCTGCCCCAGTTTGGCGTGCCTTTCGGCGTCGGCAGACCAGAAATCGGTTTGGTACCCGCCTGGTTCACCCAGAATGGGGAACCGCCGACAAAGCCGTGTGGACCGTGGTCGAAGTTGTCTGCGTTGAAGTCATCCACTGCCACGCCCGCACCGCCCGCACCAATAAACGGGTTGGTGGTGGTGTTTTTGTCGAACAGCGCTTTCAGGGTCGAGATGTTCTGATAGGCGAAGTTACGGCCCACCACACCTTCGTTGCTGATCGGGTTGTACGGTTTGCCGATGCCTGAAAGCAGCATCAGATGCACGTTGTGGAACTGGAACGCAGACAGGATCACCAGATCCGCTGGTTGCACTACTTCACGCCCCTGACCATCCAGATAGGTCACGCCAGTGGCACGCTTCTTGTCATCGGTCAGATTGACGCGCAGCACGTAAGAGTTGTTACGCAGTTCGAACTTCGGCTCCTGACGCAGCGCGGGCAGAATATTCACGTTCGGCGAAGCTTTGGAGTACATGTAGCAGGCATAACCGCTGCAGTAACCGCAGAAGTTGCACGGTCCCATCTGCGCACCATAGGTGTTGGTGTACGGGCCAGAGGTGTTGGCCGACGGCATATCATAGGGATGATAACCCACTGATTCAGCGGCCTGGGCAAACAGCTGTGCCGAGTAAGTGCGCTTCTGTGCAGGCAGAGGGAAAGCGCAGGAACGATCGGGCGCGTACGGGTTACCGCCTTTATCTTTGCCCTGCAGCTGGCCTTTGATCGACCAGGCGCTGCCGGATGTACCAAATACTTTCTCAGCCTGATCAAAGAACGGCTCCAGCTCATCATAGCTGACGCCGAAATCCTGAATGGTCATGCCTTCCGGGATGAAGTTTTTGCCGTAGCGCTGCTCGTAGTGGCTGCGCAGGTTCAGCTCCACCGGATCGACACGGAAATGCACGCCTGACCAGTGCAGACCTGCACCGCCGGTGCCGGTGCCCGGCAAAAACGCCGCCAGCTGACGATACGGCACCGCAGTTTGCGAGGCATCGTGACGGATGGTGACGGTGCTTTTCGACAGATCCTGGAACAACTTTTTACGGATGTTATAGGTCAGTTCATCAATCGACTGCGGATAGGATCCATCAGGGTAGGTATCACGATGTGGACCGCGCTCAAGCGCCACCACCGTCAGACCGGCTTCGGTTAGTTCTTTCGCCATGATGGCTCCGGCCCAGCCGAAACCCACTACCACCGCGTCTACTTTTTTCAATTCATTTGCCACAGTTACGTCCTCTCCCCGCGAATATCCACTGACGGGAACGGATAACGTTCACCGCGCTCCACCCAATCCATAAAGTCGGCACGTGCGCCAGGGAAGCCAATCAGCTTCCAGCCCACCATGCCCTGATTTCCACCGTGGATCGGATCGCTGAAGTAACCCTCGCGGGTGTTCTGCAGCAGGAAGGAGAAGAAGGTTTTGCTATTGAGCTGCGGGAACTGAGCTTCACCGCTCTCAAACGCGGTCAGCAGTGCGTCCTGCTGTTCGCCGGTTAGCTCAGCGAACACTTTGCCGTGCTGCTTTTTGCTCCAGCCATCGGCATCGGCCAGACCCAGACGATAAATCTGCTGCGGCACCAGCGGAGACTGATAACCCAGCTCTTTAGGCAGATCGGGATTGAATGGCCCCTGCATATACCAGTTGCTGCCGGTGGCGTACGGCGTGTTCATTTGACGATCGATAAACTCCGGCACACCGGCTTCCAGTGCGCCAGGACCGCGTTCATCATTGGGGATCAGGCGCGCCACTGCCGCAGTGATAAAGGCGAACTCTTCCGCCGTGAACCAGCTTGGCTGATAAGCGCGTGCTTGTTGAGGTGCGACGGGTTGCTCTGCTGCTCCTGCGGCCATCGGCACCACTAACGCGCCCATTGCCGAACCGCCAACGGCCATGGCTGGCGCCAGGGTGATGGTTCTCAACAGAAAATCCCTGCGACTGTGACCATTTTTTTGTTCTGACATGACATTGCCTCATTACCACATGAATGCGGTATGAAAGTTAACTCGTTGCGTTGTATTGTTTTTTTAGTTGTGGCTTAAGGGATACAGCGTCACTGTTACCGGTAACAGTGCGCATAGTGTAACACTACAAACTGTATTAATTTAGTTTCTCGAAACAAATGCGCACAAAATACTTAACAACTTACGGCGTCGCTTTACATAACTGCGGCGATGCTGTCATCGTCAGATACAACCCACAACAGACAAAGCACTGTCTGACGCGGTATAAAAGAGTACACACAACAGCGGAGTGCCTATGTTTAAGTCCTATTTTCCGCGGCCAGCGCTGTTTTTCAGCTCGGCCGCGATTTGGAGTTTGATTGCGATTTTTGCCTGGTTCGGCTTTGCCAATGAACTGCCTGCACTGTGGCCTTCGCTGCATGCGGCGATGCAACAGCCGCTGCCCACCAATGCCAGCCGTTTCATCCATCCAAGCCAATTATGGTTCTATGCCTATTACTGGATCGTGGCGGCGATTTTCGCCCTTGCCTGGAAGGTGATTGATAACCATCCGTGGCAGCGCTGGTCAGTGTGGGGTGCAGCATTGATCATCTTTGTCACCTGGTTTGGTGTGCAGGTCGGCGTAGCGGTCAATGCCTGGTATGGTCCATTCTATGACTTGATTCAAAAAGCCTTAACCAAAGCCGGATCGGTGCAGATTGCTGAATTTTACCAGCAGGTTCTTGCCTTTTTAGGTATCGCATTGATTGCGGTGGTGATTGGCGTGATGAACTCATTCTTTATCAGCCACTGGGTGTTCCGCTGGCGCACCGCGATGAACAATTACTACATGCACAACTGGCAGCGCCTGCGCCATGTGGAAGGTGCCGCTCAGCGTGTGCAGGAAGACACCATGCGATTTGCCAGCACGCTGGAAGATTGGGGCGTGAGTTTTATTCAGGCGATCATGACGCTGGTGGCGTTCCTGCCGGTGTTGATCACGCTGTCACATCACGTGAAAGACATCCCGCTGCTGGGTAATATCCCGTATGCGTTGGTGATTGCGGCGGTGCTATGGTCGGTGTTTGGTACCGGACTGCTGGCAATCGTCGGGATTAAGCTGCCAGGGCTGGAGTTCCGCAATCAACGTGTGGAAGCGGCCTATCGTAAAGAGTTGGTGTATGGCGAGGACAATGCCGATCGCGCGTCACCGCCGACGGTGAACGAGCTGTTTAGTCGCGTGCGTTTTAACTATTTCCGCCTCTATTTCCACTATCTCTATTTCAACATCACCCGCATTCTCTATCTGCAGGTCGATAACGTGTTTGGTCTGTTTTTGCTGTTCCCGTCGATTGTCGCCGGGACCATCACACTTGGTTTACTCAACCAGATTACTAACGTGTTTGATCAGGTGCGCTCATCGTTCCAGTATCTGATCTCCTCCTGGTCAACACTGGTCGAACTGATGTCGATCTACAAACGTCTGCGCAGTTTCGAGCAGATCCTGTCGGATATCCCGCATCAAGAGATGATGCGCGAGTCGGCGGAGTAAGGTTGTTGTAGCGGCGTTATTTATTGCGCATCTGTCAGCGGTTATATCGCTTCAGGTGCGCGCGATAAATCGCGCCGCTACCCTTCTCATCAATCAGCTGCCATCAGCCTGCTAACACCGCAAACACCTTCTCAACCGCATACGCACCCGGATCTTTCACCCCATCCAGACTTTGTTGGTTCAGATAAGCCGAACGGCCCGCTTTGGCGCTCTGCATCTGTGCCGTGGCATCGGCGCCTTGCTGAGCGGCTTTCGCAGCCGACACCAGTGACTCACCCGCCACTAACGCCTCCAGCGCCGGTTGCAGCGCATCCACTAACGTACGATGCCCCGGCTGCGCGCCACCGTAATGCTTCATGCGCTCCAGACCATGCATTAATGCCTGCGGCAGTGCGCTGCCCTCTTCCAGTTTTTGCCCGGCGCTGGTAAACAGAATCGACATCAGCACGCCGCTTGAACCGCCCATCACCGTCGCCAGTTGCTCACCGATCAGCGCCATTAAGGTCGACAACTCATCCAGCGGCAGCTGATTGTCGCGCAGGCCGCGCTGAATCTTCTTCGCGCCCGCTGCAAAGGTTGAACCGGTATCGCCGTCGCCGACTTTGGCATCCAGCGCATTGAGTTCGCTTTCCAGATCGATCAAGGTTTGCGTCACGCGCTCAACGTGTTTAGCCACTTCAGCGTTGTCGGACGGGTCGAAATCCAGCACGCTGCCGACTTTTTCCGCGCTCTGCAAACTGATGGGTGCAAAGTCATAGACAGGTACCCAGCCCAGCACCTGCGCCGGCGCATTGAGTGCCTCAAGGAAGGGTTCCTCCAGCGCCAGCAATGACAGCGAGAAGCCTTTCATATCTAAAGCGCTGACCAGGGTTGCCGGACCGATAAGGTGGGTAACCCGCGCGGCAAGTGGCGATTGCAATACTTCGCGCGTCAACACCGCCAGCTCCAGCTGGGAGAAGCCGCCGAGGTTGTTGATCAACAGCAGCGCCTGTTTGCCGTCTGGCAGCGACTGCGCCAGCTTATCGGTCATAATACTGCTGATTTTTCGACTGTTTTGGGTATCCAGTGTCACCACGCCCGGTTCGCCGTGGATGCCCATACCCA
Source organism: Pantoea sp. USMM079 (assembly GCF_037153115.1). Lineage (NCBI taxonomy): Bacteria > Pseudomonadati > Pseudomonadota > Gammaproteobacteria > Enterobacterales > Erwiniaceae > Pantoea > Pantoea sp. USMM079. The sequence goes on from NZ_JBBCKX010000037.1 coordinate 22,682, forward strand.
GCTCGCTGTGGCCCGCTTCGACACGTTCATCACGCTTTTCGCCTGGGATATGGCAGGTCGCAAACGCCAGCCCAATCGATGAGGTGGCGTCGATGGCACGCTGCGCCAGCGCTTTAACTTCATCCAGCGAGTGCCCCTGCTCGGCAGCAAAACCGGCGATCTTATGCACCAGCACGGTTCCAGCGATGCCGCGCGGTTGAGGATTTTCGGGCAGCGCAATATCGTCCTGCACCATTACCAACTCGACGTTGTAGCCGAGATTTTTCGCTTTCTCCGCCGCCAGCCCGAAGTTCAATCGGTCGCCAGTATAGTTCTTCACAATCAGCAGACAACCTGCATCGCCCGTGACATTGATGATGGCATTGAGCACCGCATCGACGCTCGGTGAGGCAAAGATATCGCCGCATACCGCCGCCGTGAGCATGCCTTTGCCGACAAAACCGGCGTGCGCCGGTTCATGGCCCGATCCGCCGCCGGAGATCAGCGCCACTTTGCTCTTATCCCAATCTGTGCGCACCACCACGCGGATCTCATCACCGAGATCGAGGCGGCTCAGGTTATGCCAGGGCGTGCTCAGCAAAACCCCTTCGATGGCTTCGTTCACCAGATCGTTTTTCTCATGCATAAAAAACTGGCTCATTGCTTCCTCTCCATTGGTGTTGTCGAGGTAAAAGGTAGCGTATATCGCGGGGCGAGCGGGGAAGGAAAGTGCGGAAATGCAAAGGGCGGCACACGCCGCCCTTGAGTTTCAGATAACTGCCGCTTACAGCGCGATGCGCAGGACGCTATCCGGGTTTTTTGGTGGCTCTTTACGGGTGCCTGGCTGCTTGATGCTAACAAACAGCGCTTTACCGTCTGCTGACAGCGCCAGGCTGTTTGGCAGGCCCGGTGCTTTCACCGTGCGCTTCACTTTATAAGAGCTGGCGTCGATGATGCTGATCTCGCCGGCTTTACGGTGCGTCACATACAGCTCGTTGCGGTCGGCATTGAACAGCACCGCCAGCGATTCTGGCACATCAATCTTATGAATCACCTGCTGAGTTCGGGAATCCAGCACCAGCACCTGAGGCTGTTTAGAGTCGCTCAGGAAGATGCGATGGCCCTGGGTATCCAGCGCGATATTCAGGAAGAAGTGGTCTTTGTCGCCATCGATTTTCTGACGTTTTTCAATCGCGTTCAGGCGCGTATTGATGGTCACCAGTTCGCCATCGGCGTTGGTTACGTACAACTTCTGTGCCGCAGAATCGATGGCCAGGCCGGTGCCCATTTTACCGGTGTTTGGTACGGTGCTAACCAGCTTCAGGGTTTTGCCATCCACAACCCACACCACGCTCTGCTCACCGAGGCCGGTGACATACACGCGGTCGGTGGCCGCATCCGCAACCACTTCACGCGGCTGCAGTGGACGGACGGTTTCGCTGCGCTGACGCGCATCCAGCACCAGCGAGTTCAGTACTTTACCGCTGCTGGCATCGACCGAGGTCAGTGCCGCATCGCGTGTATTACCAAAGAACAGCGTGTTGGTTTTCTGGTTGATGGCGGCGCCAAAGGTCGGCAGATCGGTATTGATGGTCTGCTTCACCGACAGATCCTGCGGATCGAGACGATAAACGGTGCCGCCTTTGGTGCTGGCGTTTTGCGCCGTGGCGAGGAACAGCGCGTTATCGCTGTTGCTGAACGCCAGTTCGTAAGCACCTTTGGAAATCACCTGGTTCAGCGGCTGAGACTCCGCTGCCAGTACCGCAGAGGAAGATAACAGCGCCGTTGCCAGCAGCAATGGACGCAACGCCCATGTTGTTTTAATCGCTTTCATAACTTCTCCATAGCAAATCCACCGCCTCATGGCAGTGAAGTGAAAGCCCGACAATGCAACCAATTTCAGAATGACAGCCCGAGGCGAGCCGACGAAGGATGTTAGTTTTTGAGAATAGTAATCATTTAGGTAGGAAAGTAACAGAATTTTATGCAGTTACCAACGCCGCCAGGGCGCCCTAAGGCACCCTGTCAGCACAGATCGTTAATGCAGACTTATTTGATCAACTCAGCAGTCATGTGCACGCCGTTGTTGAAATTGGCTTCAGTCACTTTATAGGAAGCACCAGCTTTGTGCGCCTGAGCAGCGATTTGCGCTTCTGCACCATCCAGTGTTGAAGCACATGCGGTGACGCTTTGCGCGAAGCTGGCGAATGGCAGAGCAGAGAGAGCGATAACAGCAGCAAAAGTTTTGATAGATTTCATGGTCAATTCCTCAATGATTTTTTATCGGATAAGGCGTCATCGCCTTGTTGAGATAAATAATAGGCGTGAATTCGATCACAAAAAAGCAGAGAGATTTGCCGTAGTTATTCGATTAATTTGAATATAAAAAGCACATTTGGATTAACCTGTGTGCAAAGGGTTAAAAAACTGGTTTTTTAGAGTGGTGCAGGATTTATGTCTGAAACAGCTGCTTTTCAATCTGTCACCGTTCATGGCTTGAGGCAGGCATTTCAAAGAGATTGCTAACAATACGCACAAGTGTTCAGAAGCAGGCTGGGGCCGCTTTGGGACGGGCAATCCGCAGCGCCGAAAAGAATGAGTCTGCCAGGATAACCCGCAGCTACCGTCTTGCACGTCAAGCCGCTACTGCGTAATTCTCGTCATATCTCTGCTGTTTCATCAGCACACCGAAGCAGATATGCACCAGCTTTCTCATCACACCAC
>NZ_JBBCKX010000038.1:0-22817 GCF_037153115.1 Pantoea sp. USMM079
CTGCAAGGGCTATCCGCAGCGCTGAGGCTTTTACGTTGGGCCAGGAGATCCACGCAGGGATGACCCAAATTTTACAATCTGCTGATGAGCTCAAGTGAATGCTGTTGAAAGCGGCACAATATTTGAGGCCGTAGCACCTCTGATGCTGCAAGGGCTATCCGCAGCGCTGAGGCTTTTACGTTGGGCCAGGAGATCCACGCAGGGATGACCCAAATTTTACAATCTGCTGATGAGCTCAAGTGAATGCTGTTGAAAGGGGCACAATATTTGAGGCCGTAGCACCTCTGATGCTGCAAGGGCTATCCGCAGCGCTGAGGCTTTTACGTTGGGCCAGGAGATCCACGCAGGGATGCGTGGATCAGTTCGGGGCCGACCAGGGATGGTCGATCCCCGAACGTTCCGTCGGCACGACGTGTAAGCCGAGGGCACCGCGCCAGCGGCGCGAGGACTGCCCGGCAGCAGCAGAGGTGCTACGGCCCGCACCCACACGCATTCAGCAGTTAATCAGTTAAGCAGTTAAGCAGTTCGGCATCACTTATGAACACTCAGCAAATACCGTTCTTCATCACCTCAACCGCCCGGGCAATTTCCGGTGCCAGCCAGCGATCTTCCTGCCAGTTCGCCACCACCGCCCGCAAACGGCGCAACGCCTGTTTTGTGCCTTCCGCCAACTCCGCCTCGCCATGGAAATCCAGCGCCTGCGCCGCCAGCAAATACTCAATCGCCAGAATCTGCCACACATTCCCCACCAGCTTCAGCAGTTTCAACGCAGCTCCCGTACCCAAGCTAAGATGATCCTCCTGCAAACCCGAGGTCACGTAATTATCCAGCACCGCCGGTTGCGCCAGCTGACGGTTTTCCGCACACAACGACGCCGCCACGTACTGCGCAATCATCATGCCGGAATTCACGCCCGGCTGCGCCACCAGGAACGCCGGTAAACCGCTGACCAGTGGATTCACTAAACGATCCAGACGTCGCTCGGCAATGCTGCCAACCTCCGCCATGGCAATGGCCAACACATCAGCCGCCATCGCCACCGATTCACCGTGCGGATTGGCCTGCGACACCACACGCCAGTTATCCACGGTGCCGAGTATCAACGGATTATCGGTACAGGCATTCAACTCGGTATTCACCTGTCGCGCCGCGTGATCAAACTGATCGCGGCTGGCACCGTGTACCTGTGGCATCGAACGCAAACTCAGTGCATCCTGGGTGCGCACACCCACGCTTTTAGCCAGCAGCGGGCTGTCGCTCAGCAACTGACGCAAACGCAGGCCACTCACTTGCATGCCAGGACTGGCTTTCAGCGCAATCACTTCGGCATCAAACGCCACTAACTGCCCGCGCAGCGCCTCAAAGCTCATTGCGCCAGTCACGTCGGCCCAATCCAGCAAGCGCATCGCATCATCCAGCGCCAGACACGACAATCCGGTCATGCACGGCGTGCCGTTCACCAGGCTCAAGCCCTCTTTCGCGCCAGGTCGATAAGGCGTTAATCCAGCCTGCGCCAGCGCTTGCTCTGCAGACACGATCTGTTGCTGATACTCAACATCGCCCACGCCAATCAGCGCGAGTCCGATATGCGCCATATGGCTGAGATAGCCCACTGAACCTTGCGACGGCACCTGCGGCGTAATCTGATGATTCAGCAGCGCCAGCAAATGCTGCACCAGTGCCACGGAGACGCCCGATTTGCCATGGCTATAGTTCGCAATCGCCGCACACAGAATGGCACGCACCTGTTCACGCGCCAATAATGGGCCCACGCCACAAGCGTGACTCAATAGCGTATTACGTGACAACTGGCTGAGCTGCTCTTCCGGCAAAGTGATATTGCACAGCGCCCCCAGCCCGGTATTGATGCCATAAGCGATATGCCCGCTGGCCACAATCTGCTCGACGATCTCACGCCCCTGAGCAATACGCTGCCAGGCGCTGGCGCTTAACGTCAGTTCGGCATTGTGCCGTGCCACCTGCACAACATCCTGCCAGGAAAGTGTTTCATCGCCCCACACTAATGTCATGCTGGTTGCTCCGTGTGATGGCTCTGATGGCTGGAGATAAACTGCTTAAAGCGCTGCGAGCCTTGTGCGCCAAACATCTCTTCCGGCGTCCCCTGACAATCAATGGTCCCCTGATGCATAAACACCACCCGGTTGGAAACGTTACGCGCAAAGCCCATTTCGTGCGTCACCACCAACATGGTGCGCCCCTCTTCCGCCAGGCTGCGCATCACTTTCAATACTTCGCCCACCAGCTCGGGATCAAGTGCTGAGGTTGGCTCATCAAACAGCATCACTTCCGGGTCCATCGCCAGCGCGCGGGCAATCGCCACACGCTGCTGCTGGCCGCCGGAAAGCTGTGCCGGATAAAAATCTTTGCGATTCAACAGGCCAACGCGATCCAGCAACTGCTCCGCCTGGGCAATGCAGCTTTTCTTATCGCGCTTCAGAACATAGTGCGGCCCTTCAATCACGTTTTGCAGCACCGTCATATGCGACCACAGGTTAAAACTCTGGAACACCATGCCCAGACGCGAACGCAGGCGCTCAATCTGTTTGGGATTGGCCGCCAGCTGATGACCACGCGCATGGCGCTTCATCTCAATGGTTTCACCACCGACGCTCACCACGCCAGCATCCGGCGTTTCCAGCAGGTTGATACAGCGCAATAAGGTACTTTTACCCGAGCCGCTGGCGCCGAGAATTGAGATGACATCGCCTTGATGCGCCTGCAGCGAAATGCCTTTCAGTACTTCCATTGCGCCAAAGGATTTATGGATATCGGTGGCGCTTAAGGTTACGGGGGATGTGGATTGCATATCACTCTCCGGCAAGCGGTTTAACGGCGGGTAACGGCTTTTTTTCAACGCGATGCACCGGGGTTAAACGGCGTTCTAACAACGCGTAAAGCTGGACGATAATAAAGTTGAGGATCAGATAAATGGCGGCGGCGCAGATAAACACTTCCATGGTGCGATAGGTACGCTGAATGATCTGCTGCGCCACACCAGTGACATCCCACACGGTGACCAGACTGGCCAGCGCCGTGGACTTCACCAGCAGGATCGCTTCGGTGGAATACGCGGGCAATGCATAACGCAGCATAATGGGCGCGATGATGCGACGCAGCAGCAGCCAGCGCGACATGCCGCAGGCCAACCCGGCTTCGACTTGCCCCGGCGGCACCGCCAGCAAGGCACCGCGCAGGATTTCAGCGGTATAAGCCGCCGTACACAGCGACAGCGCCAGCACGGCGCAGGTAAAGGGCTCGCGCAGGAACGGCCAGACAAAACTATGGCGGATCACGCCAAACTGCCCCAATCCGTAATAGATCAGGAACAGCTGGATCAGCAGCGGTGAGCCGCGAAACACCAGAATGTAGCCGCGCGCAAAGCCGCTCAGCACCCGCCAGCGGCTCATGCGCAGTGACAGAATGCCGATAGCGAGAATGCCACCGCAGAGAAAGGCACTGATAAACAGGCCGAGCGTCACCGGCAGCGCGGCGCTCAGCTTGAGAAAGGTATCGGTCAGAAAGGCGAAGTCAATCATACTGCTGCTCCTTAATGCTGTGCCGCAGTGCGACTTTGCCACGCGCGTCCAAGGCGAGACTCTGCCCGGCGGAACGCATGATTAGACAGCAGCGTCAGCACCAGATAGCAGCCACCGCCAATCAGATAGAAAGTGAAGTAATCGCGCGTGGATCCCGCCGCCACCTGGCTGGCACGCATCAGCTCGACGATGCCGGTCACCGACACCAGCGCCGAATCTTTCAGGCTCATCTGCCAGACATTTGACATGCCTGGCAGCGCATAGCGCACAATCTGCGGCAGCAAAATGCGCTGGGCAATACGCCAGCGCGGCATGCCGATCGCGACTGCCGCTTCCACTTCACCTTTGGCCAGCGCCAGACGCGCCGCACGATACACCTCACCTTGATAGGATCCAGAGATGAGCCCGATAGCCAGTGCACCAATCAGGAACGGCGGCGCTTCGATAAAACCATCCGCGCCAAACATCTGTCCCACCAGGGTAATCAGGCCCGATCCGCCAAAATAGAACAGGTAGATCACCAGCAGTTCCGGGATGCCGCGAAACACCGTGGAATAGGCTTCACCCAACCAGCGAACCCAGCGCTGCGGCGACAGTTTCGCTGCCGCCACACCGGAACCGACCACCGCGCCAATCATCAACGCCGCCAGCGACAGCAGCAGCGTGGTGAAGGCAGCCCCCAAAATCAGGCGGCCCCAGCCATCAGCACCAAAACTCAGCAGGCTCATCATCTTTCACCTCACTTACGGGGTTACGTCAGTTTTAAACCACTTCTCACTCAGCTTTTTCACGGTGCCATCGGCCAGTGCGCCTTTAATGGCCTCGTCGAGTTTGGCTTTCAGATCGTTGTCAGCCATGCGCACGCCCATCGCCTCGCCCTCACCCCAAATCGGGCCACCCAACTGCGGGCCACTGAAGGTCAGGTTGCTGTTCTCTTTGCGCGCCAGCATCGATTGCGCAAAGGTCACATCGTCGAATACCGCATCAATACGCCCCGCCTGAAGATCGAGAATCGCATCTGCTGAGGAAGTGTATTCGCGCACGTCGGCGACATCTTTGAAGTACTTATCAATAAAGGGCGTGTAAACCGTGCCGGACGCGATACCAATGGTTTTGCCTTTTAACGCCGCTTTCAGTGGCGCAATCGCGGTGTTGATCTCTTTCTCATCGTCATGCAGCTTGATGATGTTGTGATCGGCTGGCATCAGCGGGCTATCTTTGGTGGTGATAAAGGTGGCGGGAGTCGACGCGTAAGGCACGGTGAAATTGACCACTTTTTTGCGGTCCGGCGTGATGACGATGGCATCCATGATCACATCATATTTGCCAGCATTCAGTCCGGCGATCATGCCGTCCCAGTTTTGCACCACCAGCTTGCACTGGATGCCCATGCGCTTACACAGGTCTTCCATCAGTTCAGGTTCAAAGCCGCCTAACTTGCCGCCCGGCAGCGTCAGGTTCCAGGGTTCATAGCTGCCTTCGGTAGCGATGGTGATCGATTTCCACTCTTTGGCCTGAACAGCAACACCGCTGATCATCAGGCTGGCAAACAGGGTCGTGAGGCAAAAACGGCGAATCGGGGCACGGTGCGTCATGCGGCTTCTCCTGGTCATTAATCGAATTGGCTGTCTCTGTTAGCTGATACAGCGCAGATGACATTTCATGTATATACAAGTTAGCTTGCGGCAGATCATTGTCGGCATGAGCTTTTTGTGAGCCAGCCAGAATAAAAAGTGATAATTACCACGTGGTCTTTACTTGTACATACAACCTAGCAAGCGGTGTGCCAAATCGGCAGAGGCGGTGGAATCAGGGAATGGTCCCGGTGTGGACGTAGGAGTGCACATTTTTGGGGCGCGATTGCACTGTTATGGGGATGCCAGGGTTTAAGATGGAAGCGAGATGGGGATGGCGCGTGGCATGAGTTTGCACTTCAACACCCATAAAAAACTGCCACTTTTGAAGGTGGCAGTCTGATGCAAATGAGCCCTGGCAAGCACGACGTCTTCCCATACGACTCAGGCGATTAACGCGGCTTTCCGGCCTGTAAAAATGCCTGCATCATCGGTTTCAACACTTTCTGCAGCTGCGCGGCGCGATCCTGCTGCCAGGCAAACGGCGGGGTTTCATCCATGTAATTCAGCTGCGCCAGTTCGAGCTGCACGGCCTCTACGCCCTGCTGCGGCTGACCGTAGGCACGCGTGATATAGCCGCCTTTGAAACGGCCGTTAACCACCCAGCTGTAATCGCTTTGCGCGGCACAAACCTCTTTAATCGCTTCGATCACCGCTGTCGAGCAACTCTCACCACTGTTAGTGCCAATGTTGATATCCGGCAACTGACCATCAAACAAGCGCGGAATCACCGAAGCAATGGAGTGGGCGTCAAACAGCAGTGCATAACCGTGTTCAGCTTTCAATCGCGCCAGCTCTTGCTGGATCTGCTGGTGATACGGCTGCCAGATATTATCGAGATAACCCTGACGCGCGGCGGCGCTGGGGGTTTTCCCCTCGGCGAAGGTCGGCGTGCCGTCAAACAGCGTCTCAGGATAGAGGCCGGTGGTGGCGGTGGTGTACAGCGGCTGGTTATCCGGCGGACGATTCAGGTCGATGACAAAACGTGAGTAGTGGCCAACCAGCACGCTGGCCCCTAAATCGCGCACAAAATCGTACAGCAGCGGAATGTGCCAGTCGGTATCCGGCAAACCGCGTGCCGCGTCGCTTAATCCTGCATCCACTTCAGGCGTTAACTGGGTGCCCGCATGTGGGATGCTGACCAGCAGCGGCAGCTTACCGGCGGTGAAATGAAAAGGTGTCATTGCGCTTCTCCACGATAAATAACCTGGCACGGCAACTCGCCGCCCAACCAGTAAACCAGTTCTGCCGGACGTGCCAGCGGCCAGTGTACAAAGTTCGCTACCTTCCCGACCTCCAGCGAACCGTGCGAATGCTGTAATCCCAGCGCTTTCGCCCCCCACAGGGTCACACCCGCCAGCGCTTCTTCCGGGGTCATGCCAAATAGCGTGCAGCCCATATTGAGCATCAGACGCAGCGACAGCGCCGGGGAAGTACCGGGATTGGCATCGCTGGCCAGCGCCATTGGCACGCCGTGTTTGCGGAACAGATCCACTGGTGGGCGTTGGGTCTCGCGCAGCAGATAGAACGCGCCCGGCAGCAACACCGCAACGGTGCCGTGTTGCGCCATCGCTTGCGCATCGGCTTCGGTGGCGTATTCAAGATGATCGGCTGACAAGGCGCCGTATTCAGCCGCCAGCGTGGCGCCGCCGAGCGCGGACAACTGCTCAGCGTGCAGTTTAACCGGCATCCCCAGCGCTTTGGCTTGATCAAACACCGCGCTAACCTGCTCAGGGGAAAAGGCCAGATGTTCGCAGAAGGCATCGACGGCATCCGCCAGCCCTTCCGCCTTCACCTGTGGTAACAGGCGATTGCAGATGATATCGATCCAGCCCTGTGGGTTTTCTTTAAACTCGGGCGGGAAGCCGTGCGCGGCAAGGCAGGTGGAGAGCACATCGGCGGGCACCGTTTCCGCCAATTCGCGGATGGCGCGCAGCATGGTCAGCTCGCTGGTTTCATCGAGGCCATAACCCGATTTAATCTCCACTGTAGTGACGCCTTCTGCCAGCAATCGATCCAGACGCCAGCGCGCGCTTGCCACCAACTCCTGCTGTGATGCCGCGCGCGTAGCACGCACCGTGGAGAGAATACCGCCGCCCTGCGCCGCGATCTCGGCATAGCTGACGCCGTTCAGACGCTGTTCGAACTCCTGGCTGCGATCGCCGCCAAACACCAGATGCGTATGGCAATCGACTAAACCTGGCGTGATGATGCCACCGTCAAATTGCTGCTGCGTACGCGGGGCAAAATCCGGCAGTTCACTACGCGGTCCTACCCAAATCAGCTCGCCGTTATCCACCGCCAGTGCGCCGTCGGCAATCAGGTTATAGTGTCCGTCTCGCATGGTGACGATATCGGCCCCCAGCCACAGGCTGTCGATCTGCTTCGCTTCTGCCATCCCACTCCCCTTCACGTCTGACGATTTACAGTGCGTCTCAAAGTATGTATATGTATATACAACTTTCCGCCCTAAAGGATCAACCATGGCCGTTTTTTTTGCCCCACGCGCGCTGCTGGCCGACGGCTGGCATGAAGACGTATTGATTACCACTGACGCATCCGGACAGATTGCTGAATTTACCCCTGACAGCACGCCAGGCAGCGCCACTCGCCTTGCTGGCCCGGTGATCCCTGCTATCGCTAACCTGCATTCGCACGCCTTCCAGCGCGCCATGGCCGGGCTGGCTGAAGTGGCGGGCGATCCGCAGGATAGCTTCTGGACCTGGCGCGATCTGATGTACCGCATGGTGCAGCGCCTGTCGCCTGAGCAGGTCGGCGATATCGCCACCCATCTCTACATCGATATGCTGAAAGGCGGCTATAGCCAGGTGGCGGAATTCCACTACTTGCATCACGATGCGCAGGGCAAACCCTATGCCGATGACGCGATGCTGCTCAACCTGATTGCCGCCGCCGAGACGGCCGGGATCGGTCAGACATTGCTGCCGGTGCTTTACAGCTTCAGCGGATTTGGATCGCAACCCGCCAGCGATGGCCAGCGCCGTTTCATCCAGCAGACCGATGCTTATCTGCAACAACAGCAACGCGCAGCGCAATGGAGCGCCAATAAACCGCTGCTTAATCATGGCATCTGTTTCCACTCGCTGCGCGCGGTGAATGAAACCCAGATGCGTGAAGTGCTGGCCGCCAGCGCTGCTGATGTGCCGGTGCATATTCATGTGGCGGAGCAGGAAAAAGAGGTGAATGACAGTCTGGCGTGGAGCGGTGAACGTCCGGTGGACTGGCTCTACAATCGCTTCGAGGTAGATCAGCGCTGGTGCCTGATTCATGCCACCCATCTGGACGACAGCGAAATCCAACGCATGGCGGCCAGCGGTGCGATTGCCGGACTCTGTCCGACCACCGAAGCCAATCTTGGCGACGGCATCTTCCCGGCGGTGGAATACATTGCCCAGGGTGGACGCTGGGGCATTGGCTCGGACAGCCATGTATCGCTCAGCGCGCAGGAAGAGCTGCGCTGGCTGGAGTACGGTCAGCGCCTGCGCGATCGCCGTCGCAATCGTATCACCCTGCCCCATCAGCCTTCTGTGGGCGATCTGCTGTGGCAGCAGGCGGCACAAGGCGGGGCACAGGCATGCGCGATTAACACCGGTGAACTGGCGGTGGGTAAACGCGCCGACTGGCTGGTGCTGGAAAACGATGCCTTCCTGAGCAGCGTGAGTTCCGCTTCCTTACTCAATCGCTGGTTGTTTGGTGGCACGCAAAGCCAGATCCGCGATGTGTTTGTCGCCGGTAATCAGGTCATCAGCGAGGGCCATCATCCCGCTGAAGAAGCCGCAGCCGCGCGCTTCGCCCAGGCCATGAGTGCACTGCAATGAGAACGTATTTCGACTACAGCCAGCTGCCCGTGAGCCGCTGGCGCAACGGCGGCGGCGAAACGCGTGAAATCGTCAGCTTTCCGCCCGGTGAGGCAGAGTTTGGCTGGCGCGCCAGTATTGCCACCATCGATGCTGACGGACCTTTCTCGCCGTTCCCCGGTATCGATCGTGTAATCACGCTGCTGAATGGCGATAGCGTGGTGCTGCGGAGCGAGAACGTCGAGCACGCGTTGTTGCCGCATCAGCCGTGGGCGTTTCCTGGCGAATGGTCGATCGACGCCCAGATTAACGGCAGCTGTCAGGATTTCAATATCATGACGCGCCGCGACAGTTGGCAGGCACAGGTGGAGGTTGTGCAACACGCCGCTACCAGCCAACACGGTGTCGCGTGGGTATTATCCGGCGAATGGCAGAGTGCGGACGGCAAACGCGTCACGGTTAATCAGGGAATGTGCTGGCTGGATGAAGAGACGCAGCTGGCACCGCGAACCTCGGATGCCAGCCTGCTGTTTGTGGCGCTTAGCCGTGTCCTCTGAAACGACCGAGTAACTTATAGCGCGAGCCTGGATAGAGCAGGCGCGCATAAGTCACAATCTTGTTGTCGCTCCAGGTCTGACGACGGATTAACAAGCAAGGTTCGTGCTCATCCAGCGCCAGATGTTTACGCTGGCGCAAATCGGGCAGGACCGCTTCCACAATATGCTCACCGGCGGTCAACGGCGCCACGCGCATCAAATAGGTGTAGGGCGTCAGTTGATGATAATCCTGACTGAGGTAATCCGGCGCCACCAGCGGGTTGACCAGACGATCTTCCAGTTGCACCGGCATATCGTTTTCGTAATGCACAATCAACGAATGATACAGCGTCAGTCCGGTGGACAAGCCGAGCACAGCCGCCTGCTCTGGATCGGCCTTCATCTGCCCAATCGACAAAATTTTGCAGCTATGGCGATGACCACGCTGGGCAATTTCATCGGCGATGTTATGCACTTCCAGCATCGCGGTGTAACCCTTCATCTCCGCGACAAAGGTGCCGACGCCTTGCATGCGTACCAAAAAACCTTCGCTGGTGAGTTCACGTAGCGCGCGGTTAATGGTCATGCGGCTCACGCCCAGTTCGTTAACCAGTTCACTTTCGGAAGGTACGCGTTGATTCGCTTTCCAGTGACCTTCACGGATCTGGCTGACGATCGCCTGTTTCACGCGCTGATAAATCGGTGCTGGCTCATCGCCCATCGCTGCGGCCAGCTGCGCTATTGCCGTTTGCTCCGCCATATCCTGTTCCTTTTCCGAATAATGCCCAAAGTTTACTGTCTCAGCACGTAAATGTATATACATCCAATTGTGCAGACAGCCCGTTAACAGTGCAGCGTTCTCCCTGTTTCGGTGCAATGCGGCTGCGGCTGGATGACACATCCCGCATTGCGGCGCATTTCACAGAATCCAATCAATCTGGCACAGCCCTTGCTACTTGTATAGACAAGATTAGACACTTATGCTTCACTCAGCTCATTCAATGGTGCTACCCCAAGCCACATCGCAAACCCAGGGCTTGCAGGTAGCACCCGATCACTTGTATAGACAGGAGTAGACTATGTCAGGTTCGGTTCAGGAAATTCGCCTCGTTCCCGGTGAAGTGGACCTCGCGACCTTGCGGGCGATTTATCAAAGCAAGGTGACGCTCACGTTAGCGGATGACGCTCGTGCGGCCATCGATCGCGCGAATGAAACCGTCGATGCCATCGTGGCATCAGGCAAAGTGGTGTACGGCATCAATACCGGCTTCGGCAAACTGGCCCAGACACAGATTCCTGCTGAGCGTCTGGCAGAGTTGCAGCGCAATCTGGTGCTGTCGCACAGCGTGGGTTTGGGCAACTTACTGCCAGATAACATCACGCGCTTAGTGGTCGCCACGAAAATTATCAGCCTGGCACGCGGTCACTCCGGCGTACGTATCCAGTTAATCGAAGCGCTGCTGGCGCTGTTTAATGCCGGTGTGATGCCGTGCATCCCGGAAAAAGGTTCGGTTGGCGCATCCGGCGATTTAGCCCCGCTGGCCCATCTGTCACTGATGTTGCTGGGCGAAGGCCAGGTACGCGTTGACGGAGAACTGATTCCTGCCACCGAAGGGCTGGCACGCGTCGGCCTGCAGCCGATTGTGCTGGGACCGAAGGAGGGCCTGGCACTGCTGAATGGCACCCAGGTCTCTAACGCGCTGGCACTGCGCGGACTGTTTGAAGCCGAAAACCTGTTCGCCGCAGGGTTGATGGCGGGTGCACTGTCACTCGAAGCGATCAAAGGCTCGGTAAAACCTTTCGATGCACGAATTCATCAGGCGCGTGGTCAGCACGGACAAATCGCGGTGGCCGCTGCCGTTTCATCCTTACTGGAAGGCAGTGAAATCCTCAGCTCACATACCAATTGTGGTCGCGTGCAGGATCCCTACTCGATTCGCTGCGTTCCGCAGGTGATGGGCGCGTGTTTAGACAACCTCAGCCATGCGTCGCGTGTATTGCAAATCGAAGCCAACGCGGCCTCTGATAATCCGCTGGTGTTCAGTGAAAGCGGTGATGTGATTTCGGGCGGTAACTTCCACGCCGAACCTGTGGCGTTTGCCGCCGATATCATCGCATTGGCGATTGCCGAAATTGGCGCGATTTCCGAGCGCCGTATGGCCCTGTTGCTGGATACCGGTCTCTCAGGCCTGCCGCCATTCCTGGTGCGCGATGGTGGAGTGAACTCTGGCTTTATGATTGCTCAGGTCACCGCTGCCGCACTGGCTTCTGAAAACAAATCGCTGGCGCATCCGGGTAGCGTGGATAGCCTGCCGACCTCTGCGAACCAGGAAGATCACGTGTCGATGGCCACCTACGCCGCGCGTCGCCTCGGTGATATGTGCTTTAACACCGCTGCCGTGGTCGGCATTGAAGCCATGGCTGCGGCGCAAGGCATCGACTTCCATCGTCCACTGCAAAGCTCGACTGCGCTGGAACAAGAGATGAGTCGCATCCGCGAGAACGTTGCCTTCCTTGATCAAGACCGTTTAATGGCGCCGGATATCGAATCCATGCGTCTGTGGGCCAGCAGTCACGCCTGGCCTGAATCTTTGACTGCGCTGCTGCCAAGCCAGCGTTCACCTTCCCTTTAAGGAATTGATGATGAGCGAAACTTTATCTCAGGCTGTTGCCCGTGAAATCCGTGCGCCGCGCGGTAACGAACTGCATTGTGCGAACTGGTTGATTGAAGCGGCTTACCGCATGATCCAGAACAACCTCGATCCTGATGTGGCCGAGCGCCCGGAAGATCTGGTGGTATACGGCGGTATCGGTAAAGCCGCGCGTAACTGGGAGTGCTTTGAGCAGATTCTGCGTTCACTGCGTGCGTTGCAGCCTGAAGAAACCCTGCTGATCCAGTCGGGTAAACCAGTGGGCGTGTTCCGTACTCATGCCGATGCACCTCGCGTGCTGCTGGCTAACTCTAACCTGGTGCCACACTGGGCTAACTGGGATCATTTCCACGAGCTGGATAAAGCCGGCCTGATGATGTACGGCCAGATGACCGCCGGTTCCTGGATCTACATCGGTGCACAGGGCATCGTGCAGGGCACCTTTGAGACCTTCGCCGAAGCCGGTCGCCAGCATTATGACAGCGATCTGAGCGGTCGCTGGATCCTGACAGCAGGCCTGGGCGGCATGGGCGGCGCACAACCGCTGGCGGGCGTACTGGCCGGTGCCAGCGTGCTGGCGATTGAATGCCAGGAATCCCGCATCGATTTCCGTCTGCGCACCCGTTACGTTGACCATAAAGCTTATACCTTAGACGAAGCGCTGGATCTGATTGAGAAAGCTACCAAAGCGAAGCAGGCAATTTCCGTTGGCCTGCTGGGCAACGCCGCGGAAATCGTGCCGGAGCTGGTGAAACGCGCCAAAGCGGGCGGCATGAAGCCGGATATCGTCACCGATCAGACTTCTGCACACGATCCAATCAATGGCTATCTGCCAGTGGGTTGGGATCTGGATCGCTGGCAGGCCGAGCGCTTCAGCAATCCTAAAGCGGTTGAAAAAGCCGCTCGCGCATCAATGGCGGTGCATGTACAGGCCATGCTCGACTTCCATCATATGGGCGTGCCGACCGTGGATTACGGTAACAACATCCGTCAGGTAGCGTTGGATGAAGGCGTGAAAAACGCCTTTGATTTCCCTGGCTTCGTACCCGCCTATATTCGCCCGCTGTTCTGCGAAGGAAAAGGTCCGTTCCGCTGGGTGGCGCTGTCAGGCGACCCAGAGGATATCTACAAAACCGATGCCAAGCTGAAGGAGCTGTTCCCGGAGCACAAGAACCTGCACCGCTGGCTCGACATGGCGCAGGAACGAATTGCCTTCCAGGGACTGCCAGCGCGCATCTGCTGGCTGGGACTGGGCGAGCGCCATAAAGCCGCACTGGCATTCAACGAAATGGTGCGCAACGGTGAACTGAAAGCGCCTATCGTCATCGGCCGCGATCATCTCGACTGTGGTTCCGTCGCCTCACCAAACCGTGAAACTGAAGCGATGAAAGACGGTTCGGATGCCGTCTCCGACTGGCCGCTGCTGAATGCCCTGCTGAACACCGCAGGCGGCGCGACCTGGGTTAGCCTGCATCACGGCGGCGGCGTTGGCATGGGCTTCTCGCAGCACTCCGGCGTGGTGATTGTCTGCGACGGCACTGCCGAAGCCGACGCGCGCCTTGGCCGTGTGCTGTGGAATGACCCGGCAACCGGCGTGATGCGTCACGCGGATGCAGGCTATGAACTGGCGCAGAGCTGCGCGAAAGAACATGGCTTGAACCTGCCGATGCAGAAGTAATTTGTCGTGATAACTGAAGTCGCCCTTAACCGGGCGACCTTAGTTCAGCCGCCAAATTTCCTCGTTACTCTCTACTCTCAACCCGCAACCCTCAAATCCTTAAATCCTTAAATCCTTAAATCCTTAAATGCAACATGCTGCATGCTGCATGCTGCATGCTGCATGCTGCCGGGTATATTCCATTCCGCTATACCCTATAGCCAAATTATTCCTTTCCACGATAGACGCCGCCCTGCGCTTACCACTACAGTGGAGACATCACGTTACGTGTCAGAGAAATCGCAGTAACTGCTGCTGATGGAGAGCCTTACTTTATGAGCCTGCCTGCCGTCCTGCTGGAAAACGCCCTGAACTGGCGTCGTCAGTTACACCAACATCCTGAACTCGGTTACCAGGAGCAACAAACCAGTGAACTGGTTGCGAATGTGCTCGCTGAAGCAGGGTTACAGGTGTTCCGTAGCCTGGCAGGCACTGGCGTGATTGGCACACTGGAAAACGGCCCAGGCCCGGTGATTGGTTTACGCGCCGATATGGATGCATTGCCGATTACCGAAAAAGGCGCGCCGGAGTGGAAATCTACCCGCTCAGGCGTGATGCACGCCTGCGGTCACGACGGACACACGGCCATTCTGCTCGCGGCGGCCTGCCAACTGGCCGCGACGCGCAACTTCAAAGGCACGGTGCACTTCCTGTTTCAGCCCGCGGAAGAGAATCTTGGCGGTGCGCGGAAAATGGTGGAAGAAGGTTTGTTTACCCGTTTCCCAATGGATGCGGTGTACGCCATGCACAACTGGCCAGGTTTGCCGGTGGGTTCGCTGGCGGTGAATCCAGGTGCGATGATGGCCTCGCTCGATTCCTTTGAAATCACCCTCAACGGCAAAAGCTGTCATGCGGCGATGCCGGAGAGCGGTGCCGACCCGATGGTGGTGGCAGCAGAGCTGATCATGGCGCTGCAAACCATTCCGTCACGCCGTTTGTCACCGCTGGCGTCAGCGGTGGTGAGCGTGACGCAGATCCACGGTGGTGAGGCGATCAATGTGATTCCCGAGCAGATTGTGCTGCGTGGTACGGTGCGATGTTTGCAGACTGACGTACGTGACCGCGTGCGCAGTCTGATTGAAGATTTTGTCACTACCCTGCCGCGCCCGTTTGGCGTCAGCGGCGAGATTCACTGGTATCCGGGTTATCCCGTCACCGCCAACCATGCCGGTCCAGCGGAACAGGTGCGCGAGGTTGCCCAGCGCGTGTTAGGTGAATCGCAGGTGCACTGGCAGGTGAATCCTTCCATGGCCTCGGAAGATTTCGCCTGTATGCTGGAATCTTGCCCGGGTGCTTACTTCTGGCTCGGTGCCGATGGCGCATCCCCCTCCGCCCCATTGCACAACGCGCATTATGATTTCAATGATGATCTGATACCGATTGGTATCCGCTTCTGGCAGCAACTGGTGGAGAACGTGCTGGTCAAAGCCTGACTGGCAGGATTCGCGGAACCCAGGAATATCAATCGAGGTGGCATGTTGGTTAAAGCCTGACTGGCGGATTTCTAAAACCAGCAATCTCAAGCGGCATTGTATCAGGCAGTAATAGATTCGACGGCGCGACTCAAGCTGAAGGGAATCGGTTACCTGCCCGCTATGCATCCACCCCGCAAAACCCCTCGATGCACGATTGCACGATTGCACGATTGCACGATTGCACGATTGCACGATTGCACGATTGCACGATTGCACGATTGCACGATTGCACGATTGCACGATTGCACGATTGCACGATTGATTTTATATCCTCTCTCGACTGTGCGTTTGACCCGCAACCCAAGGCTGCGGGTATTGATTTACCCGTCAGATCCCAGCTTGCTGCAATCGCGTTTCCGCCTCATCCAGCGTCGCTGACTCTCCGGTGGCCACTAAGCAGCACGCCAGCTGTAAACGCAGCGCCTGCGGCACGGCACGTTCGCCGGCCAGCACCTGTTTGATCCAGTCTGCAGTGTCTTGCGCATTTTTACTTTCTGGCAGTTCCACGCTGATTTCTGGCTGGCGCTCAACCCACACTTCCGCCTCTGCGCCCGCACCGCCAATGTAGTTAATCGCCGGACAGCGTTGTGGGTTGGCATACACTTCACCTTCGGTGCCATTCAGCAGGATGGCGGGTGCATCAATATCCTGGAAGAACTTGCCGACGCGCGGCACATATTCCGGATGGGAAACACTCGCCAGACGCAACGCGGCGCGTTCGGCAAACGGCGTCGCCAGCTTCGCCAGCGTATGTGCGCTGTTACGCACGCCCATACGCCAGCGCAGCGACAGCTGTTTTGCCATCGGTGCACACAGGTGATCGATGGTGATAAACGCCAGCTCACCGCTCTCCAGTTTCGCTTGTGCCTGCTGCGCCGTGGTGGCCGGCGCAATATCCAGCGCTGCCAGTACCGCTTCGGTGGTGATGCGGGTTGGATCGTCACTCACACCGTGCAGCAACACCGGAAACCCGAGTTTGCTTAATAGTAAAGCTAACAGCGGCGTGAGATTGCCCTGACGACGTGCGCCGTTGTAGCTGGGGATCACAATTGGCATCGGGCGATTGGCGGGCGGCTGCAACTGCATCATTTGCTGCTGCATGGCGTGGTAAAAACCGCGCATCTCCTCTTCGCCTTCGCCCTTGATACGCAGGGCGATCAGCACACCACCAAGTTCCAGTTCGGGTACTTCATCCGCCAGCATCGCGCTGTACAGCGCAACGGCGGTGTCGAAATCGATATCGCGCGCGTGGTTCTTACCGCGCCCAATCTCTTTGATTATTTTATTCAGTTCCATCAGGGCATTCCCGCTTCCAGGGCGCGCCGATATCCGGCTGCCAAAAGGTCATTGAGGTGCGCCTGGGCACACCTAAGATTTCTTACTTTTACGCTTCGCTGATTTTACTGGGGCTTTAACCACTGCTTTGACCGCTGGTTTGATGCTGGCTTCGGGCACCATCGGTTGCTCAATCGGAAACACCGGTAAGGCGGCCAGCAGCCGACTGCCATAAGCTTTATTAAGCAGTCGCCGATCGTATATCACGATCTCCCCGAAGCAGTGATGGCTACGAATCAGACGGCCGACCTGCTGAATCAACGTAAACGAAGCGCTCGGTAGACTCTGCACTTCGAACGGGTAGCGTTTCAGGCTCTTCAACCACTCCCCTTCGGTCAAAATTACCGGACTGTCTACCGGGGGAAAAGCGATTTTATGGATGTGCACCTGCGTCAGCAGATCGCCCTTTAAATCCAGACCTTCAGCAAAAGACTGCAGCCCAACCAGAATACTGGTTTGCCCCGCTTCGATTCGCTGGCGATGCAACTCCACTAAACGCGAACGAGGCTGATCGCCCTGTACCAGCATTGATAAACGTAATGTGCTGACATGGCTGACAAACTGCTGCATTGCACGTCCGCTGGCAAACAGCACCAGCACGCCTTTATGCTTCTCTTCCGTCATTTGCTGCAGGAAGAAGCCTGCCATCTCGGCAATGTGCTCCGCTTCATTAGCCATCAGCGGTTCATAGCGCATTTGCGGGATCACCAGCTTGCCCTGATCGACATGATTAAATGGCGAATCCAGCGCCACAAAGCGATCGCCCGCTTTCTCGTTTAGCCCTGACATCTCTTGCAGCCGATTGAAGCTGTTCAGTGAACGCAAGGTCGCCGAGGTCACCACCACATGCGGAATCTTGCGCCACAGCAGTTTCTCCAGCTGATCGCTGACGCGAATCCCGGCGCAGTGGAATAGCAGATGCGCCTGGCCGTCCCGAATTTCACGGGTAATCCATTTCGATACCGGCGCATTAGAGGCTTTCTCCATGGCCGCCAGTCGCCACAGTTTGCTGATCGATTCGAACCAACCAAACTGGCGGTTAAGCTGGATGATTGCCCGATGCAGACGCATGATGTCGGCTTTGCCGGTTTGCTCACCCAACTCATTGAGTAAACCCTCGCTCAACCCGCGCAATGCATCGCTCAGTTTGAATAACCGTGCGCACATCGTCATCAGCTCTTCCGGCAACTCACCCAGCACAAAACGGAACTCACCCGGCTGATTGTGCGCGGGTAATAACGGATTCAGCGCGTCGCACAGGATTTGCAGCAGTTCACGCATCTCATCGCAATGGCCTTTTAACCGCTCAGGGTTGGTCAGCGGTGGCGGCGATTTCGGGCGGAACTGTGCCAAGATGGTTTCCACCAGCCGCACAAACAGATCGAGCTGCAAGCTGCTCCAGCCGGGAGTGATTTCCGCACTCATCTCCAGCGCGTCACGCGCCACTTCTGGCAGATGATGGCCTTCGTCCAGCACCAGCATCAGGTGTTTGGCAGGCGGTAAGACGGATTCATTCTCCATCGCCGCCATCACCAGCGCATGGTTCGCCACCACCACATCCGCCTGTTCTATTTCACGACGTGCAACAAAGAACGGGCATTCACGATACCAGCGACAGTGATGCCCCAGGCAGTTGGCTTTATCGGTGGAAAGGCGCTGCCACAGGCTGTCATCAATTGAGACATCGGAGTGATCGCGCAGGCCGTCCCATTTGTAGCTGCTGAGTTGCTTTTCCAGTTTGGCACAGAACTTCTGCTCTTCTTTCGACCCGGTTACCGCTTCTTCATCGAGATACAGCAGCAAATCGCCTTGCTGATCTTCCGTCGCAGCCAGTGCCGCGAGATTGCGCGGACAGACATAGCGGCCACGGCCGAATGCGGCAGTGAAGGTGAGATCGGGGATGATTTTTTTCAGCAGCGGCAGGTCTTTGCTGAAGATTTGATCCTGCAGCGCGACGTTGGCGGTGCTGATCACTAACCGTTTCTCCTCGGCGCGGCTTACCGCGATGCCGGGGATCAAATAAGACAAGGTTTTGCCCACGCCGGTGGGGGCCTCAATCGCCAGATGGCGGCCTTCATCACCGGCCAGGCTTTTCGCCACTTCAGCGATCATCTGACGCTGTGGCGCACGGGGGATAAAGTCAGGAACCTGCTGCTGCAGCGCCTTATACCATTGCGCAATCTGGCTTTTTATCGCTGCTGTCAGGGCCATGTTGATTACTGTTTGCTGAATTGGCCTGTATTTTTACACAGTATCGGCGCAGCGTCAGCTTTCACTGCTATTTTTTCGCGCTGGATTCAGAATTTCACGCATCGCGCGGATCAGCGTTTCGCGCGCGCGTCCACGGCGGAAGGCAAACGAAAACGGTGCGCGGAAGTGAAAATGCTGTGGCAACAAGCGGCACAACGTGCCCTGCTGTTCCCCGCTTTGTGCGTAATGCTCCGGCAAATAGCCGATATATCTCCCGGAGAGAATCAGCGTCAACTGCGCCTCTATACTCTCCACTGAGGCGTTAGTCTGGCGGAAGCCGCGCTTGTTTAACTCCTGCTGATTCCAGTAACGCCGCGTCACCATGCCGGTTTGCTGCACGGTGCGCACATCCGGATCGCCCTGCGCCAGTGGATGGTGCGGACTGCAATACAACCAGTGTTGCTCCTCATAAAGCGGAATGGTGACCAGATTGCTGGCACGCAGTGGAAAGTGCCCGATTGCCAGATCAAGGCGGTCTTCCAGTAACTGCTGCTGTAACTCATTGGGATCGCGCACGCTGAGATTGAAAAAAACCGCAGGAAAACGCTGGTTAAAGCGGGCAATCGCCGCCGGCAGATCCAGCGTACTGTCGGTAACAGTAGCATCCACCACGCCCAATGAAAAAGTCCCACCCTGTGCGCTTTTCAGCGTCTCGACCTGCTCCTGCCACCCCGCCAGCGTGGCCAGCATTTCCTGGCTGTAGCGATGAAACTGCTCGCCTTTGCTGGTGAGGGTAAAGCCGCCACGTCCTCGCTGGCACAAGATAAAACCCAGTTGCGTTTCCAGCTCGCTCATATAGGCGCTGATGGCGGGCGTGGTCATGTTGAGCGCCTGCTGTGCACGCGAATAGCCCTGATTTTCCACCACGCTGGCAAACACCTGCAGCAGTTTGAGATTGGGTAGTGTTTGCACCGCATTTCCTTCAGTGATTGCTGACTAAAGTTAACCAATCTATGAAGTGATTATTTGCTGTCAAGGATTTTTCCCGCGCCTCCCTCAGGCCATGATAAGACTCACTTAGCCGAAGGAGTTCGTGATGACCGATTTTCCTCAGCCGCAGGGTGGCAACGAGATGCCCCGTTTCGCTGGCCGTGGCACCATGATGCGTTTGCCCGCTGCCGAATCCCCTGCCGATCTTGATGTCGCTTTCGTTGGCATTCCACTGGATATCGGTACGTCGCAGCGCAGCGGCACGCGCTACGGTCCACGTGCCATTCGCGCCGATTCGGTAATGATTCGCCCGTACAACATGGCGACCGGCGCGGCCCCTTTTGATTCGTTGCGCGTCGGCGATCTCGGCGATGTGCCCATCAATACCTACAGTCTGCTGAAGTCGGTCGACATCATCGAAAACTATTATACCGAGCTTAATAATTGGCCGATTATCCCCTTAACCCTCGGCGGCGATCACACGCTGACGCTGCCTATTTTGCGCGCGCTGGCGAAGAAGCACGGGCCGATGGGCCTGATCCACATTGACGCGCACACCGATACCAACGATGAGATGTTCGGCGAAAAGATCGCCCACGGCACCACATTCCGCCGTGCGGTAGAAGAAGGCCTGCTCGACTGCCAGCGCGTGGTGCAAATTGGTCAGCGCGCTCAAGGCTACGCCGCCGATGATTTTCAGTGGGGTGTCGATCAGGGCTTCCATCTGGTGCCTGCCGAACAGTGCTGGTATCGCTCCATGACACCGCTGATGGCTGAAGTGCGAGCGCGCATCGGAGACGGCCCGGTATATCTCAGCTATGACATCGACAGTTTTGATCCCGCCTGGGCACCCGGCACCGGCACGCCAGAAGTCGGCGGCCTGACCTCGATGCAGGGACTGGAGATTGTGCGCGGCTGTCGCGGACTCAATCTGGTCGGTGGCGATCTGGTCGAGGTGTCACCGCCGTACGATATCAGCGGCATGACCTCCCAGCTTGCAGCCAATATCCTTTATGAGATGCTGTGCGTATTGCCCGGCGTCCGTTACACAGAGAAGAAAGCATGACACAACAGAATTTGGTGTTTCCGGCGCGCGTGTTGCGCGGTGCGGGTGTGATCAATCAACTGGGCGAGATTTGTGCGGGGCTGGGCAAACGCGCCCTGCTGATCGGCGGCCACCAGGCACTGCAGTCAGTGGAGGCGCAGGTGCGCGCTCAACTGCTGGCAGCCAACGTGACGCTGCTGGCGCAGGAGTGGTTTGGTGGTGAGACTTCAATCAATCAGATTAACCGTCTGGCGGCGATCGCTACCGAACTGCAAGCTGACGTGATTATCGGTGTCGGCGGCGGTAAATCGCTGGATACCGTAAAAGCCGTGGGAGCGCAGTTGGGCTTGCCGTTTATCACCATCCCGACCATTGCCGCCACCTGTTCGGCAGTGACACCATTGACCATTCGCTACGACGATAACGGCAATTTCTTCGATATTTTCCCGCTGCCACAGGCACCGGCGGCAGTGATCATCGACAGTGAGTTGCTGGCTAAAGCCCCTGCTCGCTGGCTGGCTGCTGGTCTGGGCGATACCTTGGCGAAATGGTATGAGTTCCGCGCGGTGAGCGTCCGCCATCCGGCGCGCGAAGGCAATGCATTGTCATCGC
The DNA here is from genome assembly GCF_037153115.1 of Pantoea sp. USMM079. Taxonomy (NCBI): domain Bacteria; kingdom Pseudomonadati; phylum Pseudomonadota; class Gammaproteobacteria; order Enterobacterales; family Erwiniaceae; genus Pantoea; species Pantoea sp. USMM079. The sequence continues at coordinate 21,561 of NZ_JBBCKX010000038.1, forward strand.
TGGCACATAGCCAGATTTGCTATGACGTGATCGCGGAACACGGCCCGGCGGCCTATGCGGCGGTGTTGCGCGGCGAAAGCAGCGCCTCATTGGACCAGGTGCTGGATGCGATCTTTACCTGGGCCGGATTGACCTCGCTGATGAGCAACGGCGCCCACGCAGCGGCTTCACATGCGATTTATGAAGGTTTTACCTTCTGCGATAAGACACGTGAGTTTGGTCATGGCCTGCTGGTTGGCTTTGGCAACTTGTGCCTGCTGGCGCTGGAAGATCGCAGCGATGAAGAGGTGCTGGATGAGATGCGTCTGGCGCGCGATTGCGGTGTGCCATTGACGCTGCGTGAGATTGCCGAGTTGGATGATGCCGAGCTGGCGATGATTGTGCGTGAATCCGTGCATGCACCGGATATGGAGAATATGTCGGTCGAAGTGACCGAAGCCCGCCTGCTGGCGGCGATGCAGCGGATTGAAGGGTTGGCTGATCGGGTTTAAATCTGGGGTCAGTGCTAGTACGGGGTGAGAACGTATAGTGCAGGTGTGTTTAGTTCGGGGGGTGAGTCCTGTGCTGAGTGCGGGCCGTAGCACCTCTGCTGCTGCCGGGCAGTCCTCGCGCCGCTGACGCGGTGCCCTCGGCTTACACGTCGTGCCGACGGAACGTTCGGGGATCGACCATCCCTGGTCGGCCCCGAACTGATCCACGCATCCCTGCGTGGATCTCCTGGCCCAACGTAAAAGCCTCAGCGCTGCGGATAGCCCTTGCAGCAGCAGAGGTGCTACGGCCTCAAATATTGTGCCCCTTCCAACAGCATTCACTTCAGCTCCTCAGCAGACTGTAAAATTTGCGTCATCCCTGTGTGGATTTCCTGCCCCACTATAGAAGCATCAGCGGTGCTGCGGCCTTACGCAATGTGCCCTTTTCAACAGGAGGCACTTCAGCTAATCAGTTAGCTGGGATATCTGGATCACCTCAGGCGCTATCATCGAAAACAGTCTGCCCTTTTCACCAGCACGCACTTCAGCAGCAGTCTGGAAGATCTGGATCAACATGCCCGCTATGGACTAAAACCAGGCTGCATTTAACAGCAAGCACGATGGTTAATGAGCAGGCTGGGGGCGCTTTGGCGCAGGCAATCCACAGCGCCGAGCAGAGTGAGTCTGCCAGGATAGCCCGCAGCTACCGTCTTGCACGTCAAGCCGCTACTGCGTAATTCTCGTCATATCTCTGCTGTTTCATCAGCACACCGAAGCAGATATGCAC
>NZ_JBBCKX010000039.1:0-22364 GCF_037153115.1 Pantoea sp. USMM079
AGCTGCGGCACGCCGATGCGTCCGGATTTAATGTCTTCATAGGCGGCTGCGAAACCGCTGACGAAGCGGCGGTTAAAGCCGACCTGAAGAACGACGCCGGCGCTTTTGGCGGCGGCAATCGCGCTGTCCGCCTCTTCGAGGGTGACGGCCATCGGTTTTTCACAGAACACGCCTTTACCGGCCCTGGCGGCAGCGACCACGAGTTCAGCGTGGGTGCGGGCAGGGGATGCGATGACGACGGCATCAATGGTGCTGTCGTCGAGCATGGCCTGAGGATCGGTAAAAGACTTTTCCGCGCCAAGGGTGGCGGCCAGCTTTTCGGCGGCGCCGGGAACGGGATCGGCAACTGCGGCGAGCACCGCGCCGGGGATAAGCTGCGCAACGGTCTGACCGTGGAAACTGCCCATACGACCGGCACCAATCAGGCCTACGCGAACTGTTCTTTTAACTGACATGTAAATCTCCTTAGGTGTAGGTTCAGAATACTAACTGTTCAGACTTGTGCAAAACTGATCTGATAATAACTTATTGAAAATAAAGTCTTTAAAGTGCTATTCCCCACTTTTGTCTCAACCTGAAAAAGTGATTTCGAGTTTCAACTTTTTTCATTGGATATTTTCATGAGTTCATTGAGGGCTCATGGAAACCCTGCCTACCGATTAAAGCGAAAGAGTTGGTGTGAATTTTTCATAAAAATTCATGTGAAACAATTCCTTCCATTTTTACTGCCGCTGTAACCAAACATAGCAACAGTTATGCCAAAACACATTCTCATTATTTTTTATATATTTAAAAAAAGACACCGATCACAAAGTGTTTAAATTAAAGACATGTCTTGTCTGGTATGTCTATAGAATGGACACATCTCACCGCTGAATAATGAAATATATGAACCAAATTAGCGAGAAGATCTGGGATGAAGAGTGGGAGCTGATCGCTGCTCAAAACCATCCTCAAAACTTCGCAAACTACATCAATGAGCTTGGACAGGCATGGAAGGATTTTGAACAGGGCCGAACACCTGTCGGCTTGCGTTCAGCCATTCATGCATCGTGGCTACGCAGTCATACAGAGGGCATTGATGCTTATAAATTTGAGTACCAATTCTGTGAGGAGATCGAGCTTCGCAAGGTCTTAACGCGTAACGCGGAGATGATATCAATTGCACGAGATATCATGCGTAATCTGCTGTCACATAACCCGGATGGTCACATAAATTTGACTGACGCAAGTGGCGTAACAATGCATTACTGTGGTCAGGATCTCACACCAGTCGGTAGCCTGCTAAGCGAGGGGGTCTCTGGTACTAACTGCACGGGACGCTGCCTGAAAGAAAACCGACTGGTATACATGCTTAACGCTGAAAATTACAAAGAAGCCTTACGATTAAGAGGTAAACACTGCGCAGCTGCTCCTATCAGAGATGAAAATGGGGTCATGCTCGGTGTTTTGACCCTTACTGCAAATCCCGGCTATTTTCATTATCACACACTGGGGACGGTTCAGGCTGCAGCCGAAGCGATTTCTCAGCAGCTTGCATTACGCCACCTTCTTAATGAACATATGTCTGTGCTGGAAGCCCTGAATGAAGGGGTTTTGGTGATAAACGCGCAGGGTGCGATCAGACAGTTAAATCGCTATGCCCGTCAGATTTTGAACCTTTCAGAAAGTGTCTGCTTCCATGATGCAGATGAAGTGCTGATGCCTGAGAATTGCTCCCTCAAAACGTTACCAGCCTGTAAAGATCGTAATATTACTTTTTGCCCCTCTCCAAATGTGCGGGTTTCGTGTCTTATCTCTGCTGTTATGACCCCTGAAGGAGGACGGGTTATATCAATGAGGGAAAACCGCCGCGTGCGGGACATTACTCACAGAGTGATAGGCAGCAGTGCAAGTTATAATTTCGATATGATTCTCGGTCAATCCCGGGTTATGCAGGAGACTCGTAATAACGCACGCAATGCAGGCAAAAGTGAAAGTGTGGTTCTGCTTACAGGTGAAAGCGGTACCGGCAAAGAGCTCTTTGCACAATCTATTCACAATTGCAGTAATCGTCTGAATGGACCGTTTCTTGCTGTCAACTGTGGAGCAATTCCACGGGATTTAGTTCAAAGTGAACTATTTGGTTATGAAGACGGTGCATTTACGGGTTCGCGGCGAGGAGGAACGGCAGGCAAATTTGAGCTGGCAGACGGCGGAACGCTTTTCCTTGATGAAATCGGCGATATGCCACTTGAAGCGCAAGCCAGTCTTTTAAGGGTATTGCAGGAAAGTGAGGTGATGCGGATTGGGGGCAAGCGACCGCTCAAAGTCAATGTCAGAATTATTGCCGCGACGAACCGAAATCTTAAAAAAGACGTTGAGAATGGTTCATTCCGCAGAGATCTTTATTTCCGGTTAAACGTCATATGTTTGCCAATACCTCCGTTACGTGCAAGAAGAGACGATATAAAAGAACTTGCTGACTGGTTTTGTGAAAAGATATGTGGAGTATTGGGTCGTAAAGGAGCTCGATTTACACCTGCTGCTATCGAAATTCTGGAAAATTATGACTGGCCCGGAAATGTTCGTGAGCTTGAGAATATCGTCGAAAGAACAATTAACCTCACAGATTCATATGAAATAGACATATCCAATTTGCCGGAGGAGTTGTGGGCTTCTGAATCACAATTTTCGGCCATCTCAGTCGGTAGAGACAGCGCGAACAATTACAATCTAAAGGATGGGGAGAAAACCCTGATTGAACTTTGTCTTAAAGAAAAAAAAGGAAATTTGCGTCAGGTTGCCTTAGCGCTGAATCTATCAAGAGGCGCGTTATACAACAAACTAAAGCGCCACGGTATTGAACCTACGGAATATCGTAAACTCTGAGAAGTTTTTGTCGTGCATCAGAAACCGCCTGTAAGAGGCGGTTTCTGATGAGGTCACTTGTTAACTTTATCACCCAGCCATGATTGCGAATTCATGGTTTTTCGTGCCTTCGATACGGTTTCCGTGGTCACTGCAGGAGCAGCATTACCCCAGCTATTACGAATATATGTCATTACATCCGCAATATTGTCATCCGAAAGCTTCCAGGCGAATTCAGGCATGCCTGCAGACGTTGGGTTTGCGTGGGTGAACGGTCCCTGACTGCCGTTAAGTACCACATTCAGTAAGCTTGATGGATCTTCTGCGTTTACCTGTGGGTTATTTGCCAGCGCAGGGATCATATTGCGAATCCCTGAACCGTCCGAAACGTGACAGGCATTACACTGCGACTCGTACACCTTTTTACCCACCATCATAGCGTTATCATTGCTGCTAATTGCCGACGGTCTATTCACCGGTGAAGCAGGCAATGATTTCAGGTAGCTGGCTATTGCCTCTAAATCGTCTTGCTTCATGTACTGAGTTGAATTTTCGATCGCTTCAGTCATTGGGCCAGAAGATGCAGCCATGCGGTTAGTACCGGAACGCAGATAATCAACGATATCCTCCTGGCTCCACGATCCTAGTCCAGTATGTGGATTCTGGGTGAGGTCAGGTGCATGCCAGCCTTCTAAGTTTCCGCCCTGCAGATAAGCAGATGAATCTCCTCCGAGGAAGTTTTTAGCGGTGTGGCATGAAGCACAGTGCCCAGGACCGTCCACCAAATATTGACCACGATTGATGACAGCGGTTTCAGCAGTGTCAGGTTTGAATTGCTGATCTTTAAAGAAGAGCAGATTCCAACCGGCCAGTGTCCAGCGTTGATTGAAAGGGAATGGCAGCTGGTTCTCGACAACCTTATTGTTGACGGGCGGGATGGTGCGAACGTAAGCCCACAGGTCAGTCAAATCCTGATCGGTAAGCTTGGCATAAGCATTATAAGGCATCGCTGCATAGAGATGGCCATGTGAGCCAATCCCATGACGAACAGCACGGTCGAATTGCTCTTGTGTCCAGTTTCCAATACCCGTTTCTTTATCAGAGGTGATATTTGAAGAGAGAATGTCACCAAAAGGTGTTTCTAACCTATAACCCCCGGCAAACGACTTCCCTCCCTGGGCCGTATGACAGGCTGTACAGTCTGACAAGCGTGCCACATATTCGCCACGTTTAATCTGAGCCTGGAGTGCCTCACCTTTTTCCGGCTGAATCTCTTGCGGATAGCTCTTATGCACATCATATTGCACCAGCGCGGTGTAACCCAGTGCACCCACTACTGCTAGATAAACGATGCCTAACCCGGCACGTCGGATTTTTTTAGACATTCTTCGCTCCTTGATGCACCAATGAACCCGGATTTTTCAGGTAATCATTCACGATGGCGTGCGCTGTCCAGAGAGTGAGCGCACTTAGCGTGATTGTTGGGTTGTATCCGGCATTATTAGGGAACGATGAGGCGCCAAGAACGAACAGGTTGTGTGCATCCCAGTGTTGCTGATAGCGGTTAAGCACTGACGTCTCAGGATCTAATCCCATCACCGCCCCACCAATGGTATGGGAGCTGTCATAAGGAGTGAACGGAGAGTTATGCTTGTCCGGAATCGAAACGATTTCCCACGAAGTTGCACCAGACTTCTTGCAGATCTCTTCCATGCGGTCACGAATGTAATTCGCCATACGTTTGTCGTTTTCATTGTAATCAAACGTCATCCGCATCAATGGCTGGCCATTGGCATCTTTATAATGGGGATCGAGCGACAAATAGGAATCTTTGTGTGAGTAAGAGGTGCCTTGTCCCTGAATTTTACCGAAGTTCTGGTAACTCTTTTGGAATGCTTTTTTCCATTTTGAACCCCAGAGTTTCGTGCCTGCAGGAACACGATCAGCCAGGCTCAATGGGGTTCCCTGATCTGACAAGGCCTGAATGCCCGCGCCGCCCAGGAATCCTAACCCCGTATGGTCGAAATTGTCGCCGTTGAAATCATCGATCTGCGTCGACAGCGCACCCGTCGATATGAACGGATTCATGTGTTCATTTTCGAAGTAAAGGAATGCATTCACCATTGTCTGATAGTTATATGCGCGCCCCAGCGTGCCTTTACCGGTGGCAGGGTCGTATGGTGTGCCAATTTCGGACAGTAACAGCAGGCGAACGTTATCCAGCTGGTAAGCTGAGATACACACGATGTCTGCGGGCTGGAAACCTGTATTTCCATCTGAATCGAGGAAAGTCGCGCCGGTAACGGTTTTGCCGTCTTCCGCCTTCTCAACACGCAGCACGGTACATTCCGTCAGCATTGTTAAATTAGTGCGATCCATCAACGCAGGTATCACGCAAATATTTGGCGAGGATTTAGACCAGTTGCCACAGCCATATAATCCGCAAAAACCGCAATATGTACATGGTGCCAGATTGATTCCAAGCGGGTTGGTATATGCTGCGCCAATCGTACCGCCCGGGATTGGGAACGGGTGATAGCCCATACCCTCGGTAGTTTTGTGGAATATGTCATTCCAGTGCGAACGGATGAGTGGGGGAGTTGGATATTCGCTGGTACGACTGCCCTCAAACGGGTTGCCGCCGTCCTGCTTAACGCCATTAATGATGCCCGCCTTTCCTGAGATACCGGCAATTTTTTCCACACGATCGTAAAACGGTTCAAGCTCTTCGTATGTTACGCCCCAGTCCTGAACAATCAGACCGTCAGCCAAGTCCATATTGTGATAGCGATTCTTAAGGCGGGTTTCCATTTCAAAATCGGAAGGGTTAAAACGCCAGGCATTCGCTGCCCAGTGTTTTCCTGCACCGCCAACGCTGTTGCCCATCATAAAAATGTTGAGTTCGCGAGCCGGCTGAGCTTTCTGATTGGGAGAGTTACGGAAGGTCAGTGTTTCCACGCTTGGTGGTTTTAAGATCTCACGACGTACGCCGTAGCGAAGCTCATCGGCAGCAATTGCGGGTGAGAAGTTTTTTTGCGTCTGTTCCCATGCGCCACGTTCGATAACGACAACATTGAGTCCTGCGCGGGTCAGTTCTTCTGCCATGAGAGAACCGGCCCATCCCAGGCCAACGATCACCGCGTCAGCCTTTGGTCTGGTGTAATTCATAAATTTATATCCTAAGTCTGCTTATGCTTTCAGGAGATCGATGATGCTGATGGGCTCAATGGAGAGCTTTTGGCCCTTAAGTTTGGCCACATCCCGGTAGTCATATCGAGCACCGGGGAAGCCGATCATTTTCCAGCCAACCATGTTGCGGTTACCGCCATAAATCGGATCAGCAAGGAATCCCTCCATGACGTTGGAGAGGAACTGACCGAATAACGCACCTGAAGACGTAAAGCTTGGATACTTAAATTTGGAATCTTCCATCTGTTCCAGATAGTGATCTTTTTCATCGTCGGATAATTCATCAAACGATTTTCCGAGAGTTTCTTTGCAGTGTTGGTCTAACTCAGCAAGCCCTTTGCGATAAATATCGCGAGGCGTTAAGGGACTCTGATTCCCCTGCGATTCAGTCCCTTGTTCATAAGGACCGCCCTTGTAGCGCCATGCTGCATCGCCATAACTTCCGGCTAGTTGATTGTCAATAAAGACAACGCAACCCGCTTCAGAAGCACCAATGCTGACATCATCTGCAGGGATGAGACGGTCAAAAATTGCTTTAACTAACGTAGCTTCACGATCAGTCAGAAATAATCTTTTAGTGGGATCAGCTGGAGTGGGGGGTAAAGTTGCTTTAGCTCTCCACAATTCTCCGCCCTTAAATACTCTCTCGGCGGCGCCAGCCGGTTTAAAAATTGATGCTGCTGTTCCTGTGCTTGCCAGCACTAATCCTGCCTGAATAAAACTTCTACGTTTCATACGATGCTCCAACATACAGAGTCACCGACTAACCGAACCACGCTCACTAAATAAATAAGGTGAATCTTATAGACAGTGTTTTATAGAATAATTAACTGATTTCACTATCAAATCAGACCGCTTTAACTATCCAACTTTTTTAATATTGCATATCCCTAACAACACTTTGATTTCGCCAGTATCTCGTTTCAGCAATTCTCGACAAAGTTCACGTACGTGCATCGCCTGGAACATGTTCAACCAGAGTCGCAAACCAAAGTTGTTGCGATTATGTGTATCTTTGCCATCGATGGCAACGAGTTATTGCCATCGATGGCAAGAAAGACTCTACAGAGGAAGGGGGTATTAACTGTTTTTTTAATTAATAAAATCAGTGGGATGTAAACTCAATCAGCACTTTTTAGTGAAATGAACAAAAAGTGCGATTCGTCTGGTGAGAGTTAGCAATAGGGTTGTGTAGGTTGTTTTTAAAGCACCTTGTAAAGGGGAGATAAGCAATGAGTTTTCGAGCTTTACAAAAATGTTACACTTTGGATCTACAATCGACTGGTTTTAAATGGGATTTACGCACGCGAATTTCACCCAGTCGCCAGGTACCATCTTCATCGGCAATACCATCAATAAGACGATTGATAGCCTCTGTTATTTGAAGATCAGCACGCTGTGACCATGTTGTTAATTCCCATGTCGTGGTTCTTGCTTCATCTATATCATCGAAACCAACAATACCAATATGAGCACCCTGACCAAAATCCCTTACTGCCTGAATAGCACCAACAGCTAGCACATCATTTTCGCAAAAAAGGGCATCAATTCTCTCATTTTCTGGCGTGCTTTCGAGGTAGTCTTTAATTAACTTATATGAAAGTTCACGATCGTAATGACCAGCAATAAATGTTTTATCAAGCTGCAGGTTTGCTTCTTTTAAACTTGCTCGATACCCATCTACTCGCATCAACTGAGATGATGGCGTGTCATGACCTTTCATATAAGCATAGCGCTGATATCCTTGCTGAATGAGCAAGTCACCAAGCTGCCTCGATGCTTCATAACCATCAATGTTTACGACATCTACATGGGGGTTATCGGTGCTACGGCAAATGTGGAAAGAGGGGACCTGATAAAGCTCTTTCGACATCACAATCAGTTCATCACGTAAAATTGTAGCGGCAAAGATCATCCCATCAACCTGCATTTGACCAGCCATATTAAGTACCGACATGTATTTGTCGTCAGAGCCCACATTAAATAAAATGGTCATATATCCGCGTTCTCCCAGTTGCTTAGTGACCTCATCCAGAATCATCAATGTATGCGGGTTTTGAAATTCATCGACCAGCATAGCTATTAGATGGGTCTTCTGATTTTTCAAACTACGGGCTAACAAATTAGGACGGAATCCCAGCTTATCCGCCGCAGCCATGACAGCTTCACGGGAATGGGGTGAAATTGAAGCCCCATCTTTAAATGCCCGCAACACCGTGTATTTAGAGACGCCTGCAAGTTCAGCAACTTCAGTGGCAGTGGCTTTTTTTCTGCTTCTCTTCTCGTCCATTTTTTGCATCGTTGACCAATTGAATTGTGGATGTTTTAACACTGAAGTTTACCACGAAACAGCAGGATTAATAATTATGTGACCTGCTCACCGTTGGTTAATACACTGCGATATTAGTAATGACCTCATTAAGTGCCAGGCGTTAACGCTCGCCGACTCGCACGAACGCCAGGTTGAGGTGTGGGATCAGGTAACGGATTCTGCCAGGCATGAGCAACTCTGCCTGCTTCTGGCGCGCTAAACGGCAGGCGGCACTCCGGGCCGGAGAATGCCCAACCTTTCTTTTTTAGGCGCGCTGTCTCTTTGTCTTACCTCTTCTTTGACTGATGCTTTTCAAACCAGTGCATTATTAAAGCTGTTTCGGATCTTTATCGCTTCACTGTATCAAGCGGCAAAGCATTTACATACTGCTGCTCCCCCTTCGGCTCCCCGGCTCGCCGGGTCGTCAGCCCGACTACGCTAACCGGCAAGCCGATTAGCTACACCGAACCGCAAAAGGAGGCGTTTCGGGCCTGCCGGCTGGGGTCTGATTGTAACGGTCATATTGGAGTCGGGCTGATGTGTGATTCAGGGCTTGGTAGATTATGCCACGCTCTGGCTTCACGCCGTTTACGCAGAAAATTAACGTATGCCACACGCCCTCCAAACGTTCAAATTATTCATTAACGCAAGTGGCGTTATAAGTGGCTCAGTCGGATTTTCAACAATCTACATGACCAGTTTACCCATTCCTCATACTGGATATTTGTCAGCAGTCAGTTCAATCTCTTCATGCGATAAGAAAGACTAACCATCTGTTTTACAATCGCTAAATTCATACATAAAAATTCCCTATGTCGAGTAAATAGCCTATGCGTTGACAAATTAATCAGCGTATCGAATGATGAGTGCACATGGTTAATATTGTTGATAATCTACTATTTAGGCTGAATTTGATTGTCTACAATCAGCAAGTTTTCACTCAATCAGGCGGGGGTACTGCTTTGAATTCACCTGTTCGCGATAACTTTCGGCACTGTATGCGTCGACTTGCCGCCACGGTATGCGTCATTACTTGCCAGCATGAAGGCAAACGTTACGGCATCACCGCGACGGCAGTGACATCGTTGTGTTTCGATCCTGTATCGATACTCGTATGCATCAACAGCTCGTCCAGCGTTCTGGAGCCGCTTCTGGCAAGCGGTAAATACTGCATCAATCTACTCAGTTTAAATCACACCCGCGTGTCGCAAAGCTTCAGTACTCCGCTTTCTGCCGATGAGCGCTTTGCGGTGGGCGAGTGGCAGACTAACGCACATGGCGTGCCTTATCTCTGCGATGCGCAGGCCACTCTGTTTTGTGAACTCGAGCAAACCGTAGCGTACGCAACACATCACATCGTGATTGGCCAGGTCAGCGACTGCCAGTTCAGCGAAGCAATCGCCCCGCTGTTGTACCAGAACGGCGCGTACGTCACGTCCACCCCTTTAATTTCCGCGGTTGCTGGTTTAGCAATCTGACTTTTTTGTAGCAGGAGAACAAAATGCAGCTTGGATTATTTAGCCTGATGACTTTGCGCGACCACCCGCAAGGCGTGAAAGGTGTGATGAATGATACGCAGACCATGGTCAGAACCGCAGAAGAGGTTGGTTTTGATATTGCCTGGTTTGCTGAACACCATTTTGCCAACTATTCGAGCAGCCCCTCGCCGCTGCTCATGGTGGCAAATGCCGCAAGCTGGACCTCAAAAATTAAACTGGCACCCGGTGTGTTAGTCCTGCCGCTCTATCAGCCGCTGCGTTTAGCACAGGAAATTGCCGCGGTGGATGCGATGACAGACGGTCGTCTGGTTCTGGGTATGGGTACGGGTTACCAGCAGTACGAGTTTGACCGGTATGACGTGGAGTTGGAGAAAAAAGTCGATATCTTCCTGGAATACTGGGATGTGATTGAGCAGGCGCTGGTCAACGGTGAAGTGGAGTATCAGGGGGAGCACCTGAGCATCCCGCAAACCACGTTCGCTATTCGCTCGTATCAGACGCCGCTGCCGCCCCTGTTTGCCACCACTTCTCACCCTCGTTTACTGGATAGACTTAAAAAATGGCAGGTTACGCCATTCCATGCCGCCAGCACCCTGGGTTCGCCCGTGCTGTACAAAATGGTCGATGGATTAAATCAAAGCTGGGAAAGCCTGGGCGAGAATCCTGTCACAAAACCACTTGCCATTATGCAGTATGTCCACGTTACGGACAGCAAAGCGGAAGCCCTTGAGGCCGCCGAGCGTGCGCGATACGTGGGCCGCATGGCCAACCACCTGCGTAAACCCGCATTACCGCTCGACGCTAACGGCTACATTCGCAATGAGCCTTTCGACGGCGAATATACGCTGGAGCAATACGCCAGTAACATGGTGGTGGGCGACCCTCATATCGTGGCAGAAAAAATGATTGCCGATATTCAACGTCTTAATCCGGTGAATTACACCTGCAACTTCCAGTTTGGATGCTTACCGCTGGAACGCGCGCAGCGCTCTCTTTATCGATTTAAAAATGAAGTCATCCCGTTAGTCGAAAAAGAGTTAGGTCCGATCGCAAATATCGGCATTAAATAAATTCATCTTCTCGTAAATTTTTTACCCTGTCAGTAAAGAACTAAACGCCTTTATGTGGAGCTTTTTTATTATTCTAAACCATCGCGGGGAAGTCATTATGTTTAACAAGACGACGAAGTTAGCATTGTTTATTGCATTCTCTTCATTATTATTTATCCAAATGGCACAGGCGGATTCCACGCTGGATGCTGTAGTCAAAGCAAAGAAATTACGTTGTGCGGTCGTTCTGGATTCACCGCCTTCGGGTTATATCACACCGGATAATAAACCAGACGGTTACGATGTGGCCTATTGCAATGATATGGCGAAATCATTGGGTGTTGAGCCGGTTATTGTTCAGACGCCAGCGTCAGATCGTATTCCGGCATTAGTGTCTAAACGCGTGGATATTGTCGTAGGCTCCACCACTATCACTCCTGAGCGCGCCATGACGGTGGCCTTCACACAACCCTATGTGAATTACACCATCACGGTTATGACCCGCAAAGATACCGGCATAAAAAGCTATGAAGACCTTAAAGGTAAAAAACTCGGTGCCGTAACAGGGTCGACCTTTGAGCAGCTCTTTACCAAGGAACTGCAGGGGAAATGGAAAGATACCGGCACAACGTACATTGGCTATGGCAGCGATGCTGAGGTGTTTATGGCGCTGCAGCAAGGCAAAGTCGACGCTATTTTGCAGGCATCATCGGTCTATAACACGCTGGAGAAGAGCGGGCAGTATCCAACCTTTACCTCAGCAGGACTGGCGCCGCTTGCGGATATGGATGGTTTGGCTGTGCGTCGAGGCGATCCGGAATTCCTGAACTGGGCTCGCGTGTTTGTGTGGCATCAGGTCGTGTCTGGTCGCTATGCCGAGTTGTATAAGAAATATATGGGTGATGGTCCACTCCCGTCTCTGACCATGGCTGGTGTTGATTTCTAACATTCCAAATATTGTCTGACCCAGGGTATGCCCATGCAGGATTATCAGTTTTATTGGTCTGTCGTCTTCGATGCATGGCCACAATTACTCTCTGGCGCTTGGGTAACATTACAGATAACACTACTTTCCGTGGTGATCGGTATGGCATTAGCTTTACCGATGTCTGTTATTCGCCAAAGCAGTCAGGGGTGGATGTATTATGCCACCAGTTGGTGGGTGGAACTTTCACGAAACACGCCGGTTTTATTTCAGGTTTATATTATGTATTTCGGTCTCGGTACGCTGGGGATCAATATATCCAGTTATGCCGCTGTGCTGATTGCAATAGCTTTTAATAATGCCGGCTACATGACGGAGATATTCCGTGGAGGCTTGAATGCCATTCCGCGCCAACAAATGGCGACGGCCCGATCATTGGGGATGACACCACGTGAAGCGCTTCGCTACGTTATATTCCCACAAGTATTCAAGGTCGTATTCCTGCCATTCGTTACGCAGTGCATCTGGGCCATGCTCAATACTTCTATGGGGATGTTGATTGGGTTGCGTGAATTAACCGGCGCCACGCAATCTGCGCAATCGATCAGCTATCGTACCTTTGAATTTTTCGTCGTCACTGCAGGTATTTATTACGTCATCGCCAAATTTATTCAGTTTGGGGCGCTGCTGACATTCCGCCTGATGTACCGGAGGTAACCATGCAATTTGTTCTCGGTTATCAGCCTTTACAGTGGTCCGACAGTTGGTTTTTGCTGTTGGGCGCGCTGAATACGCTGGCAATGGCCGCTACGGCGGGGGTGCTTGGCACGATGCTCGGTATACCGCTTGGTTGGGCGCGCTCCGTCTCCATCAGTTTCCGGGTGGCAACGGCACCGCTTATCGACATCTTTCGAAGCGTACCCATGATCATCACGCTAATTGTGCTCAACAGCCTGTTTTCTTTGCTGGATTTGCCGCTGTCACCTTATGTGCTGGGTAGCCTTGCCCTTGGTGTATGGATGGCCTGTGTGACATCGGAAGTGGCCCGGGCCAGTTTCATTGCGGTGCCGCATACCTTCCGCCGAAGCGCCCGGTCGCTGGGAATGACGGGCTTGCAGGAGTTGTGTCACGTGTCCCTGCCGCTAGCACTGCGCAATGGTTTAAGTGCGTGGGTGAATCTGCTGTTGAGTCTCATCAAAGACAGTGCGCTGGCTGGCGTCGTGGGTTATGTCGAGTTTATGCGCGCCACACAATCACTGATTACACGTACACATGATACCTGGTTACTGCTGCTGGGCACAGGGGTGTTCTATTTCCTGATTTGTTACCCCGTTTCCCGTTATAGCCGTTATCTGGAAAAAAAGGTGGCTCTATGATCGAAATAAAAAATGTGCAGAAAGCCTTTGGCGCAGTCAGCGTGCTGAAAGGAATTGATCTGAATATTGAGAAGGGTGAGCTCGTGTGTCTGATTGGTGCCAGCGGGTCGGGGAAATCGACCCTGCTGCAATGCATCAATGGCCTGGAGGGCATTCAGGGCGGCGAAATCATCGTAGATGGGATGAGCGTACACGCCCCCAGTACCAATATTAATCATCTGCGTCGCAAGCTGGGCATTGTGTTCCAGCAATACAACGCGTTTCCGCATTTGAACGCGCAGGAAAACGTTGCGCTGGCCCCTCAGGTGGTGGCGAAAACGGGGAAGCGTGAGGCGCTATTGCTGGCGCAAAAACATCTCGAACATGTCGGCCTTGGTGGCAAGGCCCTGATGATGCCTTCACAACTCTCTGGCGGACAGCTGCAACGCCTTGCTATCGCGCGCGCGCTGGCCATGAATCCCTCTTACATGCTGTTTGATGAAGTGACATCAGCTTTAGATCCCGAACTGGTAGGGGAGGTGCTGGCCACCATGCGTCTGCTGAAATCGGAGGGCATGACCATGGTTGTGGTGACTCACGATATTGGTTTTGTCCGCGAGTCAGCCGATCGCGTGGCGTTCCTGCATCAAGGCAGCGTGTGTGAGATTGGCAGCCCACTGCAGGTGATTGACCATCCCACTCAGGAACAAACTCGTAAATTTATGCGTCGCGAAATGCGCAGCGAGCAGGCGGCCTGAAATGGCCCTTTCTTTTCAATTCAATCTGGAGCAACGCAACATGATGACCTTCGATTTGCAGGGCAAGACGGCACTGGTCACCGGTGGAGCAAGCGGTATTGGTTTTGAAGTTGCGCAGCTTATGGCGCGCAGCGGAGCCAGCGTAGCGATCAACTATTTGCCGCAGGATCTTCGTGGAAAAGCCGCCGTTGCCAGCCTGAAAGCGGAAGGACTAGCCGTGATAGGCGCGCCGGGCGATCTTTCTGATGCCGCAGAGGCCGATGCGATGGTTAAGCATGCGGTTGAAGCGCTGGGAGGCCTCGATTTATTGGTCAACAACGCCGGTACGCCTGGCGTGACAAAACCGATCCCCGTGCAGGATTTGGAAAGCGTGTCAGAAGACATCTGGCAGACGCTTCTTAATGTGAATCTGATGAGTGTGTTCCGCTGCTCTAAAGCCGCTGCCGCCAGCCTGAAAGCCAGTCAAGGTGCGATTGTGAATACCGCGTCGATAGCCGGTTTTGGTTCCATTGCTAGCACAATTGCCTACAGCGCATCGAAGGCTGGTGTGATCAATCTGACCAAAAATCTGGCTCACGCGCTGGCACCCGAAGTGCGGGTTAACGCCGTGGCACCAGGATCAGTGGAGAGCTCATGGGCCATAGAGTGGTCGGATGAACGCCGTCGCAGCACGGTTGCCGCGACGCCACTTCAACGTTGGTGCACACCCGATGACGTGGCGGAGCTGATTGTTTATCTCGGTTTTGCCGGCCGCATGATCACCGGGCAAACGGTCATCATTGATGGCGGCATCTCTCTTTAATTTTTTAACTCAACCAGGAGACATCATGATCAACGAAATTACCAAAGTGAAATCCGGCAGTATTCTGGAGGATAAGGAAAGCTATTCGCGCGTAGTGGTACTGGGCGACTGGATTTTTATGTCGCTGACTGCCGGGCGCGATTACAAAACACGTGCCATGCCAGAGACTGCAGTCGCGCAGGCAGAGCAGGCATTCCGAAATGTTGAAGGTGCACTGGCTTCGGTTGGTGCATCGCTGGCTGATGTGGTGCGTTCACGCCTGTTTATTCCGCGTCAGGAAGATGTCAAAGCGGTGATGGCGTTCATTGGTGAAAAGTATCGGGGGGTTGATCCCGCCAGCTGCGTGACCTGTTCCCCGTTAGGTGGGCCGGAATACCTTTTCGAGGTTGAGATCACTGCGTATCGCGGTGCGGGGGAGATGCCACAAAAGCGACTGGTTATTTCGCTGTAAAAAAAAGGAGGTCGCCAGTGATGGCGACCTTATTGTTATCGGTCACATGCCGGAGATCTGATTTACTTCCCTTTTTTGCTGCTCTTGAGCGGATTCTGCTCTTTTTCCAGCAAAGACATGTAGCGTGAAACAGCCTTAGCAAATTTGTCTTTCCAGATACTCAGAGCGCGATCGATGTCACGCAGTTTGATCGCTTCCAGTAGCGCCACAACATATTTCTGCGCATCGGCTTCCCGTTCGATATACACAATCCCGGTCAGATTATTAAATCGCTGCACTTCAACCGTGGTTTCTTCGAAATAACGGGCACAACGTTCCAGCCCGCTAGCGATCACGATAGCTTCCTGAAACTCTAAATCGTTCTGAATGGTTGCCTGCTGGTTGTCCTGACCTGCCAGCTTCACTGCGGCATTAGCCATCTTGTCGAGCGCTTTCATTTGGTCTGCAGAGGGCAGTTCCGGATTGTCATGAAACACCTTCAGCGCCAGCTCACCAAGCGCAGAGCGAATCGCATAAACCTCAAAAATGCTGGCAGGATCGAGTTTGGCCACCACCGCACCGCGATTAGGACGCACTTCTATCAGGCCTTCCTGGCTTAAGCGGCGTAGCGCTTCCCGAATCGGATGGCGGGATATATTAAGTTGCTCAGTCAGGTTTTTTTCTATGAGTCGGTCGCCCGGACGGAAAAGGCCCTTAATGATGGCATTACGAATCTGATCAGCTGCATGTTCGGAACTGGCAATATTGTTCATTGGAACCAGCTGCGCCCGGCCTGCACTCTCTTTATTATTTGGCATAACAGTCAGACATCCCTGCGTTAAAGTAAATGAGGACAGCATAGCGGCAGAACTCACTCATTGTCGATAATCTTCACTATGGCGGCCCTAAGCCGCCGCTTTGTGGATTAATGCCAGGCTATCTTTTGCATAAATTCCTGCGTGCGTTGATGTTGAGGCGCATCAAAAATCTCCTCGGGTGTCCCGAACTCAATAATCCTGCCTTGATCCATCATTGCGACCTTATCTGATACCTCCCTGACAAAGCGCATTTCATGAGACACCAGGACCATCGTAATGCCCTCACGCGACAGCTGACGTACAGTATTCAGCACCTCTCCCACCAGCTCTGGGTCGAGTGCGGAGGTGACTTCATCGAGCAGTAAAATTTGGGGCCTGAGGGCCAGAGCACGGCTGATGGCAACGCGTTGCTGCTGTCCCCCTGAGAGATTGGCGGGGAAAGCTTCCGATTTGTGGCGCATGCCCACCTTTTCCAGCAGTGTTAACGCCTCTTCACGGACTGTTTTCTGGTTACGTTTCTGTACTTTGACCGGTGTCACCATCACGTTCTGCAGTACGCTCATATTCTGGAAGAGATTGTATTGCTGGAACACGATTGCCACTTTCTCACGAATATCTCTGACGCTCTGCTGTGAATCATAATCCACTTCGATATTCTTCACGCGAACCGCACCGCCTTCCGGTTTTGTTAAGCCCATAATCACGCGCAGCAAGGTACTTTTACCCGATCCGGACCCTCCAATGAGGCTGACAATTTCTCCCGGTTTGACCGTCAGATTGATCCCGTCCAAAACCCGATGCTCGCCATAAGAGCATTTCAGTTCGACAATTTCTAATTGTGACATAGCGTAGCTCCTGCACCGGCGTTCACGGTGGTGTTAATGATGATAAAGATTTGGTTATTGCGGATCGCGCGTGATGAGTGGCCACGCCCTGCGCTGAAAGGCGTCGCTCCAGCCACTGACCGAGCAGGCTCAGCGGCCAGGACATGGCAAAGTAAATCAGCAAAACAACCCCATAGATGAGAAACTCGGAGTAGCCGCGGCTTATCAGGATCTTGGCGGAGAATGTCAGCTCAACCACCCCGAGCTGCGATGCCAGCGCAGTGTCTTTGATAAAAGAGACCATAAAGCTGAAGGCAGGGGGGATAACGACTTTCCAGGCCTGCGGAACCATCACATAAAAAACAATCTGGCGGTAGCTGAAGTTAAGGGTCTGCGCGGCTTCAATCTGGGTCTTCGGCACTGATTCGAAGCCGGTACGGAAGATCTCCGCCATATAGGCGCTGGCGATCAGACATACTGAGATCAGTGCGATAAGGTAAAACGACCAGCTGTAACCGAGCCCCTGGCAGATAAAAAAGACCAGGAACAGTGTTACCAGGAACGGGATGCGTCGCAGCAGTTCTACACAAATAATTGCCAGCAAGCGCAGTGGTTGAAATGCAATATGACGGGTCTGTCGCAGGCACGCGATCAGAAAACCGGTCATCAAGCCAAACGAGCAGCCGATGGCTGACAGACTCAGGGTGTTCAGCGCGGCCTGTAGTAGGAATTCCAGCGTAAAGTGGCTGAACAGATTAGCTAACTGCTGGGATAACGTAAGCATCAGATAAACCTCGCTCGAACGCGGAAGCACCAGTAACCAATGGCGTACAGGAAAGCGCTGGCGATAAAGGTCAGGAGCACATACATGCCAGCCGCCACGGTAAAGGATTCAATACTGCGGAAAGTGCTAGAGCTGATTTCAATCACCGCACCGCTCAGTTCATTGACGCCAAATAATCCACCAATCGAGCTGCCCAGCAGGATCCAGATAAAGAAATTGGAGAGAAGGGGATAGATGGTTTTGGCCAGATGCGGCAGTATGACAAACCGGAAACTCTGAAAGCGTGACATATTAAGCGTGGCGGCTGCTTCAAGCTCAGTCTGACTGACTGAGACAAGACCGCTGCGCATAATATCGGTCAGATATGCGCCCGCGTTAAGTGATAACCCAATGAGCACGGCTGTCAGCGGGGACAGCACAATGCCAAAGTCTGGCAGGCCATAAAACAAAACAAAGATCTGAATGAGCGATGGCGTGTTGGTGAAGAACACCACGTACACACGTACGATACGGCGCACACCGGGACGCGCGTGTTGCTCGGCCAGCGCGCCGAGCAACCCAATCACGGAGCCAATCCAGAAGGCAAGAAACGCGACCAGCAGCGTCATCATCGCGCCTGACAGTAATTCAGGCCAATGCTTTAAGACCTCACCAAACTGAAAACTGTAATGCATGGTTTTTTCCCCTTGTTGGCTTCACGCAGACGATCAGAAATAAGGTGTTGGCACCACTTTGACTAACATGGGCGCCTTGAACCATTTCTCCCAAGTCTCATTTACGAAACCGCTGGTGTGCATGTCAAAGAGGGCAACGTTCAATACGTCGCGCAGTGCAGTGTTGTTTTGAGCGAGGCCAATCCCGTCATAAGCGGTATTTAGCGCTTCTGGCATGATTTTCCACTGCACGTTGGGGTAGTTTTTTGTGAATGGCACATAGAATTCAATGTTCTCAACTAACGCATCGGCACGGCCCTGAGCCAACGCGCGGATGGTATCCGCCATGGTATCGACAAACAGAATCTTCGCTTTTGGAAGATTCTGTTTGATGAAGTCCGCAGTCCAGACGCCGCGAATCAGTACCAGTGTGTATTTATCGTTATTGAGTTCTTTCCAGTTGGTAATCGCTAATTTGTTAGTCGTGAGCACCCCCATCGATTCGGTGTGAAGGGGCACGGTATAACTGATGGATTTGGCGCGCTCGACGGTGCGGGTTAAGCCACCCAGACAGATATCAATTCGATCTGCAACGAGGAAGGGTACGCGCTGTGCAATCTCTGTCATGACAAACTCAGTTTTAACCCCTAGTTCACTCGCCAGTTTATTGGCAACATCAACATCAAAACCTTCCAGCTGATTGGTGGCACCAATCGAGGATTGTGGCGGTGAATTCGGTAACACACCAACCTTCAACACCCCACTTTTAATGATCTCGTCCAGCGTTCTGGCACTGGAAACGTTGGTTAAAAGAATTAAGACTAAGAAACTGAACAACACGGTTTTCAATTTTTTTAACATAGCGCGTTCTCTCTCAATAAGGCGTTAAGAATAACTTCCCCGGTAATTGAGATTGATGATTGTCAACAATCTGTGCATTTGTCAATTAACCCGCAAAACTCAGTGGGATGGATTTTTATTATATTTATATCAATGGGATAGGGGATATTGGCATAGTTTAAAATAAAGTTTGTTCGCTAAAGAGTATTGCTAACTTACTGATATATTGACGTTATATTAAATTCTTATTCTTTCAATCATTTAATAGGAAATTCATGCATAGATATTGGTGCAGGCGCACCATTTTAGTGAAAATACTTGATATCTAAACCGCGGTTGTAGTTTGGTCAGCTAACTTGAAAATGATTTAACCCTTAACAAGACGTTAAAGCGGCATACTTGTCAGTCTGTCAGAAATCTCCCCGCACCAGCGGCGGCAGCCCATCGCGGCGCGGAACTCTTCTGCTTCCTCCAGAAATCCCTCTTTACTCTTCATGTGAAACTGAGACCGGTAAAGCGTCAGCAGCGTTTTCTCATCCCTCGTGCCAGCTTCAGCAAGCAGGGCCGCGTATAGAGAAGCACCCTGCGACAGGCGGGTCAGCCCCTCCAGCTGCCGTGCCCGCACCAACAGGTGCGGCACTCCTGCCATCATGATGCGCTGCAAATCGGCCTCACTGAGTATGCCCAGAATGCGGCAGAACTCGCGGTGGCCGTCCAGCATCAGCCCTGAGTCATACGGGCTTTCCCTCAGTTCGGCGTCCATCATGCGCGACATCTCGCGATCCATCAGGGCAACGAGCTCGCTGGTCGGATAAAGTTTCCGATCAGGTCACCGAACGTGGCCACCAGAAACTCCTTCAGGAAGTCACTCTTTGTACGTCCGACTTTTCTGGCCTGCTCGGTGATTCCCTCGTCCACGGCCGAGGGAATGTTACGCACGGTGAGGGTGCGCAGATCCCCTCGCCCCGATAGCGGCAAATCAGGTACTGTTGAAACAACCATGGCTTATTTTCACAAAAAACGCGAAAGCTGGCCTGAAACAAGCCAAATCCTTTCCTGTTCAGCCCGCTGTCCTGTCTCCGCATCCGATTAGATCCGGAAAAGTTCATTTCTGGCACCGCTCTGCATAATGGCACCCTGCATTCATCGTATGAGCGGGAGGATTCTGCGGCCTGACATCATGCCCTGGCCCTCGCATGTGACCTGAATGGCATAAATTTTTTGTTGGTACTCAACCTGGCCCTGAGCGGCTAACCTTCAGAATTTGTTCGCGCGTGGCCATCCGGGTAAATATGATCGCCAGAATAGCAGTTGCCCCTCCCAGAGCAGTTGACTCAAACCGATGTATGGCAATACCTGTCTGAGGAATGCCGAATCCGGAGATCATGAAAACCACCATTGTTGTGATGAGAAAGCTGAAGAGGCCATACGAGCGATTAATCATTGAATAAGAGAAGGTGAAGGCAGCAAATCCGGCGATAATAAAGCCAGTCATTGTGAATAATGGACTGCTGCAATAATCTATAAAGCCAGCTGCTGTAATGCAGCCTGTGAGCGTACCAAGCACTCGTGCCTGCACTCTTGATAAAGTATCCCGGTAATTATTTCGCAGGCAGATGAGCAGCGTCATACCCGCCCAGTAGCCATTGGTCAGGTTAAGCAGATGAACTGCCGTAAGCGCACCAGCCATCCCCAGCATGCCGCATATGACCGACCATTGCAGATGGAACGCTGATAACAATGATGGCGGGCAGGCAGTAAAGCCCCAGCGTAATATCGTGTCGGATACCCGGTTCAGACGGCATGAAATCTCCTGTATACAAACAGGGCTAGATAATGACTAAAAATGAGAAATCCGGTTGCGGCCATCCTTGATAACACTGTCTACTTCTCCTTTAAAATCTTGCCGATCAGCTTTTAAAATAATTCGTTTTAAGAGCCACTACGGGCAGCTTTCCCCAAGCCCTTAATCCGTTGTAGCACTCTGACCGGGCGCTTCTGGCCTGCTCCCATTGATTAATATATCGCGGTCAGAGTCATGTCTTCCTTGGTCATAAAAGACATCCCCGTGAAGAAGCGATTTTGCGACAAACAGTTCAGCCATTCTCCTCCGGGATGGCATTAATCAGATCCCTGCCCTTATGATGGATGTTACCCAGCTTTCTGCCTACTGCGTGCCACGTGAACGCCTTTTCGGGCACGGCGGCATCGTGCGCGATTTCTTCAGCCCGCTCAGGTGACGTGCCGGCGCTCAGCCACTCGCGAACGGCGTCGGGAGCAATCACCAGCGGGCGCCTGTCGTGAATATCGACCATACCCCTGTTGCTGGGCGACGTCACAATCACAAATCCCTCTTTTACGTGGTCCTGCCCGTACGGCTGCCTGCCGATGGCAGCAAAGGGGGTGATTATCTTTGTGATGGATGCAAAACGGCTGCTTTTTATCACCTTCGTTCTTCCATTAGAACCAGGCATCAGCGGGCACGATGGCGCACCCATGGTGCCACAGCGGATTAATCTTTGTCGTCCATTTATAAATGTTGAATCATCATTTCCCCTTTAAAATTATATAAATACCTGTGTAAAGTGCTTCCGGACATAGCCTGTAGCTTCTGCCACGGGTTATGATCGGGCATGATTGTGAACAGCCCGGGAATCGCTATGTTAGATTCGCTAATTCCTCACAGCTAACTTTACCTTTGAAGAATCCCGAGTGTCCCCCTTCGGCTCACAGGCGTCGCCGGGTCGTCAGCCCGACTGCGCTAACTGGCAAAGCCGGCAAGCCCCGCCGAACCACGAATGAATGCGTTACGGGCCTGTCGGCTGGGGTCTGATGGAAACGTCCACACCCACTCATGCAGCCAGCTGAGGCTGGCGCCTTCACTGGACACACAAAGCCGTGGCCGCTAATGACCCACCGGCATAACGCCGCCGTCCGGGGCTGTGCCCTGTTCATCTCCTACCGTACTGTATTGTGCATCGAGTTTCCCCGCCGTGCAGAAATCTGCCACCCGGGCGGCCTCGCGCAAGTGCCGCTTAGCTAAACGTCTGCACCCGATCCTTCCGGGCTGGCTGCAAATCAGGGCTGTTTTCCATATCAGTCACCAGTGCACCCGCTGCGGCGTAAGTAGCGCGATTGTTTACATTAGACGCTTATTACCTAGCATTGACCCTGACCCGAAATCCTGCTCCATTCAGAAACAGAATTCCGGCATGATAATGACTCCCCTGAGCGGAGGTTGTGCCGATGAAAAAGTCACGATTCACCGAAGAGCAGA
>NZ_JBBCKX010000040.1:0-20632 GCF_037153115.1 Pantoea sp. USMM079
GCCTGACTGAGAAGCATAAAAAAATCCGTAATCCCTGAGAGATTACGGATTCTTGCAGAACTGCCGGATCGTTCAACCGATCATTTTTGTCTTAACTGATCGGCATTACGCCCATTTGGGCGGCATTTTTTGTTTAGTGCGCTTTGCCCTGCGAAATGCCTACGCCCGTTTGTGAACGAATAAACTGACCACGGAATTTAGCCCGCTCTTCAGCACCCTGTCTGGAGTGATCGGTAATCGAGAACAGCCAGGTACCGATAAACGCTGCCGCCATTGAGAACAGCGCCGGATACTCATACGGATAGAACGGGGTGGCATGCCCCAGCACCTGCACCCAGATGGTCGGCCCGAGGATCATCAACACAACCGCCGTAATCAATCCCAGCCAACCGCCAATCATCGCGCCGCGCGTGGTCAGCTTCGACCAGTACATTGAGAGCAAAATAATCGGGAAGTTACAGCTGGCCGCAATCGAGAACGCCAGTCCGACCATAAAGGCGATGTTCTGTTTCTCAAACGCGATACCCAACACAATCGCCACCACGCCAAGAATCAGCACGGTAATTTTCGACACCCGCAGCTCATCACGCTCAGTCGCCTGACCTTTGCGAATCACGCTGGCATACAGGTCATGAGAAACCGCAGAAGCACCGGCCAGCGTCAGCCCGGCAACAACGGCCAGGATCGTGGCGAAAGCCACCGCCGAGATAAAGCCAAGGAACAGGCTGCCGCCCACCGCATTCGCCAGATGCACCGCCGCCATATTGGTGCCACCAATCAGCGCGCCAGAAGCATCTTTGAAGGCTGGATTTGCGCCGACCAGCAGAATCGCGCCAAAACCAATGATAAAGGTGAGGAAGTAGAAATAGCCCATAAAGCCGGTGGCCCAGAACACGCTCTTACGCGCTTCACGTGCATCCGCCACGGTAAAGAAGCGCATCAGAATATGCGGTAAGCCAGCGGTGCCGAACATCAATCCAAGACCAAGAGACAGTGCCGATATCGGATCTTTCACCAGACCGCCCGGTTGCATGATCGCGGCACCCTTCGGATGGACCGCCATCGCTTCGGTAAACAGCGTGTTGAAGCTGAAGCCGGTGGCTTTCATTACCATAATCGCCATAAAGCTGGCCCCAAACAGCAGCAGCACGGCTTTGATAATCTGTACCCACGTCGTGGCTAACATGCCGCCAAACAGCACATACATCACCATCAAAATCCCCACCAGTACCACGGCGATATGATAATCGAGGCCAAACAGTAGCTGGATGAGTTTGCCTGCACCCACCATTTGCGCTATCAAATACAGCGCCACGACGACCAGCGAGCCACAGGCCGACAGGGTACGAATCGGTTTTTGCTGCAGGCGATATGACGCCACATCGGCAAAGGTATAGCGCCCGAGGTTACGTAAGCGCTCCGCAATGAGGAACAGAATCATCGGCCAGCCCACCAGGAAGCCGAGCGAGTAGATCAACCCATCGTAGCCCGAGGTGTAAACCAGCGCCGATATCCCGAGGAACGAGGCCGCAGACATAAAGTCACCCGCCATCGCCAGACCGTTCTGGAAGCCGGTAATATTGCCGCCCGCCGTGTAGTAATCGCTACGTGAACGGGTGCGTTTGGAGGCCCAATAGGTGATGCCGAGCGTCGCCGCCACAAACACCACAAACATGATGATGGCTTCGTAGTTTGTGGCCTGTTTTTGCACTGCGCCGGTAATGGCGTCGGCGGCAAACACGCTGGCAGGCACTACCGCTAACAAGGCTGAGAACAGGCGCTTCATGATTTCACCTCGCTCAGGATTTGTTTAGTCAGGCGATCAAACTCGCCGTTAGCGCGCCAGACATAGACGCCAGTGAGCAGAAACGACACCACAATGAGGCCAACGCCGATGGGTATGCCGCGTGTGACATTGGTGCCTTCATGCAGCGGCGTACCGAGCCAGCCAGGGGCAAAGGCAATCAGCAAAATAAAGCCGACGTACAACACCAGCATGATGATACTGAGCAACAGCGCAAAGGCTTGGCGCTTGTGCACCAGTTCCTGAAAACGCGGGTTACTCTCGATTTGTTGCCAGACTGCTTCCTGTTGATTTAGGGCTTCGTTCATCACAGTTTCTCCAGAGGAAAGGCAGGCAGATATCTCACGGTTAAATGATTTAAACTGCTGAATATTCTAGTTATATAGGTTGTGCGATGGTGAAAAGCGTACGGCGTAAGGTAGGGATGACGGAGAGTAGCCTGCCGTGAACAGGCTGACACTCTCCGTCGCGTCGATGCCGGTTACGGCATGGTGATGGACTGCTTCTCCTCCAGCAATTTCTCTACCACGCCCGGATCGGCCAGGGTTGAGGTATCGCCGAGATTACTGGTATCGCCCGCCGCGATTTTGCGCAGAATACGACGCATAATCTTGCCGGAGCGGGTTTTCGGCAGTGAGTCGGTCCAGTGCAGCACATCCGGCGTGGCAATCGGGCCGATCTCTTTACGCACCCAGTTACGCACTTCGGTATACAGCTCTGGCGAGGGCTCTTCGCCGTGGTTCAGCGTGATATAAGCATAGATCGCCTGGCCTTTAATGCTGTGAGGAATACCCACAACTGCCGCTTCCGCAATCTTCGGATGTGACACCAGCGCCGATTCAATCTCTGCAGTGCCGAGACGATGGCCTGAGACGTTCAGCACGTCATCGACGCGGCCGGTGATCCAGTAGTAACCATCTTCGTCACGGCGTGCGCCGTCTCCGCTGAAGTAGCGGTTTTTGAAGGTGGAGAAGTAGGTTTGTTCGAAGCGATCGTGATCGCCAAACAGCGTACGCGCCTGTCCCGGCCACGAATCGTTGATCACCAGGTTGCCTTCGGTTGCGCCTTCCAACGCGTTGCCTTCGTTATCCACCAGCGCGGGCTGCACGCCAAAGAACGGCTTGGTGGCCGATCCGGCTTTTAGCTCAATCGCGCCTGGCAGCGGGGTAATCATGAAGCCACCGGTTTCGGTCTGCCACCAGGTATCCACAATCGGACAGCGGCTGTCGCCAATCTTCTTGTAATACCACTCCCAGGCTTCCGGGTTGATCGGCTCGCCGACGGAACCCATGATGCGCAGGCTGCTGCGGCTGGTACCTTCAATGGCCTTGTCGCCTTCGGCCATCAGGGCGCGGATGGCGGTTGGCGCGGTATACAACAGCGTCACCTTATGCTTATCGACGACTTCAGCCATACGGCTCGGCTTCGGCCAGTTCGGCACACCTTCGAACATCAGGGTAGTGGCGCCGCAGGCCAGTGGGCCGTAAATCAGATAGCTGTGTCCGGTGATCCAGCCCACATCGGCGGTGCACCAGTAGACATCATCCGGATGGTAATCAAACACATATTTGAAGGTGCTGGCGGCATATACCAGATAACCCCCGGTGGTATGCAGCACGCCTTTCGGTTTGCCGGTAGAACCGGAGGTATAAAGGATAAACAGCGGATGCTCGGCTTCTACCGCGACCGGTTCGTGCTGATCGCTGGCCTTCGCCACCAACTCGTGCCACCAAAGATCGCGGCCTTCGCGCCAGCCAGTATCTTTACCGGTGCGCTTGAACACCACCACGTTTTTCACGCTGGTGACGCTCGGGTTGTTCAGTGCATCATCGACGTTTTTCTTTAGCGGGATGCTGCGTCCGGCGCGTACGCCTTCATCTGCGGTGATCACCAGTTTAGCGTTGGAATCCACTACGCGACCGGCCACCGCCTCCGGTGAGAAACCGCCGAAAATGACGGAGTGCACTGCGCCAATACGTGCACAGGCCAGCATCGCCACGGCCGCTTCCGGTACCATCGGCATATAGATGGCGACGACATCGCCTTTCTTCACGCCGAGGCTCAGCAACACGTTGGCAAAACGGCAAACGTCACCGTGCAGTTCACGGAAAGTAATGGTTTTGCTTTCGCTGGCGTCATCGCCTTCCCAGATAATCGCCGGGTGATCGCCACGCGTCTGCAAGTGGCGGTCGAGGCAGTTGGCGGCGAGATTCAGCGCGCCATCTTCATACCAGCGAATAGAAATATTGCCCGGTGCAAAAGAGGTATTTTTCACCTTGCTGTAAGGCTTGATCCAGTCGAGGATTTTACCTTGCTCACCCCAAAAGGCGTCGGGATCGTCAACCGATTGTTGATACAGCGCCGCATACTGGTCGGCATTAATCAGGGCATTCGCTGCGACGGCAGCGGGTACAGGATGCTTATGTATTTGGCTCATGGCTGACCTCCTTGAAGATGTTAATCATATGTCAATCAAAGGTTAATTGAAGAGCGTGACTGGGCTTTGTTTCTGTTTTGTAGTCTGGATCACGACCTTTTGTATGCCTGAAAAGCGCCCGAATTCATACTGTTCATCACGGAAACCAATGAGACCCAGTCTGTGGTTTTTCGTGGAATCAGACGTTGTCGCTGGTTAAATAATCAGCAAACGCGCCAGGCGGTTTTTTGCCCGAAATTGAATAGCTATGCGGAAAATTATCGAATTAACACTTTTCATAACAGCGAGTTATGACTAAAAGTTAATGTCAGCATTTTATGCTACTCAGTTGCGCAGGATTTACGCTAACCCCCCAGGGGTTGCAATTACCGCAGTGAAAATGGTACTTATCTCGGCCCTGTTCAGCAGGTATCCACTCAGGCTGCATCATCGCGCAGGCGCAAAATGCTTACGCAGCAGTGTCTGATGCAGTCCACTATAACCCTCTATTTTATCGGGCTTTTGCTCACTTCCCTGTGCGTCATGTCTTCTGCAGCTTCGCAGAGGAGCAAAGGGGTTTTTACTGAGGAAAGTAACGCGTTATGAAAGGTTTTAAGCTCACCCTTGCCTGGCAAATTTTGATTGCCTTGATTCTCGGCGTTATCGTCGGAACCGTGCTGCATAATCAGCCAGACGATCGTGAATGGTTAATCACTAACATTCTCACCCCTGCAGGCGACATCTTCATTCATCTGATCAAGATGATTGTGGTGCCGATTGTGATTTCCTCCCTGATTGTCGGCATTGCTGGCGTTGGCGATGCGAAAAAACTGGGGCGTATTGGTGTCAAAACCATCGTCTATTTTGAAGTGATCACCACCATTGCCATTGTGGTCGGCATTACGCTGGCCAACGTATTCCAGCCAGGTAGCGGCATTGATATGTCTACGCTGGTAACGGTGGACATCTCTAAATACGAAGCCACAACGGAAGCGGTACAGGGGGCGCCTCACGGCCTGGTGACCACCATTCTGTCGCTGATCCCGCAGAACATTTTCGCCTCGCTGGTGAAGGGCGACATGCTGCCGATTATCTTCTTCTCGGTGCTGTTTGGTATGGGCTTGTCAGCGCTGCCTTCAGAACATCGTGATCCGCTGGTGACCGTGTTCCGTTCAGTGTCTGAAACCATGTTTAAAGTGACGCACATGATCATGCGCTATGCGCCAGTCGGTGTGTTTGCGCTGATTGCGGTCACTATCGCCAACTTTGGTTTTGCCTCGCTCTATCCGCTGGCCAAGCTGGTGCTGCTGGTGTACGTGGCGATTCTGTTCTTTGCCTTCGTGGTGCTGGGAACGGTCGCGCGCATGTGCAAACTGCGTATTACCACGCTGATGCGCATCCTGAAAGATGAGCTGATTCTGGCCTATTCTACTTCCAGTTCAGAAACCGTGCTGCCACGCATCATGCAGAAGATGGAAGCCTACGGTGCGCCGAAAGCCATCACCAGCTTCGTGGTGCCGACCGGTTACTCATTCAACCTCGATGGTTCAACGCTGTATCAGAGCATCGCGGCGATCTTTATCGCGCAGCTGTACGGTATCGACCTGTCGCTAACCGATGAAATCATTCTGGTGCTGACGCTGATGGTGACCTCGAAAGGGATTGCTGGCGTGCCGGGCGTCTCCTTCGTAGTGCTGCTGGCAACGCTGGGCAGCGTGGGTATTCCACTGGAAGGCCTGGCGTTTATCGCCGGTGTGGACCGCATCATGGACATGGCGCGTACTGCGCTGAATGTGATCGGTAATGCGCTGGCGGTGCTGGTGATTGCGCGCTGGGAAAACCAGTTCGACACCAGGCAGGCCGAAGCCTACGAGCTGGAACTGCGCACACAGAAAGCCAGTTAAGGCCATCAGCCTTAACGAAATGACGACTTCAGCTGCGTAATGCACCTTGATGCGTAGTTAACGAAACCCGCCATCCGGCGGGTTTTTTTATATCAATTCAAGACGTGTCCTGGGTGTTTGGCCGCCGGAATTGTGATTAATTTCATACCCACCATAACCACTAACAATTTGTTTTGTGGTTATGGTGGGTATATTCTTAGCGCTAAGATAACCGGAGGTTTGATTGAGCAGCAGGGAGCTGATCAGGATGTTGCTGGAGCGCGGTTGGGTTTTAGACCGAGTAAAAGGCAGCCACCATGTGTTTGTGAGAGCAGATAAGCCGTATCACATCTCACTTCCTCATCCTGAAAAAGACCTGGCAACTGGAACATTACGTAAGTTAATGAAGTTAATGGACTAAATGTATACGGGGGCAATGCCCCCGATTTGGAAAAAATTAGCAATGTCAGTTGCAGCAGACATTGCAATGAATTCCTAACTGAATATTTCTTTTTAGTGAGGACTAAACATGAGATTCCCCGTTTATCTGCATAAGACAGAGGACAACAGCTGGTCAGGTTTTGTGCCAGATGTGGAGGGATGTTTTTTTGCAGGCAAAAGCGTAGATGATGCGCTGCGCGATGCATTTAACGCGATTGATGTACACGTAGAATCTTTAGCGGATGCCAGCAAAGCCATCCCTAAAGCGGCAGATATTGAGACTCACATTCATGATGAAGCCTGTCAGGGAGGTTACTGGGCATTTGTGGAGATCGATCTGAGTCGCTATGAAGGTAAAGCGGTAAAGCTCAATATCACTTTGCCACAAAATCTACTCAGCAAAATTGACAGTTATGTCGAATCCCACCGCGAATATGGTTCGCGCAGCGGTTTTCTGGCGGAATTAGCGCGCAGAGAATTAGCGAACGCGTAATCAACATAGCTAAACATCTACCCGCCATCCGGCGGGTTTTTTTATGCCAGCCTCTGCAAAAAGTACAAAAACATGACAACCGAGCAGGAATTAACAATTCAAAATGGTATATAGTTTTTTGAATAAATTATTCTTTCACAGGAGTGCGTGATGCAGATCGACCTGAGCCAGATGATCACCGAAGGGCGTAACCCAGCGAGCCAAAACATTGACGAGCTACCCACCGAAGCGATGTTGCGCGTCATTAATGATGAAGACAAAAAAGTGGCACTGGCAGTGGAAGCGATTGTGCCGCAGATTGCGCAGGTGGTGGATGCGATTACTGCAGCCTTCAGTAAAGGCGGGCGCCTCATTTATTGCGGAGCGGGCACGTCGGGCCGCCTCGGTATTCTCGATGCCAGCGAGTGCCCACCGACTTTTGGCACGCCGCGCTCGCAGGTCGTCGGTTTAATTGCTGGCGGCCACACCGCGATTTTGCAGGCGGTGGAGAACGCGGAAGATAACGTCGAACAGGGCGCACAGGATTTAAAGGACATCGATTTCAACGCTAATGATGTACTGGTGGGGATTGCCGCCAGTGGCCGTACACCCTATGTATTGGGCGCGTTAGCCTATGCGAAACAGCAGGGCGCATTTAGCGCGGCGTTAACCTGCAATCCTAACAGCCCGATGTCACAGGCTGCGGATGTGGTACTCACCCCGGTAGTGGGGCCAGAAGTGGTCACCGGTTCTTCGCGTATGAAAGCCGGTACGGCACAAAAGCTGGTGCTCAATATGCTGACCACCGGCGCGATGATCCGCAGTGGCAAGGTGTACGGCAACCTGATGGTGGATGTCGAAGCCACTAACCAGAAACTGGTGCAGCGCCAAATCAACATCGTCAAACAGGCCACTGACTGCGACGATGCCACCGCGCAGCAGGCGCTGAACGCGTGTCACGGTCACTGCAAAACGGCGATTGTGATGGTGCTGGCAGGATTGGATGCCAGCGAGGCCCAGGCGCTGCTGAAGCAAAACAGCGGCTTTATCCGTAACGCGTTGCGTGACGCAGGAGCGCAATAATGGCTGCCATCACCGAAGGATTACTGCGCTATATCCTGCAGGCGGTGGGAGGCGCGCATAACATTGTGCAATGCGGCAATTGCATGACGCGTCTGCGCCTGACGCTCGCGGATGCCACATTAGTCGATCATGCCCAACTGAAAACGCTGCCCGGCGTATTGGGGGTGATCGACAGTGATGCGCAGCTGCAAATCGTACTGGGGCCCGGCAAAGCGCAAACCGCCGCTGAGAAAATGCAGGGATTACTGGATAGCGATGAAACGGAAAAACCGCAGGATCTCAGCACTATTGCTGCCGCCCAAAAGCAGCAGATGAAAGCGAAGCAAACCAGCGCGCTGCACCGTTTTCTCTCCTGCTTCGCCACCATCTTCACGCCATTGATTCCCGGCTTTATTGGTGCGGGTTTGCTGTTGGGATTTGCCACGCTGATTGAACAAATTTTCCACCTCAACCAGCCCGGTGAACATGCGCAGTGGCTGCTTGATACCGTGGCCTACATGAAAGTGTTCGGCAAGGGGCTGTTCACCTTCCTGAGTATCCTGATTGGTTATAACGCGCAGAAAGCCTTTGGTGGCACCGGCGTGAACGGTGCCATTATCGCTTCACTGTTTGTGCTCGGTTATATGCCAAAAGCCACGGTGGGCTATTACAGCGGTATGTCAGATTTCTTTGGCATGGCGATAGACCCGCGCGGCAATATTATCGGCGTATTATTGGCGGCGATATTCGGTGCGTGGATTGAGAAACAACTGCGTAAAATTATCCCCGATAATCTCGACATGATTTTAACATCGTTACTCACGTTATTAATTACCGGCGCCATCACCTTTATGGTGATTATGCCGATTGGCGGTGAGTTATTTAAAGGCATGTCATGGTTGTTTATTCATCTCAATAACAATCCGTTTGGCTGCGCAATTCTGGCCGGGCTGTTTTTAATTGCGGTGATGTTCGGTATTCATCAGGGTTTCATTCCGGTCTATTTTGCGCTGATGGAAACCCAGGGCTTTAACTCATTGTTCCCGATTCTGGCGATGGCGGGTGCAGGTCAGGTTGGGGCTTCTCTCGCGCTGTGGTGCAAGGCCGATAAGCACTCGCTGCTGCGTACGCAAATCAAGGGCGCGATAGTACCGGGCCTGTTGGGCGTGGGCGAACCATTGATTTATGGCGTTACGCTGCCGCGCCTGAAGCCATTTATTACTGCCTGTTGTGGCGGTGCGCTGGGTGGATTCTTCATTGGTCTGGTAGCCTGGCTTGGTCTGCCGGTGGGGATGAATACGGTATTTGGGCCTTCCGGATTGGTTACGTTGCCGCTGATGACCTCTTCACAGGGGATCTTTGCCGGTATGGCGGTGTATCTCGCCGGATTAATCGTGGCGTGGGTCGGTGGATTTGCCTTTACCTGGTGGGGCGGAACCAAAGGCGTCGATCTCAGCTAATGCCATTGCTATTCACCGTAGCAGCACACGACATCATGCCGCTACGGTGAAGCTGGAATGAAGCCTGAGATGGCGTGCCGCTACGGGGGAGACGCCGGCAAAACCTTAAAGATTGAATGAATTTAAATGTGATTTATGTCACGTTTTTGCAATTCGCCGTATCGCTTAGCCTGGCGCTGATATCGCCGAACATGCCGTGCCATTCGTAAGTAAACTGCTAAGAAAAAATAAAGAAACTATTAGTAAGATAGCAAGCTAATTATTGGAAACTTCTGGACTCAATTATTGCCAATAATTTCTCCCGCCTCACAAATATTTCGCCATTATGACAACGGGTTACCTTCATTTACCTTTTGCGTCCGATGGCAGAAAAGTCTATACCTAAAGCCAATTAATCTATAAAAACAGTTTTAACCGCTTATTCGCTGTACCAGACTTTCTTCACACAGTGGCTCTCAGAAATTAATTGCTCATCGGGGTTGGTGTTATTCCTGCCGTTGTATCCCTCGCGATGAATTTAACGCTGTTGCAATAACAGCGTGGACGCTGCACGCCCACTGGAGGAAGTATGAAGTTCACATTAAACCCGATTGCGTTCGGAATATTAGCCGCGCAGGCGCTGTTTTATCCGGCGATAAGTGCGCAAGCCATTACGCTGGGAAGCTATTCACCGAAAATTAATGACAACCTCTTTGGCGAGCAGCGTATTGACGTTAATGGCAGTAACGAAACGCTGGACGGCAATCCTGATTTTGCACCGGGAACGGATGGATCAGTGAACTCCAGTCTCGGTCAGGTCAATATCACATCGGGTGCGCAGTTTCTGAATCAGACGCGTCTTGATCCCGGTCCGCAGAACTTCGCCATCACCGTACCCGATTCTACCACGGGCGGTAACACCACCTTCCAGGTCTACAACTCCGCCAGCCTGGTGGCACAAACGCCAGTGACTTCCGATACCGCCGTGCCGGACGTGGTCAACGTTAATGGCGATCAATACATCAACACGCGCATCGCGGATGTTTCCAACGGTGGCTTGCTTGATGTGAATCTTGGGCAAGCGAATGCCGCCAGCAGCGCCAGCACCAACAGCTGGAGCATGGCAGCGAAGCAGACCACATTGTTCCAGGTGGGCAGCAACAGCACGCTGAACTGGAATTCCAACAATCGCATCAGCTTCTTCGGCACTGCCGCGACACCGGATGGTGCCGGCGCCACGCAATCCTTTCAGGTGCAAAATCTGGCGACCTACAACGGCGGCGTGAATGTGCAAACGCTGGATGGCGTCACACACACCTTCACCGTCACCAGCGCCAGCGAATTGCAGACTTACAATAACTGGCTGATTGGTCAGTTACAGGCGGGCAATCTGGATAAAGCCAACTACCTGACCGAGTTCAACAAAGCGGTGACCGTCACCAATGGCAATATTGTGTACGACGTCAGCGCCACACCGCCGGATGAAGTCACGCTGCAGATTGGCAACCGCATCGTGGTCAATGCCGATGGCCCAGACGCTCGCGTCAATCTCGCGGCGGGCAACACACTGGAAGTCGTGGGTTCGACAGGCGGGGCGATTAAAGCCTCCAACGGCGCGCAGGCGGTGATTGATGGCAAGCTCGCCAGCCGCGGCACCCTCGCCAATAATGGCACGGCACTGGTGCTTTCTGGCAACAGCAACGGCAGTACCAGCACGACTGGCGTGATCAACGGTGGGTTCCTCAATCGCCAGGATGGCACGGGTATTGGCTCCACCGGCTACGGTGCCAATGGGGTGCTGGTGCAGAGCGGCAGTGCGTTTAACAACAACGGCATCGTCAATCTGGCGACGATCGGTAGTAACTCGCAGTATGGCGTAGCCGGTATTCGGTTGGAGGATGACGCCACATCCCGCAACAGCGGCAATATCAACGTCGGCGTGAACGGATCCAGCGCGCGCGGTACAGCATCGGGCGTACTGCTGACATCGCCGACCTCCACCTTCACCAACAATGTCGATGGGCAGATTTATATTGGTCGTGGTCCTCAAAACAGCCTGACCGACAACGTGGCGGATACCGCCATGAATCAGAGCGGCCTGACCAGCGGGATCGCGCTGGTGGCAAACGGTTCTGCCACCAACAACGGCAACATCGTGATTGGCTCAAAGGTGCAGAACGCGGCGGGCATGTCAGCGACCGGTGCCAGCGGGGTCACGATGGTCAATAACGGCACCATTGATGTGAATGGTGCTGCCGCGACCGTGCCGCGTGAAAACGTCGGGATGTCGGTGACCAACAGCAGCGGCACCATCGATAACAGTGGCACCATTAACCTTAACGGCGTCAATGGCACAGGCGTTAAAGTCTTGGCGACCGGTGGCAATAACGCTTCTGCAAGTTCAACGGGGACCATTAACGTTGCCGGGGGGGCCGATCCCGCCAGCGGTACACGCAACTTTGGCGTGTGGGTGGAGGGCCAGGGCACCGGACAGGCCAGTGCAGACGTCAACGGCCCGGTGAATCTGAGCGGCACGGGCGCGATTGGCGTGCACGCACGCGGCAATGCCACGGTGGAAGTAGCGGCTAACGCTATACCGACGTTCAGTAACGGCAGTAATCAAATCGCTTTCTTCGCCTATGGCCCCAATGCGCGGATTAACATAGCAGGCAACAATCCCTTCAATGTCACCACCACCAACTCGACACTGTTCCGCGTTGAGCAGGGCGCGGATTTTGACGGCACCGATCTGTCACTCACCGCATCGGGCGCGGGTTCTGTGGCGGTGAACGGCACCGGCACCGGTGGTACCGAAGTGAACACCCGCAATGCCACGCTCAACGTCAGTGGTGCAGGCGCCACTGGTGTGAATATTGAAGGCGGGGCAACGGGCACCATCGACAATGACACGACCATCAACCTCACCGGCAACAACGCGATTGGCGCGATTGTCGATGGGCAAAAGCATACGCTGGCAGGCAGTAATAGCGGTGCGCCGGTGACCAGCACGACGTTAAGTTCTGCTGCGGCACTGAATTCATCGCAAAGTGGATTGATTGGCTATCTGGCGCGCAATCGCGCACAGCTCAATAACACTGGCAACATTGCTTTCAGCGGCGCTAACGCCACTGGCATTCGCGTGGAGAGCGGTGCGACCGGTACTAACAGCGGTAACATCAGCATCAACGATGGCGGTACCGGCATTGCGGTGAACAGCAGCGGCAGCACGGCCAATACCACGGCCAACAACAGCGGCAACATCGACGTTAATGGCGGCAGCACCACCAGCCGCAGCCGGGGCGTGAGCGCCAGCGGTAGCCGGGCGATTGCTAACCTCAACAGTGGCAGCTTGAATCTTAACGGCACAGGTGCGATAGGCGCGGAAGCGCTCAACGGCGCATTGGTGAATATCGCGACTGGCTCGACGCCTAACTTCAACAGCAGCGATCAGATTGCTTATCACGCGGCGGGCAGTGGTTCACGTATCAACTCTGCCGCCAACGCGCTGGACGTGAATACGCTGAATTCCACCGGATACCGTATTGATGATGGCGCTGGGCTGAGCTTCAGCAACCCAGCGACACTCACCGCCAGTGCTGCCAACAGCACCGGCGTGATTGTTTCTGGCCGTGGCAGCACGCTGAACACGGCGAATGCCAGTTTCACCGCCAGTGGTCAGGGCAGCACGGCGATCCGCACTGAAGGCGGGGCCGCGACCACGCTTGATAGCGGCAGCAGCATTAATGTCAGTGGCAGCAACGCAGTCGGTGTGCTGGTCAATAATCTGCGTACCGATCTGAGCAACGCACTGGATGGCACCTCAGCAGCCACCACCGTCACCAGCAATGGCAATCTCAACGGCGCAGGCAGCAACGCCATCGGCTTTGATGTCACCAACGGCGCCACGCTGGTGAACAACGGTGCGGTGGATCTTACCGGCAGCAACACTATCGGTATTCGCTCGCGCGCAGGCAGCACGCTAACCAATAACGGTACGGTCAATGTGGCGAATGGCACCGGGTTGGATGTGTCTGGCAGCGGCAGCACGCTGGCCAAAGGCGGCGTGATCAATGTCGATAACGGTGTGGCAGGCGTGCGCATCAGTGACGGCGCACAGCTGGCGTTAACCGGCAGCGATACGGTGATCACCACACAGGGCACTGCTCACGGCATCCTGGTCGATAACGGTGCCAGCGCGCTTAGTGCCAGCGACGCCACGGTCAACGTACTGGGCAGCGGCAACGGCATCGAAAACCGCGCAGAACTCAGCAATGTTAGCCTGAGCAACCTGACGCTCAACGTGGCGAATGGCAACGGGATCCGCACTGCGGTGCCGTTTGATCCGGCCTCAACGGTCACCACCAATGTGACCGGCAGCGGTACGGGCCTGAACATCGTCAATGCGGATGGATCGACCACCAGCGGCGATTTAACACTGGGCTCCGGCTATCAATTTAATGTCACCGGCGCGGGCGGCAGCGGCATCCGCGCCAACACCACCGGCAATGTCACTACCGCCGCAGATGTCACGATCGATAATCCGGCGGGCGGATCGGCCCTGATCTCCAGCACGGCGGGCACTATCGTCAACACCGGGACGTTCACCTCCAACAGCCTGACGGCGCCGGTGGTGGATTTGCGCGGCGGTAAAACCCTCTTCGAAAACTTCGGTAACATCATCACCGTCAATCCACAAACCGTGGCGGTGGCAGGCAGCAATGCTAATGATGAAATCCTGCTGACCGAAGGGGAGGTGCGCGGCGATATCAACCCCGGCGGCGGGGCCGATGTGTTCCGCTGGACGGGCGGATCGCTTAACGGCAGCCTGACCATGGGCAATGACAATAACAATAATGCGGAGGTCAGTAAGGTGGATCTCGGCACCACCTACCACCTCACCAGCGGCAGCGGAACCGGAAACACGCTGACGTTTAATCAGATCGATTCACGTGGTGGCAGCCTGGGCGCTGACGATCTCAATAAAGGGGTAAACCTCGGCAGCGGTTGGAGCACCATCAATTTTGCCGATACCCAATGGACGCTCACTGACAACCTCAAACTGGCGCACAGCACCATTAATATCGATGAGAATTCAACGCTGTATGCGGGCAACAATGTGCATCCGACGTTAGCGGGGGGCACGGCGGATTCACTCACGGTGAACAACGCCGGTATTCTCGATCTGACCAACGGCGCGGGCTCGCCGGGCAACACCTTGAATATTGCTGGTTCGCTGGTGTCCAGCGGCGGGCAGCTCAATCTGATCACCGACCTTAACGAAGGTGGGGCGCTGAGCAATCAGTTCACCGACCACCTCAACGTCACCGGCAATGCCACCGGCACTACGCTGGTGAACGTAAAACTGACCGACAGCAGCACCGGTGCGTTAACGGATCTTAATCGCAATGGTGGCATTGAGGGCAACGAGGGGATTTCGCTGGCACAGGTGGCGGGTAACGCTGGTCCCGAGAGTTTTGCCCTTAAAGACGGCTATCTCGGCGCGGGGCCCTGGCAATACCGGCTCTACACCTTCGCACCGGGCAGTACCGATCCCAGCCAGCGTTTGGTCAGCGGCAGTGGCAACAATTACTGGGATTACCGGCTGGCGAATTATTACGTGTGTGAAGCTGGCGCCAGCTGCCCATCGACCTTTATTACCGATGCGTTCGGCAGCGGGCAAAGCTACGATGCGCGTCCCGCTGTGGTGCCGCAGGTGCCTTCCTATATCTCCGCCCCGGTTGGCCTTGCTTATTACACCTCGGCGATTATCGACGATTTGCATAAGCGTCTTGGTGAGTTGCGTCATGAGCAGACACGACCGGAAGGCGATGGCGGCGAAATGTTCCTGCGCTACATCGGTTCCAATCTGAAATACAAAAGTGACCAGCGCTTCCGCGATTACGGCTATGACTTCGATCTGGATTACAGCGCGGTGCAGGTGGGGGGTAACGTGCTACGCCTCGACGGTGACAAAGACAGCCTTCGCGGTGGCTTAGCCTATACCCGAGGTAACACGCGCATCCGTCCGGATGCCGCCGACGGTTACAGCAGCACCACCTTCGATAGCGATAGCCTGGCCTTTTACGGCACCTGGCAGCGTCAGAACGGGTTTTATCTGGATGGCGTGCTGTCATTCGACTGGCATCGTGGTGAAACCGATATCGCACGGCAAAAACAAGAGGCGAAGCTAAAAGGTCATGGCTGGACCGCCTCACTCGAGAGCGGTTATCCGTTTGCTCTCGGCGATGGCTACAAACTGGAACCGCAGGCGCAGTTGATGTACATGAAGCTGAATATGAACGATTTCACCGATGAAGACGGCAACAAGGTGCGTTACGGCGATTACAACCAGACCATCGGACGTTTGGGCGCACGACTTGATCGCACCTGGACGGATGACAGCAACCGCCAGTACACCCCTTACCTGCGCGCCAATTACTACAAAGGTTGGGGCGGCACGGCGGACACCAACGTCTCTTCGGTGGAGAACCCTGCATTGAGCGCCACTTTCACCAGCGGCCACTTTGGTCAGATGTGGGAAGTGGGTGCAGGCGGGACCGCCACGCTGCAGAAAGATGTGTCACTCTATGCAGAGGCGGATTATCGCAAAGAGATCAGCGGCAACGGGGCTAAAGGTTGGCGCTATAACGTGGGCGTAAGGTGGCAGTTTTAAATGAGGACATTTCAAGCGTTGCCTTTAATGTCGTCATTAAAGGGCTGCGGTATTTGGACAAGTCGCGTTATATGGCGTTGTTAAACGGATACGGTATTCGGCCTGATCGCCATTAATTGCAGGATGGGCTGAGGTGCATATTGCTGTGCACCTTTCTCATCTTGCGCCTCGGCAAAACCTTGATTTCATATACTCTAAATAAAATTTTATCGATGAATTTCTGCCACAAAAAGCAGGGATATTGTTCACTGTGGCTTTAATTCAGGATAAAAATTAATTCTCATCGCTAAAGACCGCTCCCTGCGCTGCCGAAAAGGTAAAAAAGTGTAATTGATTTTTTCCTTTAGCCTGCATTTTGCAAGGACAACACACATGCGGAACAACCAGCCTATCACTCAGCGTGAATTTATCTTTGATGATGACGCCACGCTGATGTCGACCACCGATCTCAGCAGCCACATAACCTATGCCAACGACGCCTTTATTGAGGTTAGCGGTTTCGAGCCGGAGGAGGTCAATGGGCAACCGCATAACATGGTGCGTCACCCGGATATGCCGCCGGAAGCGTTTGCCGACATGTGGGCCACCCTGAAACAGGGCGAACCCTGGACCGCGCTGGTGAAAAATCGTCGTAAGAATGGTGATCACTATTGGGTGCGAGCCAATGCGATTCCGGTGGTGCGCGAAGGTAAGGTGCAGGGTTACATGTCGGTACGCACCAAACCTTCCGCCGAAGAGATCCGTCAGACCGAAGCGCTGTACCGTGATTTCCGCGAAGGGCGGGCCAAAGGCCGCCGTTTCCATAAAGGGTTGCTGGTCGGCACCGGCTGGCGTCGTCTCGGATCACTGTTAAAAATTATGCCGCTGCGCTGGCGTATTCGCTCTACTTTGCTGACCGTGCTGCCGCTGTCCGTTATCGGCGTCTGGCTGCTGGGGATGGCACCGATGGCGCTGGGCGGCTTTGCCGCAGGCATGGCAGGTTTGTTGCTGCTGGCGAGCCTATGGCTGGAGCAGCAGATTTCCCGTCCGATGGAGCGCATCTGCCGCCAGGCTTTAAGCGTCGCCACTGGCGCCAGTCATAAGGTGGATCAGTTAGATCGTGTGGATGAAATCGGGATCACGCTGCGTGCCATCGGACAGCTCGGCCTGATGTTCCGCTGGCTGGTGGATGATGTGAGCGGCCAGGCGATCAATGTACTCAGTGCCAGCGGTGCGATAGCGCGCAGCAACGACGAATTGAGCCGTCGCATTGAGCAGGCGGCGGCCAACGTGCAGCAGACCGCCGCCACCATGAATGAAATGACCGCCACGGTGAAAAGCAACACCGATACGGCTAATGAAGTAAACAAGCTGTCAGAAAATACCAGCCACGCCGCGCTGAAAGGCGGTGAAGTGATGCAGGAGATGGTGGGGATGATGGCGGAGATCGCCGACAGCTCGAAACGCATCGCCAATATTACCAGCGTGATTGACGGCATCGCTTTCCAGACCAACATTCTGGCGTTAAACGCCGCGGTGGAAGCGGCGCGTGCCGGTGAGCAGGGCAAAGGGTTTGCGGTGGTCGCGGGCGAGGTGCGCAGCCTGGCGCAGCGTAGCGCCAAAGCCGCCAGTGAAATCAAAACGTTGGTGGAAACCAGCGCGGGTCGCGTGCAGTCGGGCAGTAATCACGCTGATGC
Source organism: Pantoea sp. USMM079 (assembly GCF_037153115.1). Classification (NCBI taxonomy): domain Bacteria; kingdom Pseudomonadati; phylum Pseudomonadota; class Gammaproteobacteria; order Enterobacterales; family Erwiniaceae; genus Pantoea; species Pantoea sp. USMM079. The sequence goes on from NZ_JBBCKX010000040.1 coordinate 17,867, forward strand.
GGCCGGGCGCACCATGCAGGATATTGTCGACCAGGTGCAAAATGTCACGGCATTGATTGCCCAGATCAGTTCTGCCACGGCGGAACAGTCCATCGCGTTAAGTGAAGTGAGTACTGCAGTGGAAGATCTCGACGATATCACGCACCAGAATGCCGCTCGCGTGGCGGAAAGCGCCGAAGCGTCCGGGCGCATGACGCGTCAGGCGAATCGCCTGGTGGAAGCGATCAGCGTGTTCCGTTAAAGGATCTTGCACGCGGCGCGAAATGCACCGAAGCGTCAGGAGAATCGCCTGGTGGAAGCGATCGGCGTGTTGCGTTAAAGCGTCTCGCGCGCTGCCCTTAATGCGCCGGGTGGTGAGCCGACGATGCGTTTAAACGCCCGGCTAAACGCCGCCAGCGAGCCGTATCCGAGGTGGAAGGCGACGCTTTCCACCGCTTCGCCCTCATTGACGATACGTTCCACCGCCAGCCGCATGCGCAGTTCAGTGAGGTAGCGCAGCGGCGTCATGCCGGTAGCCGTTTGAAAACGAGCGGCAAACACTGAGCGTGAACTGCCCGATTCGCGTGCCAGCCGCTCCACCGTCCAGTTTTCGCCCGGCTCACGATGCATGGCTGCCATCGCCAGGCTAAGACGCGGATCGCGCAGTGCCTGCACTAATCCACTGCCTTTGCCGCAGCCGTTTTCCACCCAGCCGCGCACAATCTGTGCCGCCACCACATCCGCCAGTCGGGACAGAATCCCGGCGAAACCGGCTTTACGCTCGCGGGTTTCACGCTCCATCGCATCGAGAATCGGCTGGATTTCCGGGTACTGCGCCAGCAAGGTACTCACCAGCATGACATCCGGCATGGTGTGTACCAGCGGCTGCATACCGCCGAGTTCAAACGCCATGCAGGCGCTAAACAGAATCACATCGCTGTCGTCCGGGCAACCTTCGCTGCTGTCAGCGATGTCACAGACGCTGCCACAGATCGGTTTGCTGTTGAAGGTGCCAATCGGTTCACAAATGGCGTCTTCGCTGGAGATCAACGCGTGCGCTTTGCCGTGCGGGATCAGCATCGCATCGCCTGCCTGCAACGGATAGATCACGCCAGACGCTGAGCGGATCATTAACGATCCACGTCCAACAAAGTGCAATTGTGCTTTGCCCGGCGCGTCATCGTATTGCAAACCAAAAGGGTTATGTAAGGCGATACGCTGATATTTCACGCCGTACAGGCGCATGCCCATTAGCAGTTCACTGGTCAGATCTTCATAGCGGCTCATACGAATCCAGACGAATTATCAAAAAACAAAGTTTTTGTATCATAGATCGTCTTGCGTCATCTCACTATGCTTACAACCTGAATTTTTGTGATGGGGATCGCAAATGAGTCTGGATACTGAAGTAGTCGAAACAAGTATAGCGGTGGATAAACCCGCATGGGGCGCGGTGTTTGCCATGGCATTTGGCGTGTTCGGCCTGATTACTGCCGAATTTCTGCCGGTGAGCTTGCTGACACCGATTGCCGACTCGCTGCAGGTGAGCGAAGGGCAAGCGGGCCAAACGGTGACCGTGACTGCGCTGGTGGCATTGCTCACCAGTCTGGTGGTCGGCAACCTTACGCGTCGTCTCGATCGTCGCGTCGTGATGCTGGCCTTTACGCTGCTGCTGATTGCCTCGGCGCTGCTGGTGGCCTTTGCAGAAAATCTGCCAATGATTCTGCTGGCGCGTGTGCTGCTCGGCATGGCGATTGGCGGCTTCTGGACGCTTTCCACTGCGATTACCATGCGGCTGGTACCCAGCGATCAGGTGCCAAAGGCGCTGTCGATAGTGTTTAGCGGCATTTCGCTGGCGACCATCATTGCCGCACCGTTGGGCAGTTATCTCGGCGGCATTATTGGCTGGCGTAATATCTTCCTGCTGACCGGTGCATTGGGCGTGCTGGCGTTGTTCTGGCAGTTCTTCACACTGCCTGCGATGCCGCCAGAGAATAAAGCGCGCAGCGGCGGCGTGCTGGATCTGCTGCGTAACAGCCTGATGCGCTGGGGCATGCTGGCAGTGATCATGATGTTCACCGGTCACTTTGCCTTCTTTACCTATCTGCGTCCGTTCCTGGAAAGCAGCGCGCAGCTCAATATCAATCAGCTATCGCTGGTGCTGCTGGCGTTTGGCGTGGCGAACTTCTTCGGCACCTCACTGGCGGGTTATCTGGTAACGCGCAGCGTGTCGCTGACGCTGACCGGCATGGCGCTGGTAATGAGTGTGACGGCGGTGGTGCTGGTGAGTTTTGGCAATCTGCCGTGGCTGGTCGGTGCCGGCGTGGCGATGTGGGGCCTGGCGTTTGGTTCGATGCCAACCGGTTGGTCAACCTGGATCTCGCGTGCGGTGCCGGATGATGCCGAATCTGGCGGTGGTTTGCTGGTGGCGACTATTCAGCTGGCGATCACCGCAGGTGCTGCGGCCGGTGGCTGGATGTTTGATCTCAACGGCGCGGGCGGTGTGTTCCTCGCCAGCGGCGTGCTGATGCTGCTGGCGGCTATCACTATTTTCACCCGCGTTCGACATCACGGTTAATTTACCTGCGGCACCGGTGTTTAGTCACGCGTGATCACGCAGGCTGGGGCCGCTTTGGGACTGGCGTCCACGCGCCGCTACGCGGTGCCCTCACGTCATTCGTCTGCCTGACGGAACGGCGGGGGATGAACTGAACCCCTTAACCTGGACTCTTAAGTCAGCTCATTGTGATTGTGGGTCCGGTACGCCACCGGACTCAGTCCGCCAAG
>NZ_JBBCKX010000041.1:0-15534 GCF_037153115.1 Pantoea sp. USMM079
AGGGGAGCTAAGCTGCGGGACAAGGTCTTACCTTAATGGACGCGTCAGATTCACCCTGTTTCAGGTGAAGGTAGCTAACCATCACCTACTGCAGGATTCAAGATACAAGGATGCGCGCGCCCAGCTGATTGTGCTGAGTGAAGCGGCGCGGAAAACCCTGGCCGATGCGCGAGCACAGCGTGCAGACTGGATCGCTGCGCTGATCACCGACAAACTGGACGACAGCGCGCGCGACGATCTGCAAAAGGGCCTCGCGGCGCTGCGTCAGCTGCTGTAGCTGGCTCAATACCTGCGCCAGCTGCTGTAGCTGGCTCAATACCTGCGCCAGCTGTTTTCACTCTGCTTTAACTGGCTTCTTGCCTGCGCCTGCCATTTCAGTTTGCTCTCACCGGCCCACTTCCAACGTCAATCCCTTTAACCCTGCTTCAACTGGCTCAACACCTGTGCCAGCGTGTTGAGTCCCCAGTGTTCTGCATATTTCCCCTCGGCAATCCGCACCATATCGATCACCGCGATCGTCACCGCTTTACCGCTGGCAGGTATACCCAGCAGCGTGCCGGTATGCACGCCGGTAATGGTTTTACGGGTGGTTACCCAATCGCGTTCGGCCACCTGATCGTCGATCGTCACCTGTAACGGGGAAATTGCGGGACGCAGGATCTGATCGAAGGTGTGCCACAGGCTTTCACGATCGTTGGGGGCGCCCGCCGGTGACGATCGATTAACAAAATTCTCCCCAACAAGATCGTCAAAAGCCTCGCGCTGGCCTTCCACGATCACCTGCTGATTAAAGCGTTGCACGATACGTTTGTTGTGTTCAGACATGGTGAGTCTCCGCTATATGTACAGTTAGACTGTATATATTGAACTTTGATCATTCGTAAATGATAGGCAGGCTGTGCGGTAGGCTGAAGGAATGCCGGGCAAAAAAAAACCCTGCAAACGCACTGCTTACAGGGTGATGGGTAATTTCATTCAGGCTGCGATTGCGGCGACCTGTACTGTCAGTGTTTTTTAACGCTTATCCAATGCTTCCCACAGCCCCATCAGGTAAGTGGTGCCGAGTGCACGGTCATACAAGCCGTAGCCCGGACGTCCGGTTTCGCCCCAGATAAAGCGGCCGTGATCGGAACGGATATAGCCATCGAAGCCATTGTCGTGCATCGATTGCAGCACCTTGTACATATCCAGCGAGCCGTACTCAGTAGGATGTGCGCACTCGTAGAAATCTTTGTCCTGAATAATCTTGATGTTACGTACGTGCGCAAACGGAATACGTTTACGGCGTGAGAACTCGGCCAGAATACCGTACACATCATTCTGCGGATCTTCCGCAATCGATCCGGTACACAGCGTGATGCCGTTAGCTTCGGAATCCACCACGTTACAGATCCAGTCGAGATCCTCGCGGTTCTTCACAATGCGCGGCAAACCGAAGATCGAATACGGTGGATCGTCAGGATGGATCGCCATCTTCACGCCCACTTCTTCACATACCGGGATCACCGCTTTCAGGAAGTAAGCGAGGTTTTCACGCAGCTTGTTGTCGTCAACGTCTTTGTATTGTGCAAACAGATCCTGAACTTTCGCCAGACGCTCTGGCTCCCAGCCTGGCAGCGCGAAACCGTTTGAGTTACCCAACACTTCCTGCACCACTTCGTCGAGGCTCTTATCGATGCCTTTCTTCTCGAACGCCATGGTGAGTGAGCCGTCAGGCAGCACGTAGTTCATGTCGGTCTTCATCCAGTCAAATACCGGCATGAAGTTGTAGCAGATCACTTTCACGCCGACTTCAGCGAGGTGACGTATGCTCTGCTTGTAGTTCTCAATATATTGATCGCGGCTCGGCAGGCCGATCTTGATGTCGTCATGAATGTTGACGCTCTCGATCACTTCCACCGTCAGACCGGCGGCATGTACCTGATCAACCAATGCTTTAATCTTATCTTTCGGCCAGGTTTCCCCGACCGGCACGTCATACAGCGCGCCGACTACGCCACGCACACCTGGCACCTGGCGAATATATTCCAGCGAAACTTTATCTTCTTTGGGACCAAACCAACGCATTGTCAGTTGCATAATCTCATCCACCGTCATCGTGTTGCTGCGATAACTGTTAAACTACCATTCTAGTAAACATGATCACAGCATCGACTAACGAATATCTCTTGATCCTCGTCACAGAACACAATTTCTCCATCGGAAGTACAGTGCACAGATTTCAAGTGAGATACAGATCACACTTTATTGTCACAGATCCGGTACGCGAAAACGTGACTGTCCTCGATCCCTCGCCAGACGCAATTCCCTACTATAAGCCTCGAAGTTGTACATGATTGTCCATAGACAACTCTGAATGTTCAGGTGCGCGCCATGAAAACATTGAGTAAGAGTTCGCAGGTCCCGCTCTATCAGCAGGTAGTGGAGTGGATTCGCGAGAGTATCTATACCGGCGATCTGGTGGAGGATGACCGCATTCCTTCGGAGTTCCAGATCATGGATATGCTTGACGTCAGTCGCGGTACGGTGAAAAAAGCCGTGGCGCAGTTAGTCAAAGAAGGTGTGCTGGTACAAGTGCAGGGCAAAGGCACCTTCGTTAAGAAAGAAAACATTCGCTATCCATTGGGGGAAGGGTTGCTCTCTTTCGCCGAGTCACTGGAAAGCCAGCAAATTAATTTCAGCACGCAGGTGATCGCCACGCGGGTTGAACCGGCCAACCGTTATATTGCCGAAAAATTACGCATTAAACCGGGGCAGGAAATTCTTTATCTGGAGCGGTTACGTTATATCGATGATGAAAGAGTGATGCTGATTGAGAATCGCATCAATATGGAACTGGTACCCGGCATTGCCGAGGTGGATTTTAATCACAATAACCTGTTTCCCACCATCGAACGATTATCGCAACAGAAAATACGTTATTCCGAAAGTCGCTATGCCGCGCGCTTAATCGGTAATGAACGCGGACATTTTTTGGATATCAGTGAGGATGCGCCGGTACTGCATTTAGAACAGTTGGTGTTTTTCTCACGTGAATTGCCGGTGGAATTCGGCAATGTCTGGTTAAAAGGAAATAAATATTATTTGGGAACCGTTCTGCAACGAAGAGAGGTAAGCTGACATGCCATTAGTCAACGGTCATCAATTTATTCGTCAACTGGAAAATAAGCGCGTGCTGGCCGGCGCCTTTAATACCACCAATCTGGAAACCACGCTCGGCATATTAAATGCGATTGAACGCAGTAACGTGCCGAATTTTATTCAAATCGCGCCCACCAATGCGCGTTTGTCCGGCTATGACTACATCTATGAAATGGTGCAGCGTCGCGCCGCACAGATGGATGTGGCGATCAGCCTGCATCTCGATCACGGCCGCAATATGGATGATATCCGCCAGGCGGTGCGTGCCGGATTTACTTCGGTAATGATCGATGGGGCTGCGCTGCCGTTTGAAGAGAACATCAAGCTGACGCGTCAGGCCGTGGAATTCTGCCAGAACTACAACGTGCCGGTGGAAGCTGAGCTGGGTGCGATTCTGGGTAAAGAAGACGATCACGTCAGCGAAGCGGATTGCAAAACCGACCCGCAGCAGGTGGTGGAGTTTGTGCGCGAAACGGGCTGTGACCTGCTGGCGATTTCGGTCGGTAATGTGCATGGACTGGATGATATTCCGCGTATCGATCTGCCGTTGCTGGCGGAAATTGCGCAGATCACGCCCATCCCGCTGGTCATCCACGGCGGTTCCGGTATCGCGGACAGCATCTTGCAGCAGTTTGTTAATCATCGGGTGGTGAAAGTGAACATCGCCAGCGACCTGCGCCGTTCCTTTATCACCAGCGTCGGTCACGCATGGCAGAAGAATCACAATGAAGCCAATCTGGCGGCAGTCATGTCCGATGCGCGTCAGGCGGTGGAACATGAGGTCTACCACAAGATTCTGCGTTTGAATGATATCAGTGAGGCCGCGTATGCAGGGGATCCAGTTTAAGCCGCACTTTGTGCAGCACCTCAATGAGGGGCTGAGTGTCGATCAGGTGATTCGCCAACTGGCACAGCCGCTGGTGGAGGAAGCGCTGGTGGTCGCAGATTTTGCCGAGCATGTGCTGGCGCGTGAGCAGGATTTCCCCACCGGCTTACCGACGGAACCGGTTGGCGTAGCGATTCCGCATACCGACCATCGCCATGTGCGCCACAACGCCATCAGTATCGGCATTCTGCCGCAGCCGGTGACCTTTGCCGATATGGGCGGCGAGCCAGAACCGGTGCCGGTGCGCGTGGTGTTTCTGCTGGCACTGAGTGAAAGTAACAAGCAATTAAATGTGTTGGGCTGGATTATGGAACTGATTCAGGATAGCGATTTTATGCAGCAATTATTGCAGCTTAACGATCAGGAAATTTATCAACGCATCACAGAAACCATGACCGAACGAGGTGAAGTATGAGCCAGACGATATTATTTGTATGTGCTACCGGCATTGCCACATCCACTGCCGTGACAGAGAAAGTCATGGAATACTGCCAGGAGCACGGTCTTAATGTGAATTACTCGCAAACCAACGTCGCTTCTTTGCCCAATAATACCGACGGTGTTGCTCTGGTGGTGTCTACCACTAAAGTGCCTTATGAATTAGATATCCCGGTGGTTAACGGCTTACCGATTATTACCGGTGTCGGCGAAGAAAAAGTGCTGGAAAAAATTGTCGAAATTTTGAAAAACCAATAATTACTTATTTATTTAATCCGATTGCCATAATAGGGCGCTAACGCCAGGTACGTTTACGCCCGTCATAAGGGGTCTGCCATGAATGAAATCGCTCATAGCCTCTACACCGTGGTGCAATATATATTGGGTTTTGGCCCAACCGTATTATTACCGCTGGTGCTGTTTATTCTTGCACTGTGCTTTAAGGTCAAACCGGCCAAAGCCTTGCGCTCATCGTTAACCGTAGGCATTGGCTTCGTCGGGATCTACGCCATCTTCGATATTCTCATCAGTAATGTTGGCCCGGCTGCGCAGGCAATGGTAGAGCGCACCAATATTAATCTGCCAGTGGTGGATCTCGGCTGGCCGCCGCTTTCTGCTATTACCTGGGGATCGCCGATTGCACCGTTCGTCATTCCGCTGACGATTCTGATCAATGTGGCGATGCTGGCAATGAACCGCACTCGCACCGTCGATGTGGACATGTGGAACTACTGGCACTTCGCGCTGGCCGGTACGCTGGTTTACTACAGCACAGGCAGTTTCTTCTTCGGATTACTGGCCGCTGCCATTGCCGCCATTGTGGTACTGAAGCTGGCAGACTGGTCCGCGCCGATGGTGCAGAAATACTTTGGTCTGGAAGGAATTTCACTGCCGACGCTGTCCGCCGTGGTGTTCTTCCCGGTGGGCTTGCTGGTGGACAAAATCATCGACAAGATCCCCGGCCTCAATCGTATCCACATCGATCCACAAACCGTGCAGAAGAAGCTGGGCATCTTTGGTGAGCCGATGATGGTCGGTACTATTCTGGGCCTGCTGCTGGGGGTTATCGCCGGGTATGACTTCAAGCATATCCTGCTGCTCGGTATCAGCATTGGCGGCGTGATGTTTATTCTGCCGCGCATGGTGCGCATCCTGATGGAAGGCCTGTTGCCGCTGTCGGAAGCGATCAAGAAGTACCTCAACACCAAATACCCAGGCCGTGACGATCTCTACATCGGGCTAGATATCGCGGTGGCAGTGGGCAACCCGGCGATCATCTCTTCCGCGCTGCTGCTGACCCCCATTTCCGTGTTCATCGCCTTTATCCTGCCAGGCAACCAGGTGCTGCCGCTGGGCGATTTGGCGAACCTCGCGGTGATGGCGTCGATGATCGCGCTGGCCAGTCGTGGCAACATCTTCCGCACCGTGCTGGCGGCGATTCCCGTGATCGTGGCCGACCTGTGGATTGCCACCAAAATCGCGCCCTTTATTACCGGCATGGCGAAAGACGTGAACTTCAAGTTTGCCGAAGGTTCCAGCGGCCAGGTCTCCAGCTTCCTTGACGGCGGCAACCCGTTCCGCTTCTGGCTGCTGGAAATCTTCAACGGCAACGTGATAGCGATTGGCCTGGTGCCGGTGGTGGGTCTGGTGCTGTGGGGCATCTTCCGCCTGACACGAGGTGCCGTGTATGCCTGAGAACGCTGCGGCCATCGTCATTGATATCGGTACGACTAACTGTAAAGTCGCCTGTTTTTCTCGTCGGGATGCGTCCCGACTGGATGAGCGTAAGTTCGTCACACCCAAAATCACTTCGCCCACGGGTAACGTCGATTTCGATATCGATGCGCTGTGGCAGCAGGTGGTGGCGACGATGCGCAGCCTGATCGCGGCAACGGATTGCCCGGTGACACATATCAGTATTGCCAGCTTTGGTGAGTCCGGCGTGTTTCTCGACGAGGCTGGCAATATCCTGACGCCGATGCTGGCCTGGTATGATCGTCGGGGCGAAGAGTATCTCGCCACCTTAACCGAAGCGGACAGCCAGCGGTTGTATCAAATCACCGGTTTGCCGCTGCACAGTAATTATTCGGCCTTCAAGATGCGCTGGCTACTGGATAACTATGCGCTGCGCGGGCGTCACGGTTTGCGCTGGCTGCATGCGCCGGAGGTGCTGCTGTGGCGATTAACCGGCGCACAGCGAACCGACACCACGCTCGCCAGCCGCACGCTGTGTCTCGATCTCCAGCAGGGAAGCTGGTCGGCCCAGGCCGCCGATATTTTGCAACTGCCGCTCGATGCTTTTGCCCCTCTGTTGACGCCGGGTGAAGTGGCGGGGTGGGTGACACCCGCGTGCCGTGAGGCACTGGGGTTAACCCAGCCGGTGTGCGTCACGCTGGCTGGACACGATCATATGGTGGGCGCGCGGGCACTACAGCTGCAAACCGGCGAGGTGCTGAACTCTACCGGTACCACCGAAGGCATCTTGCTGCTGCAACCGCAGCCTTTGCTCAATGAGCAAGCCCGGCGCGACAAACTCGCCAACGGGCGTTATTCGCGGGATAACCATTTCACGCTATTCGCCTCACTGCCGGTGGGGGGCTTTGCGCTGGAGTGGGTGAGCAGCACTTTTCGGCTGTCGCGCGAGGAGATCGATGCCGCACTGGTACAAGCCACGCAGCGTTATCTGGCTGATGAGTGGCAGCCGGAAGGATTACCGCTGTTTATCCCGCATTTGCGTGGGTCCGGCTCGCCTTATAAAAACCGCCATACGCGCGGGTTGATGTACGGTCTGAGCGATACGTTGCCGCACGATGAACTGCTATTAACGGTGTTGTTTGGGCTGACTATGGAGTTTGCCAACTGCTTCACCTGTTTTGCGGTGCCTGCGGGACCCGCACTGAAAGTGATTGGTCCCGCCACACGCAATCCGCTGTGGCTTCAGCTCAAAGCTGACAGTCTGGCGCGAACGGTAGAAGCGATTGCCTTTGATGAAGCGGTATCCGTGGGCGCACTGCTGATTGCCTGTGCGGATGTGCCTCCACCTGAGGTGCGTGTGGCGCAGTGCTATCAACCCGACCCACAACGCGGCCACGCGTTGCAGCGTTATCAGCAGCGCTGGCAGGCGTTCTATCAATTTAAATTGCAGCAGGAAGGCGTTATTTCCCCCATTAACCAGGAGAACCGTCATGTTGAGTCAAATCGTTACCGTGAAAAATAGTACTGGCATCCATGCGCGCCCAGCGGCACAGCTGGCCAAGGCGTTAAAAGGCCATGACTGCCGCGTCACGCTGCGCTACGAAGGCAAAGACGTCAATGCCAGCAGTATGATGAACATCATGCGCGCTGGCATTAAAGCGGGTGGCAGCGTGGAAGTGGTATGTGAAGGAGGCGACGAGGCGGGTGTGCTGCATCAGGTTGTCACGATGTTTGATCAGCGCTTTGGCGAATCGGAGTAGACCTACAGGGCGCTGGCCCAGGCGGCTGGCGCGTTTTCTACTGCCTGACAGGAATAAAGAAAGTTTTGTTAGCTGAAATAACCTCAATGCTTCGCCGTTCCCTCTGAGCTTGATGCAATTTTCCGCTACTGATCGGCTTTTCATTTGTTTTATTTATCAGAAACTTCCTGGCAGGCAAAATAACCCTTATTTCCTCTCCGTCAGCCATCATGTCCGAAGAAGCGCTGCGTCAGCAGATTCAGAACCTGAAAAAGCATAATGCGCGCTTAAAGCGCATAGCGCATGACGCGCGAAACAAGCTGAGTGCGGCGCTGGACGGAACCGGTTTATGTTTGTGGCAGCTGGATATTCCCAGCGGCAAGCTGGTGATTTTCAATCGACGCTGGGGCTCGATGCTGGGTTTTCAGCCGAAAGAGACTAAAGCGCAGTTTGAAGTCTGGCGCGAACGCCTGCACCCCGATGACGCCGATGAAGTGCTCAAGGCGTTTTACGATCATATCGAAGGGCGTGCGCCCTACTATGAGGCGCTGCATCGCATGCTGGGTAAGAACGATAAAATTACCTGGGTGCTGGATCGTGGGCGTGTGACCGAGTGGGACGAAGAAGGCAATCCGCTTAAAGTCACCGGCACGCATATCGATATGACCAAAGAGAAGCAGTATGAAGCGCAGCTCTCTTCATTGGCGCATCACGATCCGCTAACCGGCCTGACCAACCGCCACGCGCTGCAAACCCATTTCGCTAAAATGAAAGCGCAGGGGCCGCTGTGTGTGGCATTTATCGATCTCGATAACTTTAAGCATGTTAACGACACGCTCGGCCATCGCAGTGGCGATGAAGTGTTGATTCAGCTCAGCCAGCGCATTCTTGACCAGGTGCCACCGAACGTGGTGGTGGGCCGTTTAGGTGGTGATGAGTTTGTGCTGCTGATGCCGTTCCTGATCGATTTCCCCAAAGTGCGCATCATGATGCAGGCGGTGCTGGATGCCGCATTGACGCCGTTTGATGTTGATAACGGCCATGCGCAGATTGGTGCTTCGATTGGTGTGGCGACGGTGCAGCCGCACTTTAGTTTTGATGAGGCGCTGACGCGTGCCGATGAAGCGATGTACCAGATTAAGAAGAACGGCAAGCAAGGGTTTGGCCTGGCGGGGTAATCTTTTGCGGTTGCGGAAACAGACCCGCGCCACCGCCAAAGTCCGTGACCCCATTTGCGGCAAAGCCCTCTCACCAGGAGAGGGCCATAAACCGCCTTTAACTCAAAACGCGAAGCACGAACAGCCCAGCGCACCCCAGAAGGCATGGTTATCCGACACCGGCACCGAAGACTGGCGTGCCACATCGTGTGAGTGGCTATGCACGCCACAAGGGCCGCTACACTGGTGCACTTTCGGCATCATCGCCGCACGACCACTGGCTTGCGGTGGCGCGCTACGGTAGTGGCCCGGCACGGTGACCACCGGAGACCACTCTGGCAACACTGGCACCGGTGGCGGTGACAGCGGCGTAAACCCACCTGCGGCATACACCACTTCGCCATCGACCAGCGTCAATACCGATTCAATTCCTTTAATCTCCTCTTCCGGCACGCTGAAGAAATCTTTCGACAGCAGCACCAGATCCGCTAACTGACCCACTTTGATTTCCCCTTTGGCGTTTTGCTCGCTGGAGAACCAGGCGCTGCCTTTGGTCCACAGCATCAGCGCGGTTTCGCGGTCAATACGCGCATTGTCATCGTACAACTGCATGCCGCCGACGGTGCGGCCAGAAACCAGCCAGTAGAGCGCGGTCCATGGGTTGTAGCTGGCGACGCGCGTGGCATCGGTGCCCAAACCGACAGGCACCTCCGCATCCAGCATGCGCGCCACCGGCGGCGTCTGTTTGGCGGCTTCTTTACCGTAGCGATCGACGAAGTACTCACCCTGGAACGCCATACGATGCTGCACGGCCAGCCCGCCACCCAGCGCTTTAACGCGCTCAATGTTGGCTTCGGTGATAGTCTCGGCGTGGTCAAAGAACCAGTGCAGGCCGTTAAACGGAATATCGCGGTTTACTTTTTCAAACACGTCCAGCATGCGGCTGATCGATTCGTTGTAGGTGGCATGCAGACGGAACGGCCAGCGATGCTCAACCAGATGGCGCACCACGCGCTCCAGTTCATCTTCCATGCCGGGGGCCAGGTCGGGGCGCGGTTCGAGGAAGTCTTCGAAATCTGCCGCCGAGAACACCAGCATCTCGCCCGCTCCATTGTGACGCAGGAAATTGGTTCCCTGGCCCGGCTTCAGCATGTCGGTCCACTTCTCGAAATCTTCCAGTTCATGGCCGGGACGCTGGGTAAACAGGTTGTAGGCAATGCGCACCGTCAGCTGCTTTTTGGCGTGCAGTTCCGAAATCACATCGTAATCATCGGGATAGTTCTGAAAGCCGCCACCCGCATCAATGGCGCTGGTCAGGCCGAGGCGATTCAGCTCGCGCATAAACTGACGTGTGGAGTTGACCTGCTGCTCCAGCGGTAGCTTCGGTCCTTTCGCCAGCGTGGCGTACAGCAGCATGGCATTAGGACGCGCAATTAGCATGCCGGTCGGGTTACCATTGCTGTCGCGCTGGATTTCTCCGCCTGGTGGGTTCGGCGTGTCTTTGGTGTAACCGACCACACGTAGCGCAGCGCGGTTCAGCAGGGCACGGTCATACAGGTGCAGGATGAACACTGGCGTATCGGGCGCGGCGGCGTTGATCTCATCCAGCGTTGGCATGCGGCGTTCAGCAAACTGGAATTCACTCCAGCCGCCAACGACGCGCACCCACTGCGGTGAAGGGGTGCGCAAGGCCTGTTCACGCAGCATGCGCAATGCATCAGCCAGTGACGGTACGCCTTCCCAGCGCAGTTCAAGATTGTAGTTAAGACCGCCGCGAATCAGGTGCAGGTGTGAGTCGTTAAGGCCGGGAATACCGGTGTGGCCTTTGGCATCAATAATCTGCGTGTCGCTGCCCGCAAAGCGCATCACTTCCGCTTCGCTGCCTACCGCGAGAAACTTGCCGTCTTTGATCGCCACCGCAGTGGCTAACGGGTTGGCGCGATCCACCGTGTGGAATTTGCCGTTGGTAAAAATCAGTGAGGCCGTTGTCATCATCTCTTCTCCAGTTAGATTACGCATTGCGGCCAATAAGCCACTGTTTTAAAACACGGGTAATGATCGGCATCCACAGGAACACCACCAGTGCCACCACGCTGGCATCATTCAGCAAGTGGCCCCACAGCGTGCCGTGCGCGGCGGGCAACACCTGATTCCAGAACCACGGCACCAGGTTGGTAGAGGGAAAAATCACCCCCAGCGTCAGTAAGTATTGTTTCCATTTCGCCGGTTTGACCTGGCCTTTTTGCGCCGGGGTAAACCAGAACGCGGCGCCGGGGCGCACCTCAATATGTTCTGGCTGTGCCAGCATCGTTGGCAGGTTCTGGATTAACGTTTTGCGCTGATCCGATTTCAGCCAGGCGTACAGCTCATCCAGTCCGGTAAAACGAATCAGCACGGTGTAAGCATTGTCGCCGTGCACCGGGCGCAGCACGTTGACGCCAAGATGGCCAGGAAAGCTCGCGGCTTGCGGCATGATGGTGTCGAGCCACTGCTCATAATGGGCCTGCTGTTCTGGCAGGATGCTGTGGGTAATCACCAGCGTCACATGGTTGGCTTGTTGTGAGTAATTCATCGTAAGTTCCTGAGTTTCCGCTGGTGAAAGTGCTTGCGTCGTTGAGTAAAAAAATACGAAATGAGAGCGTTTATTGATAACGGATAGATTTTGGGTTGTTGTTCAACAATTTTTGGGGAGGCATGGGGTATGCGTTTAAACCTTGAGGCGCTGCTGATTTTGGATGCGTTGGATCGCCACGGCACCTTTGCCGCTGCGGCTGCGCGCTTGTTTAAAACCGCGTCGGCGTTGAGCTACACCGTGCAGAAGATGGAGAGCGATCTCAAGATCACGCTGTTGGATCGCTCTGGCCATCGCGCCACCTTCACCCCGACCGGGCGTTTGATGCTGGAAAAAGGGCGCACCCTGCTGCGCGCGGTGAATGAGTTAGAACAGCAGGCGCGCTATGTTGAGAGTGGCTGGGAAAGCCAGTTGGTGATCAGCGTCGATGCCTCACTGCCGTTTCGCATTCTCACGCCGCTGATTGATCAGTTTTATCAGGAGCACCCGCATACTCAGCTGCAATTCCGTCAGGACGTGCTGGCTGGCTGCTGGGAAGCGCTCAACTATGGCGAAGCGGACATTGTCTTTGGCGCGGTGCAGGAACCCGCCACGCGCAAAGAGATTGTCTGCCAGCCGCTCGGCTGGCTGGATTATGTGTTTGCTGTCGCACCGGAGCATCCTCTCGCTTCCGCACCTGAACCACTGCTGCGCGAGCAGATTCGTCAGTACCGCGCGGTGACGGTCCATGACTCGTCTCGTCACGGTGCAGGTATTGATCTACGCGTGCTGGATGAGCAGAAGACGCTGAGCGTGCATGACTTCCCGGCGAAACTGCAGGCGCAACTGGATGGCTTGGGCTGTGGTTACCTGCCGCTATACCTGGCGAGGCCGCATCTGGAGAGTGGCGCGCTGTTGGCGCGCCAGCTGGATAGCGAATGCCGCCGCGATATGGCGTATCTGGCGTGGAATGAAACCGCGACCGGCAATGCGGCAACCTGGTGGCGTGAGCATCTGCTCACGCTTCCTGGATTGCAGGAGATTTATTCTCCCGCGTAAAGGCTGTTATATCGCAATGTGGTGACTGACCTGCGGGGCTTCTTCACCCTGATGATATTGCAGAACGGCCTGCTGAAGTTCGGCATCGGCGTGCGACACACGCTGATGCTGACGCATATGCTCCTGCCAGGACTCCACCATAAACCACTCCAGCAATGCTGTCGGATCGTCGGTTTGCTCCATGAGTCCCCATGAATAGGCGCCATCACGGCGGCGAGACTGTGCCAATTTGTGAATCGCCTTTTTGAACGCGGCGCGATCTTCCTGCGGCACGCGGTAGCGAATCTGAATCAACACCGGACCATGACGCACATCGACATCGTCGTGCACCACCGGCATGGCCCAATGCTCAGCGGGTTGCAGATCCGCTTCACCCGCAGGCAGTGCCAGACGTTTCAGCAGTACGCCAGAGATCACCAGACCGGCCCCGGCAATCAGCAAAGTGGTGGCCAGCCCCAGTTGCTGCGCGATTAGACCCCACGCCAGACTGCCACCGGCCAATGTGCCGTTAAACACCATCAGATACACCGCCAGACCGCGACCGCGTACCCAATCCGGCAATACCGCCTGCGCTACGCCGTTCAGTGTGGTCAGCGCAATAATCCAGCCGACGCCCAGCACCAGCATCAACAACAGCGCCAGCCACTGCGGCGGGCTCATCGCTAATGCCAGCATGACCAGCGCACTCAGCACCGCAGAGAGCAGCAGCAAACCATCGTTACTGAGTTTGCTACGCAGACGCGGCAACAGCAGCGCACCGGCAATCGCACCGCCGCCCACTGCGCCCAGCAGCAAGCCGTAAAAGCCTGCGGTACCGTGCAGCATGGTGCGCGCTACCAGCGGCAGCAGCGCCCAGATGGCACTGGTAAAGGCGAAATACATCGCAGCGCGGAACAACACGCGATGCAGTTCACGGCTGGCTTTGACATAGCGCAGGCCCGCGCGGAAGGCACCAAAGAAGTGTTCGTTGAGTTCGGTTTTGGCTTTCGCCGAACGTTTCCAGTACAGCAGGGCAGCAATAACGAAAAAATAACTCGCCACATCGGCACCGTAGGCCGCCATGGCGCCTAAACTTGCCAGCAGTAAACCGCCAGTGGCAGGCCCGATGGCGCGGGCAATATTGATGCCGAGCGAGTTAAGCGCTACGGCGTTTTTTAGCTCATGACGCGGCACCAGTTCAGGGACAATCGCTTGCCAGGCCGGGCCAAACAGCGCGGCACCAATGCCACCGACAAAGGTCAGGCCGATCAGCCACTCCACGGTGAGCCAGTGATTGTGCGACAGCACCAGCAGAGTGCCGCTGACGCTGGCCATCAGAATCTGCACCACGATCAGCAGACGGCGGCGATCGACGATATCAGAGAGCACGCCCGCGGGCAGTGCCAACAGGAACACCGGCAGGGTGGCGGCGGTTTGCATCAACGCCACGGCGGTCGGATTATCGGATAAGCCGGTGACTAACCAGGCGCTGGCGACGTCGCGAATAAAGCTGCCGGTATTACCGAGTACCGAGGCGGTCCAGATCAGGGCGAACAGCCCGTAGGCGAAGGGAGAAAAAGCACCGCCGCGTGGCGTCGTTGGGTTTTGCTGGCTCATCATCGTGTTCCTGTAAATGTGCGATGTATGCACCTTACGAATCCCGCCAGACGCTTGATAGCGGAAAAAATCGGCCAACTTGTTCAGGCTTTTTTGACAGCTTTGCAGGGCAAAAATCTTTGAACGAGTTGTCAAAATCTCTGCTTTAGGTTTTTGCAGCAACCGAATGTAGTTTGATTGGCAGACACAACATCACTCACTTAACGGAGCAAAAAACATGAGCACATTCAAAGCAAAAGACGGCGTTAACCTGTATTACAAAGATTGGGGCAAAGGACAGCCCGTGCTGTTCAGCCACGGCTGGCCGCTGGATGCGGATATGTGGGATAGCCAACTGAATTTCCTCGCCGAACGCGGCTATCGCGCCATTGCGTTTGACCGTCGCGGTTTTGGTCGCTCTGAGCAGCCGTGGGAAGGCTACGATTACGATACTTTCGCCGATGATATTCATGCGCTGATTGAGCATCTGCAACTGGATGACATCACGCTGGTGGGCTTCTCAATGGGCGGCGGTGATGTCTCACGTTATATCGGTCGCTACGGTACGGCGAAAGTGAAAGGGCTGGTGCTGCTGGGCGCGGTGACGCCCATCTTCGGCAAAACCGATGACCATCCGGAAGGCGTTGAAAAAGCGGTATTTGATGGCATTAAAGCGGGCCTGCGTAAAGACCGGGCGCAGTTTATCAAAGACTTCGCCACACCGTTTTATGGCGCCAATGCTGGCCAGACCATTTCTGAGGGCGTGATGACACAGACGCTGAATATCGCGCTGCTGGCCTCACTGAAAGGCACGATTGATTGTGTGACGGCTTTTGCCGAGACCGATTTCCGCGCCGATATCGCCAAAGTGGATGTGCCGACGCTGGTGATCCACGGCAGCAACGACCAGATTGTACCCTTTGAAGCCACCGGTAAGTTGGTACACGAGATGATCGAAGGCTCGGAGCTGAAAGTGTATGAAAACGGTCCGCACGGTTTTGCGGTGACGCATCAGGATCAGTTGAACGACGACTTACTGGCGTTCTTGCAGGGAAATAAATAACTACAGGTTTCGATGCGCCGCGATTAATGACGCTGTCTGGCAGCAATATTGCTGCCTTCAGATGCGTAATTGATTGCGTAATGTTGAAAACGATTAGAGAGAAGAAAGGGCGCCTGATGCGTAATGCCGATCAGTTAAGACAAAAATGATCGGTTGAACGATCCGGCAGTTCTGCAAAAATCCGTAATCTCTCAGGGATTACGGATTTTTTTATGCTTCTCAGTCAGGCT
>NZ_JBBCKX010000042.1:0-14390 GCF_037153115.1 Pantoea sp. USMM079
TACAACTACGAACGGATCAAGACGGGGTTAGGTGGACTGAGTCCGGTACAATACCGAACTCAGTACCAACAGGCGATGTTATAACTGTCCAGGTTAAGGGGTTCACTTCAGAGATTGCGCTGTTTTCAGAATAAAAGCATCAGGAAATGGCCGAGTCTTTGTGTTTGTCCGCCTCAAAATGGGCTTTGAACTGCTCGTAAATTGAAATCATGTTTGAAGCATCGCCTTGCATTGGGCTGAGTTTGCCTGCGCGCACCAGTTCAATCACCAGTTGCAGCGCGGCTTGTTTTGGGCTGCTGGCCGGATGGGCAATTTCGTTCAACATTGGTTACTCACTCATCATTTTTGTCAGGGCCGCACAGTTTAGCCCAGATTGTACTGCTGTTGTGCGTCCGTCTGGTTATAATCTCGCCGTTCGCACCACCAGGCCGCTCAGGGTGATCATTGACTCTCGTGCCGTTTGGCTATACTGGATTAAAAAAAGGAACGAACAGCCACTGCTTCCGTATCATCAGGAACGTGTTAAAGGAGTCCAATCATGCTGATTGGTTTTGTGTTGTTAGTGAGCGCGTGTGGACATGATGCCTGTGACGCCTTACCCGTGTCAGAACGTATCTACCCAACCAAAGTGGCCTGTGAGCAAATGGCCGACCGCATCCATAAAGTTCGGCCGAATGTGGTCCTGCTGTGCGGGGAAGTGCACCGTTAATTCGGTGCCAGTTTTATTTGAACTGTACAAAAATAAGCCAGGCGGCATTGCAAGATTGGCGCATAGCGTCCAAAATATAAGCTGCTTTACACTATTACCGTTGTGAATCCCATGAAGACTACTCGCCCCCGTCGTCCAAACGGACGCTGGGTTTATTACATTTTGTATGATGGCATTCTCTGGCCCTGCCCGGTGCGCTGGGAGTGGGAGAGCAGCTTTGAAGGCTGGTTGCCATTCTACTACTCGCCGACCTTTGAGTTTGTGGCGGGCGACCCACGCAAGGCCTATCGCATTGCGCGCAGCAGTGTGCGTAACGTTCGTCAGCCAGACAGCGAATACGCCTGAATCAACCGAGCTGCCACGGTAACCAGCTGGCGGTCAGCAGATAGTGCACCCCTTCCAGCACCAAAATCACCATCACTAGCACGCCGAGCTTATGGCGGCAGATCCAGTCTTTCAGCCCCATATCATGGCCGCCCAGCGAATCAGCATCAGCGCGCCGCAGATGCACAGCAGCACCACAATCATTTTCCAGTGTTTAGTTGCAGCCAGTTTTTTCCCCACGCATCCTCCAGACGGCAGAAAGCAACGATGCGCCCTAAGGCGCATCGCTATTCTACCGCTGGTAACCCGTAAGGGCGATTAATTATTCAGCGTGTAGTCCAGGCTAATCTCGGCATTAAGCACCTGAGATACCGGACAGCCCGCTTTGGCTTTCTGAATAATCTCATCAAATTTGGCACTGTCGATGCCCGGCAGCGCAATGGTGCTGGTCAGGGCAATTTTGGTAATGGCGAAACCTTCACCTTTCTTGTCCAGTGATACATCCGCCGTGGTATCAATACTTTTTGGCGGATGGCCAGCCTGACCCAGCATCAGCGACAGCGCCATGGAGAAGCACGCCGCATGTGCAGCACCGATCAGCTCTTCCGGATTGGTGCCCTTCTCACCCTCAAAGCGGGTATTGAAGCCATAAGGCTGGTTGCTCAGCACGCCACTTTCGGTGCTCACCGTACCCTTGCCTTTGATGTCGCCTTCCCAATGGGCCGATCCTTTCTTATGAATGGTCATGTC
The DNA here is from genome assembly GCF_037153115.1 of Pantoea sp. USMM079. Classification (NCBI taxonomy): domain Bacteria; kingdom Pseudomonadati; phylum Pseudomonadota; class Gammaproteobacteria; order Enterobacterales; family Erwiniaceae; genus Pantoea; species Pantoea sp. USMM079. The sequence continues at coordinate 1,784 of NZ_JBBCKX010000042.1, forward strand.
ATTCCTCCTGTTAGTCAGACAGCAGTCAGTATAGACAACGCCTCTCATTTTGCTTTCCGCAACTCAGCTCACGGCACGTGGTCGAGCCGGATGTAAACCCGCTTCGCTCAGCAGCGCATTCGCCTGCACCAGCGAGTCCTGGGTAATCTCGGCAATGGTTTTGGCCCCGGTCAGCGTCATCGCCACTTTCATCTCTTTTTCGATCAAATTCAGCAAATTCTCAACGCCACGCTGACCATGCGTCGCCAGTGCATAGATAAAGGCGCGGCCCAGCAGGACAGTGTCTGCACCGAGGGCGATCATGCGCACCACATCCAACCCGTTGCGGATACCGCTGTCGGCCAGAATGGCAATATCGCCTTTCACGGCGTCTGCAATGGCGGGCAGTGCGCGCGCCGATGACAGCACACCATCCAGCTGGCGTCCGCCATGGTTAGAGACCACAATGCCGTCCGCGCCGAAGCGCACCGCATCACGGGCATCTTCCGGATCCAGTATGCCTTTGATCACCATTGGGCCATCCCAAAACTCACGAATCCACTCCAGATCTTTCCATGAGATCGACGGATCAAAGTTATTGGCCAGCCAGCCAATGTAATCTTCCAGCCCCGTAGGTTTACCGAGATAGGCTGAGATATTACCGAGATCGTGCGGACGGCCATGCAGCCCCACATCCCACGCCCACTGCGGATGCGTTACCGCCTGCCAGTAGCGACGCATCGCCGCGTTTGGCCCACTCATGCCCGAATGCGCATCGCGATAGCGTGCGCCCGGTGTCGGCATATCCACAGTAAAGACCAGTGTCGAGCAGCCCGCCGCTTTCGCGCGTTCCAGTGCGTTACGCATGAAGCCACGATCGCGCAGCACATACAGCTGGAACCACATCGGACGATTAATGGCTGGCGCTACCTCTTCAATCGGGCACAGCGATACCGTGGAGAGCGTGAACGGAATACCTTTCAGTGCCGCTGCACGCGCGGCCTGCACTTCCCCGCGTCGCGCGTACATGCCGCACAAACCCACGGGCGCTAACGCAACCGGCATCGACAGCGTTTCGTTGAACAGTTTGGTTTCCAGACTGAGATCGGACATGTTCTTCAGCACCCGCTGACGCAGCGCCACGTCCGACAGATCGGACACATTGCGCTTCAGGGTGTGTTCGGCATACGCGCCGCCGTCAAGGTAGTGGAACAGGAACGGGGGCAGGATGCGTTGCGCTGCGGCGCGATAGTCACTGGCTGCAGAGATGATCATCAGTTTTTTTCCTTACGATTATCCAGGGATTCGCCTGGCAAGCGGGTAATGCGCGCCTGCCGGGCTTCATCTTCATGGAGCGATTTCAAGGTGGTATGTACAAAGCCGAGGTGATCCATCGCCGCCTGGCGTGCCGCCTCGGCATCACCGGCCATCACCGCATCGAACATCGCCTGGTGCTGTTCATTCAGGCGATTAAAAATCACCGGCTGGGTGTACATGCGCTGGCGGCTGTGCAGTACCGAAGACTGCAGCAAATCGAAGAAACCACGCATGGTTTGCAGCAGCACCACATTGTGCGAGGCCTCAGCGATGGCGAGATGGAAGCGCAGGTCGGCCTGCGCCGCGATATCGGGATCATCGCAGTCGTGCATCTTGAGCAGAGCATCAAAAGCGAGGCGCAGCTTCTCTTTATCCGCTTCAGTGGCACGCAAGGCGGCGTGCCAGGCGGTGCTGGCTTCGATGGCGTGGCGCGCTTCCAGAATATCCCAGCGATAATCGGGATCGTCCGCCAGCAGTTGGCGAATCGGCTCAACAATACGCTGTTCCGACCAGGGCTCCTGCGGCTCACACAGCCAGGTACCGCCGCCGCGTTTACTGATTAACACGCCGCTACTGATCAGCTGCTGAATCGCCTCACGCAATGATGAGCGTGACACACCGAACTCAGCGGCCAGCTGGCGCTCGGCCGGTAAGCGCATACCCGGCTCCAGCTGGTGTTCCTCAATCCAGGCGAGCAATCGCGCCCGTAGCGTTTCCGCTAATCGCGGCGTGTTTTCTGTCATGGAATCATCCAGGTTAAGACATAAGCTTGCAGCGTTGTGATCACCCCCACCATGCAGGTGAAGATCAGACTGTGTTTAACGGTAAAGCGGAACAGATCCGACTCTTTACCCACCAGCCCCACGGCGGCGCAGGCGATGGCGATCGACTGAGGTGAAATCATCTTACCCGTCACGCCACCCGTGGTGTTGGCGGCCACCAGCAGCACATCCGACACACCAATCTGCTGCGCGGTGGTGGCCTGCAACGCCGCGAACAACGCATTTGAAGAGGTATCAGATCCTGTCAGAAACACGCCAAGCCAGCCAAGGAACGGCGAGAAGAAAGTAAAGGCATTGCCGGTGTGCGCCAGCGCTAAGGCCAGTGTGGCAGACAATCCGGAGTAGTTGGAGATAAAGGCGAAGGCCAGCACCATACCGATGGAGTAGATGGGCAGTGCCAGTTCTTTCAGCGTTTCACCGAAGGTCTGGATCGCCGCAGCGGGCTTCATACGCAGCCAGATCACGGACAGCACCGCCGCCACGATAATCGCTGTACCGGTGGCTGACAGCACATCAAACTTGAAGATGGCCGCATAAGGCGTTGCCGCACTCACCACCGGCGGCATACGTGCCACCAGCTCATGCAGCAGCGGTACCGGAACGCTGAACACCCAGTCATACATCACGCCACCTTTAGCAAACAGCGCCTTGAACGGCGGAATGCTCCACAGAGTGACGGTAGCCGTGAGGAACAGGAATGGCATCCACGCGCGCACAATCTGGCCCAGCGTATAGCGCTGAGAGGTTTGCGTCGGGTCAACGGCGGTTTTCTCATCGAAACGGAAAATACGTACTGGCTTCCAGCGGCGCAGGAACAGCGTGAGGCAGATAAGAGAGGCCAGTGACGAGATGATGTCCGGCAATTCCGGGCCAAGGAAGTTGGAGCTGAGGAACTGCGCAATGGCAAACGATCCACCCGCGACGATCACTGCTGGCCATGTTTCCTTGATACCGCGCCAGCCATCCATAATCGCCATGATCCAGAACAGCACAATGAGGGTCAGGAACGGCAATTGACGCCCGGCCATCTGGCCAATCTGGAAGCTGTCGAGTCCGGTGACTTGCCCGGCGACAATAATCGGAATCCCCATCGCACCAAAGGCTACTGGCGCGGTGTTGACGATCAAGCATAAGCCAGCCGCGTACAGCGGATTAAAGCCCAATCCCACCAGCAGGGCTGCGGTGATTGCCACCGGTGCGCCAAAACCCGCCGCCCCTTCGAGAAACGCGCCGAAGGAGAATCCGACGATCAGCATCTGCAAGCGCTGATCGGGTGTGATGGAGAGGATCGAAGCACGGATGATGTCGAATTGCCCGGTTTTCACCGAGATTTTATACACAAATACTGCCGCGACGATGATCCAGGCGATTGGCCACAGGCCGTACAGGAAGCCATAGACCACGGAAGCCAGCGCCTGGCCCAGCGGCATGCCATACAGGAACAGCGCCACCAGCAGTGCAATCACCACCGTGGCGGTGCCCGCCTGATAGCCTTTCAGCTTGAGCTTCAGCAGGGCGAAGAAGAAGAACACAATCGGGATCACCGCCACCAGGCTGGAGAGCCACAGATTGTTGAGAGGATCGTAGTTTTGTTGCCACACCGGCATGCCGTTATCTCCAGAGGTTACCAGATGAGTGCAGCGCAACGGCAATGCAGGTTTGCGCCGCAGGTCTTGCCCTTCTGCTCACTGAAATTGGTAGGACCAAATTGCAGTGTGGGGCTTTCTGGCTCCAGATAGTTAATGCATTGTTAACCTAAAGCAACGAGGTTGGGGTTATTATTCGTGTTATGTGACGATGTGGCAACATTTAAATCGTTTTGGTAGGACCAATCATCATTCTGTCTGACCAAAGGCCCGACGATAACTGTGGGGATGAAAGCGAAGATTCAGCACGATCAATCCCACCGTTACGGCGCCCTGCATCATCCACACGCTGGTAAAACTGTGCGTCAGCACCTGCAACTGACCGGCGATAAACGGCATACACCCGGCGATGATGAAACCTGCGCCCTGCATAAACGCCACCAGGCGTGCACCCGCCTGCGGATGTGGCAGGTGATCGAGCGCCAGCACCATCGCCAGCGGGAACGCAGCCCCTAAACCAAATCCGGCAATCGCCGCCCACAACCATGGCGCCAGCAGGGGAGCAAACAGGAAACCGCACATACCGACCAGCTGGCAAACCAGACTGATGATCAGCTGTGGACGACGATCCGCCTTGCGCGCCAGCAAGGGCATCAATAATGCGCCAGCCACCTGGCAAAGGATCATCACCCCCAGTAACGAGCCGCCCGCCTGTGCTGACCAGCCAAGGTGGTGATAAGCATCCGGAAGCCAGGCGACGCAGGTGGCATAGCCGCCATTGACCAGGCCAAAACTGAGTGCCAGCGACCAGGCGCGCGGTTTGCGCCATAGCGAGGGCATAGATACCGACTCTGCGCTTTGCGCCATCGGCACACGCACGATCCACCACAGCACAATCGCCAGCAATACGGGCAGTGCCCAACCGGTGAGCGCCAGTGACCAGCCGAAATGCGCACTGAGCCACGGCGAGAGGGCTGCCCCCAATCCTCCGCCGCCCATTAACGCGCCCGCCCACAACCCGGTAACGGGGGCGCTGCGCTGGGCAAAGCGCTGGCGGATCAACCCTGGCATCGCCATCTGCACCACGCCAACCCCCAGCCCGGCAAAAAGCGCGCTGACCACCAGCCATTGCCCGTCGTGAATCACACCGCGTGCGGCCAGCGCCAGCAGCAGCAGAACCAGCCCGGCGATCAACAAACGTTGCAGCGGAACACGTTGCATCAGGGAGGCACTGAGTAGCGCCACCGCGCCCATCATCACCATCGGTACGGCGGGTAACAACGAAGCGGCAATGGAAGAGAGGCTCATGGCCTGGCGCAGTTCGCCCAGCAATGGGCTAACAGAAGTCAGTAACGGACGCATATTGAGCCCGGCCAGCACCAAAGCGGCGAGCGTCAATCCGTTGGAATGTCGGTTCATACACAATCCTGCAGTAGAAAGGTTGTCAGGGTCGCAGCAATGGTTACTATTTGGAAATGAAATAACACCATAGCGATCAGTGGAAAAATGAATCGTCAGCCGATGTTTACGCCGCAGCAGTTACTCAGTTTTGTTGCGGTATGCGAAACCGCCAGCTTTACGCGCGCCGCCGACCGCGTGCATCTATCGCAATCCACCGTCAGCCAGCAGGTGCGCCGCCTTGAAGAGATGATTGGCAAAGCGCTGCTGGAGCGTACCTCGCATCAGGTGGTATTGACCGAAGAGGGAGAGAAATTACTGGGCTATGCCCGCCGCATTATTGCGCTCAACGGTGAAGCGCACGATGTGCTGAGCGACAAGTGGCGTGATGGCGTCCTGCGTCTTGGCGTGCCAGAGGATTTTGCTGCCCCCACCGCAGCACTGCTGGCACAGTTTAGTCGCGAACATCCGCAGCTGCGCCTCGACGTAATGAGCGGCATGTATGTCGACTTGCATCGTGCGTGGCAGCGAGAAGAGCTGGATATCATGCTGATCAAGCAACCCGGCGGTGAACGCCCATTGGCAGCGCGACCGGAACCCCTGCTGTGGCTGGACAGCGCCGAACACCCCTGCTTTGAGCAGACGCCAGTGCCGCTGGTGGTATTTCCCCAGCAGGGACTGTATCGCGAGGAGATGTGTCAGACGCTGGATGCGCTGGGCCGCAGCTGGCGCATCAGCTACAGCAGCGCCAGTCTGGTGGCACTCGCCAGTGCCAGCGCGGCCGGATTAGGTTTAACGCTGCTGCCTGCCAGTTGTCGCCTGCCCGGCCATCGTGTGCTGGACGAAGCCGCAGGCTTACCGCCGATCAGCCACTTTGAGCTGGCGCTGTTTTGCCGCTCTCCACAGGATGATTTGCAACAGGCGCTGGCCGTGGCGTTAGTGGAATTTGGCCAGTTAAAGTGGCAGTGATTTTTCCACTGCTCAGCAGTGGGAAATATCGCAGCGCCGCAGCCCGGGTTTTGCCAGATTAACGTTTTCCTTGTTGACTGGAGCCTCTGATGCACCTCACTTCACCTAGCCGTCGCGATTTCATTAGCCAGGGCGTCCGCCTCACCGCAGCCGGAAGCCTACTGGCTGCCGGCATGAGCGCCGCCGCTCCCTCACACTCTTCTGCCGCAGCGCCAATCTCTACGCCGCCGCCGCGCGTGGATCATTACCAATTGCTCAACGTACGACTCGAGGAAGGCTTTGAGCGTGAGGGCAACGACATCATCGCGACGCGTACTGCGCTTTACGATATCACCGTCAAAGACGGCAAATTTGCCGCCATCGAAGCCGCTGGTAAAGCGCGCAACGCCGACATTCCGCAGTGGGATGCCGAAGGCTCGCTGCTGTTGCCACGCACCCGCGACATGCACATCCACCTGGACAAAACATTTTACAGCGGCCCCTGGCAAGCCCCACGTCCGCGCCAGGGCAAAACCATCATGGATATGATCGCCCGTGAGCAGGTATTAATCCCGCAGTTGCTCCCAACCTCGCAGGCGCGTGCCGAAGCTTTGATCGGTTTGCTGCACAGTAAAGGCACCACCGAAGCACGCAGCCACTGCAACATTGATCCGGTGAGTGGCCTAAAAAGCCTGGAGCATCTGAAGCTGGCGCTGGCGAACCACCCCGAATTTCCCTGTGAAATTGTCGCCTTCCCACAGCACGGTTTACTGCATTCCAAAGTGGATGGCCTGATGCGCGAAGCGATGCAGATGGGCGTGCAGTACGTTGGCGGATTGGATCCCACCAATGTGGATGGCGCGATGCAGGCCTCGCTGGATGCCATGTTCCAGATTGCGCTCGATTTTGATCGTGGCGTCGATATCCATCTGCACGAAACCGCACCTTCTGGCGTGGCGGCCATTCAGTATATGGTGGACACCATCGCGAAGAACCCGCCGCTCAAAGGCAGAGTGACGCTGAGCCATGGCTTTGCGCTGGCCACGCTGGAAGGCAAAACGCTAGATAAGATGATTGCAGGCATGGCTGAACAACAGATGAGTGTGGCGTCCACCATCCCCATCGGCAAACTCACCATGCCGTTACCGCAATTGCAGGCCGCGGGCATCACGGTAATGACCGGCACCGACAGCGTGATCGATCACTGGTCACCGTTTGGCACCGGCAGCATGCTGGAGAAAGCCAACCTGTATGCACAACTCTATCGCGGTTCGGATGAGTTTGGTTTGAGCCGGGCACTGCACATTGCCACCGGCGGCATCTTGCCGCTATCGAACCAGGGCGAGCGCCAGTGGCCAAAAGTCCAGGATGACGCCAGCATGATGCTGGTTGAGGCGAGCTGCTCCGCTGAGGCTGTCGCCCGCATCTCGCTGGTACGAGCCACCTTCCACAGCGGTATGCCGGTGTTCAGCGTCTGAGATCAAAAAAGCCTCCTTACGGAGGCTTGATGAACGGTAAATGCAGGGGCGGCAAGCGCCCCATACGAGTTGCTGGATTTACGATAACATCTGAATAGCCAGCGCATACAAACGCTGGTTTTCATCGTCGCTAGCTGGCTCTTCTTCCGCGTAACAGGCAATCATGGAGCTGACTTTATCCGAAGATAAGGTCTCTCCGTGCAGATGCAGGGTTAACACGGCGCGGCCGACGATTTTCAGAATGTCTTCGTTTTGTCCCTGGACGTAAAGACTCAAAGTGGACCTCTGAATATATTATTGTTTGCCAAATGGCGCGCCAAATATAAAGCAAAACGGCAGGTTATTTTAATCGGAATTTTACCCATCTTAAGTGACACATAAGCGTAACATAGACAAAAACAGGTCAAAAAGACGCTACATAGTCCCTTTATCAACGCTAATTGCACCTTTTCATTCAGGAAAGACGTTTCACATCTTTTGAAGCAACCGGTCACAAAGAATAAAATGATTAGAATTTTACACCTATTAAAGGCGAAAATTTAATCAAACGATCATCACGCTAATTGATTTCAATATGTTATCAATTGCGCGATTTGCATTGCCGATAGCAGCCCTTTCTGCGAGACTGACCGCCGCAATCCTGACCGCTATTTGAGACATTCCCGTGACCGCTTTTTCTACCCTGACGCAACTCCCTGCCAGCCAACTCGACAACCTGCGCGAGATGGGCTTCGACGCCATGACACCTATCCAGGCGGCTTCATTGCCCGCCATTCTTGAAGGGCGCGATGTGCGTGCGCAGGCGAAAACCGGCAGCGGTAAAACGGCAGCCTTTGGTATTGGCTTGCTGCAGCGCATTGACAACACCCGCACCCAAACTCAGGCGTTGATTCTGTGTCCAACGCGTGAACTGGCCGATCAGGTGAGTAATGTGCTGCGTCAGCTGGCACGTTTTACCCGCAACATCAAAATATTGACGCTGTGCGGCGGTCAACCGATGAGTGCGCAGCGCGATTCGCTGGTGCACGCACCGCATATTGTGGTCGGCACGCCGGGCCGTATCCTTGATCACCTGAAGCGCGACAACCTCGATCTCAACGCACTGCAAACGCTGGTGTTAGATGAAGCCGATCGCATGCTGGAGATGGGCTTCCGCGACGATATGGAAGCGATCATTGGTTTCACACCGGATGCACGCCAGACGCTGCTGTTCTCTGCCACCTGGCCGGATACCATCGCCAGCCTCAGCCAGCGTTTCCAGCGCGATGCATTGGCCGTGGCCACGGAAGACAAAGCGGAACTGCCTGCTATTGAACAGCAATTTATCGAAGCCAGCGTCAGTGAGCGTGGCAATCTGCTCAGTGCCCTGCTCAGCCAGCAGCAGCCCGCTTCTTGCGTGGTGTTCTGTAATACCAAACGTGAGTGTGATGACGTCGCAGCGGCATTGAACGATCGTCAAATCAGTGCACTGGCACTGCATGGCGATCTGGAGCAGCGCGATCGTGAACGTGTGCTGATCCGTTTTGCCAACGGCAGCATCCGCGTGCTGATTGCCACCGACGTGGCTGCACGCGGACTGGATATCAAATCGCTGGCGTTAGTGGTGAACTTCCAACTGGCGTGGGATCCTGAAGTGCATATCCATCGCATCGGTCGTACCGGTCGTGCAGGCGAAAAAGGACTGGCGGTCAGCTTCGTCGCGCCCGATGAAATGGTGCGTGCTAATGCGCTGGAAGAGTATCTGAGCCAGAAACTCAACTGGGTTTCCTCCGCTACCCTGAAAGGGAAAGCGGCGCAAGCTCTGCCTGCCACCAAAATGACGCTGTGCATTGATGGTGGTCGTAAAGCCAAAATCCGCCCTGGCGATATCCTCGGCGCGCTCACCGGTGAAGCCGGATTCAGCGCTGATCAAATCGGTAAGATCGACCTGACGCAAACCCACGCTTATGTGGCGATCGATGCCGCACAAGCGAAGAAAGCGCTGATCAAGCTGAAAGAAGGCAAGATCAAAGGCAAAAGCGTCCGCGCCATCCTGCTGAAGTAATCCCCTATGCGCGAGGGTATCCACTCTCGCGCTAAATTTTCTGCCCCGCCCCTTCATTTTTTTTCCGCGCTGCCGATAAGTTAATCATTGCCCCTTTACCCAGCCCAGATTCCGCTTGAGGCCATGATGGATAATTTTCAGAAAGAGATCGATGAACGCGCTAACCTTGCGCTTTCCAATAAATTCGAACTGCTGCTGTTCCGCCTGGGTTCCGATCAGCTGAAAGGCAAATCTGAGCTATACGGCATTAACGTGTTTAAACTGCGCGAAATCGTACCGATGCCCACCATTACCCGTGCAGCGGGTATGCAGTCACCGCTGCTCGGTATGGCCAGCATTCGTGGTCAGTTTATCCCGGTCATCGATCTTCCTGCCGTTACCGGCTGCAAACCGGAAACCGGCCTCAATCTGCTGCTGGTGACCGAATATGCGCGCAGCACCCAGGCCTTCGCGGTGGAGTCGGTGGAGAATATCGTCCGTCTCGACTGGAACCAGGTGCACACTGCCGAAGCCGGCATTGGCAGCCGCAATATCACCAGTATCGCCTGCCTCGATACCGACGGTCAGAGCAACAATCTGGCAATGGTGCTGGACGTTGAGCAGATTCTGTATGACATCATCCCTTCGGTGCGTGGCGTTGAGCCAAGTGCTGAGACGGCGAAAGATTTCAACCTCAAGCCTGGCCAGGTGGCGATTGTCGCGGAAGACTCCAAAGTGGCGCGTCAGTTGCTGGAACAGGGTCTGAAAAGCATGGGCATTCCGGCCATCATGCATAACACCGGTCTGGAAGCCTGGATCAAAATTAACGAGATGCAGAAAGAAGCCGCAGCGGCAGGCGAGTCGATCCACGACAAAATCGCGCTAGTGTTAACCGATCTGGAAATGCCAGAGATGGATGGCTTTACCCTGACGCGTAATATCAAACGTGATGATGCATTGCGTCAGATTCCGGTGGTGATCCACTCCTCGCTCTCCGGCAGTGCCAACGAAGACCACGTGCGTAAAGTCGGTGCCGATGGCTATGTGGCGAAATTTGAGATTAATGAATTGTCGAGCGTGATCCATCGCGTGCTGGAAAAGAAACGTTAATCCTTTCTAATCTCACCTACCTCCCTATAAGGCGCGTTATTCGCGCCTTTTTTACGTCCTGCCTTCCCTGATAAAACCGATCCACTCATTAATCATGTTAACGGTTTTGTGACGCACCTCTAAAAAATTAAAGTTAAAACATTAACAACCGATAACTGATAGCGCTTGAACCGGTGCTGCCATACCAGATTAATTACGCCCGGAAAGTATCTTTACCTTATAAAACATCAGCCTGATGCGGGCCCTCAGCCTGCTTTTCCGTCTTGAAAACAACACTATTTAGCATTACGGGGAGAACCAATGTTGAGCTTAAAGAATATGAAAGTGGGCGTCCGTTTAGGGATAGCCTTCGCACTTGTTGTGGCCCTTCTGGGGGTAGTCGGTGTGACGTCGATTATGAAAATCAACAACATTAAAAACGGCATCACCTCCATTGTGGAAGACCGCTATGTCAAAGTCCGTCTGGGTTTTGACGTGCGCGATGGTGTGAACGATCAGATCAAATACTTACGCGGCATGGTGATTGATACGCTGCGCCCGGAAAACAACGTACAGCGTTTTAAGCAGCTGGATGAGGCAACCGAGCGCACCAACAGCGCCATGAAAAAGATCGAAGCCATTCAGGTTACCGAAATCGGTAAAAAGAAAATCGCCGGTCTGCTGGCCGCCAGCCAGCTGTTTGAGCAGCAAAAGAATGAAGTGTTGGACTTAGTGCGCGCAGGAAAACTGGATGAGGCGAGCACGTTTGTGCTGAAAAAAATCACCAGCACCCAGAATACCTTCCTTGATAGTGCGGTGGCTTTCGCCAACTCACAGTCCGATCAGCTGCGCAAAGAAGGCACTGGCATTATTGATGACGGCTCGACTGCGATTGAAATCACGCTGATCTTCTCAGCCATCGCGATTGCTGCCTCTGTGCTGCTGGGCTTTATGTTGACGCGCTCAATTGTCCGCCCGTTAAATGAAGCGGTAGGCATCGCCGAGAAAGTCGCGGCGGGCGATCTCAGCTCGCACATTGAAGTCAGCGGCAAAGATGAAACCGCCGTGCTGATGCAGGCACTGCAGGCGATGAACGATAACCTGCTGACCATCGTGTCCAACGTACGCGCCGGTTCTGACACCATTGCCGTGGCCTCAAATCAAATCTCCAGCGGTAACATTGATCTCTCATCCCGTACCGAGCAGCAGGCCAGCTCGCTGGAAGAGACCGCCTCCGCCATGGAGCAGATGACCGCCACCGTGAAGCACAACGCTGATAACGCGCGTGAAGCTAATCAGCTGGTTGCCACGACCTCAACGGTCGCCAAAGAGGGCGGCGTGGTGATGGAGCAGGTCATCGAGAAGATGGAAGCCATCACCCTTTCCTCGAAGAAGATCGTCGATATCATCAGCGTCATCGATTCTATTGCTTTCCAGACCAATATCCTGTCCCTGAACGCCGCGGTGGAAGCCGCTCGCGCCGGTGAACAAGGCCGCGGATTTGCCGTGGTCGCCACCGAAGTACGTAATCTGGCGCAGCGCTCCGCCTCTGCCGCGAAAGAGATCAAAGTCCTGATTGAAGACTCAGTCTCGAAAGTGGATGAAGGCAGCCGTCTGGTGACGCACGCGGGAACCACCATTGGTGAAGTGGTGAACAGCGTGAAGAGCGTGGCGGATATCATGAGTGAAATTACCATTGCCAGCAGCGAGCAGAGCAGTGGTATTAGTGAGATCAATCTGGCCATAACCCAGATGGAAGCGGTCACTCAGCAGAATGCCGCGTTGGTGCAGGAAGCCTCTGCCGCTTCACAAGCGTTGCAGGAACAGGCCGATCGTCTGGCGCAGTCAATGAGCGTCTTCAAGACCGCGGCAGTGTAAGACAGAGCGGCGCGAGGAGTGAAGTGAACCCCGAAAGTTGGACACCATTCCAACGAGTAGGGGGAACTACAATGAGCAGTCGTAAGCATTCACCGGAATTTAAAAAACAGGCCGTTCTGCATCTTCTCA
>NZ_JBBCKX010000043.1:0-13488 GCF_037153115.1 Pantoea sp. USMM079
AGCCGCTGCGGCTGGTGAGCAAGCATCTGAACCTGCTGATGCAACTCCTGCTAAAGCAGCCCCGGCCGCTCAAGTTGATCCTCGCAAAGCCGCTGTTGAAGCCGCCATTGCCCGTGCTAAAGCCAGGAAAGCCGCTGCGGCTGGCGAACAAGCGTCTGAACCTGCTGATACAGCACCGACCGCTGAGGTTGATCCTCGCAAAGCAGCAGTTGAAGCCGCCATTGCCCGTGCTAAAGCCAAGAAAGCCGCTGCTGCTGGCGAACAAGCGTCTGAACCTGCTGATGCAGCCCCGCCCCATGAGGTTGATCCGCGTAAAGCGGCAGTTGAAGCCGCTATTGCCCGTGCTAAAGCCAGGAAAGCCGCTGCGGCTGGCGAACAAGCGTCTGAACCTGCTGATGCAGCACCGACCGCTGAGGTTGATCCTCGCAAAGCAGCAGTTGAAGCCGCTATTGCCCGTGCTAAGGCGAAGAAAGCGGCTGCGGCGGCTGGCGAACAAGTGCCTGAACCTGCTGATGTCACTCCTGCCGCTGAAGTCGATCCGCGTAAAGCCGCGGTGGAAGCGGCCATTGCGCGCGCTAAAGCGAAGAAAGCTGCGGCGGCTGCCGAGCAAGCTTCTGCGTCTGCTGAAGCCGCACCTGAATCATCTTCTGAAGTAGAGGCTGCTGCCTCTCCTGACTCCGCCGACCCACGAAAAGCGGCCATTGCCGCCGCGGTCGCCCGTGCCAAAGCGCGTAAAGCGCAGCAGCAGCCTTCGACGACTGAGGAATAAATGGCTTTTCGTATCGCAAGTTCTCCTTATACCCATAACCGCCGCAGCACCGGTAACATCATGCTGCTGGTGGTGCTGGCTGCCCTGCCGGGTATGGCCGCGCAGTGGTATTTCTTTGGCGTGGGTTTTCTGATTCAGGTTTTGCTGGCCACCGCCACCGCGTGGATCACCGAAGGCGCCATTTTGCGTCTGCGCAAGACTCCGGTGGTCCCGACACTTGCGGATAACTCCGCCCTGCTCACTGCGCTACTGCTGGGCATCAGTCTGCCGCCGCTGGCACCCTGGTGGCTGGTGGTCATTGGCACCGTGTTTGCCATCGTTATCGCGAAACAACTGTATGGCGGCCTGGGTCAAAACCCTTTCAACCCAGCGATGGTCGGTTATGTGGTCTTACTGATCTCCTTCCCGGTGCAGATGACCAGCTGGTTGCCGCCGGATACATTGCAGGCAATCAAACCCGGCCTGCTGGATTCCCTCAGCATGATCTTCACCAATCACACGCTGGCCGGTGAAACCATGCAGCAGTTGCAGCTAGGGGTGGATGGCGTCAGCCAGGCCACGCCGCTGGATACCTTTAAAACCGGCTTGCGGGCCGGGCACAGTGCGGAGCAGTTACTGTCTGAGCCGATTTATACCGGCGTGCTGGCGGGATTAGGCTGGCAGTGGATCAACCTCGGTTACCTGCTGGGCGGTATGCTGCTGCTGGCAAAAAATGCCATTCGCTGGCACATACCCGTCAGTTTCCTGGCGTCGCTGGCATTCTGCGCCACCCTTGGCTGGTTGTTTTCACCGGAATCGCTGAACTCGCCGCTGATTCATTTGTTCTCCGGCGCGACCATGCTCGGCGCATTCTTTATCGCCACCGATCCGGTCACCGCCTCGACCACTAACCGTGGTCGCCTGGTTTATGGAGCACTGATTGGTTTGCTGGTGTGGTTGATTCGCAGCTTTGGCGGATATCCGGACGGTGTGGCGTTCGCCGTTTTGCTGGCAAACATTTGCGTGCCGCTGATTGATTATTACACCCAGCCGCGCGTTTACGGCCATCGCAAGGATTAATGATGTTCGATGCTATTCGTAAAAATGCCGTGACGCTGGCGGCGTTTGCAGTGATCACCACCGGCGTCACTGCGGTGGTGAACTATGTCACCAAGCCGACGGTGGAACATCAAACGGCACTGCAGCAAAAAAACCTGCTCGATCAGGTGGTGCCCACCGAGATGTATGACAACCACATTCAGCAAGAGTGTTTCCTGGTGACGGATGCAGCGGCATTAGGCAATAACCAGCCGCATCATCTCTATCTGGCGCGTAAAGGTGATAAACCCGTCGCGGCGGCGCTTGAGACTACCGCGCCAGACGGCTATTCTGGTGCGATTCAGATGCTGGTCGGTGCCGATTTTCACGGCAAAGTATTAGGTGTCCGGGTAGTGGAACACCATGAAACGCCTGGACTGGGCGACAAGATTGAACTGCGCATTTCCGACTGGATCAACAGCTTTAACGGCAAAGTGGTGCACGGTGCCGACGACAAGAACTTTGCGGTGAAAAAAGACGGTGGTGAATTTGATCAATTTACCGGCGCGACCATTACCCCGCGCGCAGTGGTGAATGCCACTAAACGTACCGCATTACTGATTGAAACGTTGCCAGCGAAGCTCTCTTCGCTGCCCGAATGTGGAGATGCACCATGAGTGAAGCAAAATCCCTGCTGGTTGGCGGCCTGTGGAAGAACAACTCCGCCTTGGTGCAACTGCTGGGCTTGTGCCCGCTGCTGGCCGTGACCTCAACCGCCACTAACGCCCTCGGCCTTGGCCTGGCCACCACGCTGGTGTTAACCATCACCAACAGCGCTATCTCCGCCTCGCGTCGTTGGGTGCCGGCGGAAATCCGTATCCCTATTTACGTAATGATCATCGCTTCGGTCGTGAGCTGCGTGCAGATGCTGATCAATGCTTACGCTTACGGGCTGTATCAGTCACTGGGTATCTTCATTCCCCTGATCGTGACCAACTGTATTGTGGTGGGTCGTGCGGAAGCGGTGGCTTCTAAGAGCAGTATTCCGCTGTCGGCGCTGGATGGTTTTGCCATTGGCATGGGCGCGACCTGCGCGATGGTGACGCTAGGTTCGATTCGTGAATTGATCGGTAGCGGCACCCTGTTTAACGGTGCTGACCAACTGCTGGGCCCCTGGGCCAAAGCGCTGCGCATTGAAGTGTTCCATTTCGATTCACCGATGTTGCTGGCGATGCTGCCGCCTGGAGCTTTTATTGGCTTAGGCATGCTGCTGGCCGGTAAATATCTGATCGATCAGAAAATGAAGCAACGAGCCGCACTGCGCGCTGCTGAACCTGAAGCCGCGCCACAAGGTGAAACCGGGAAGGCCGTGTGAACAAGGAAAAGCGACTGCAAATTCTCACGCGCCTGCGTGATGACAATCCGCATCCCACCACGGAGCTGTACTTCAGTTCGCCGTTTGAACTGCTGATTGCGGTGCTGCTGTCCGCGCAGGCCACCGATGTTAGCGTGAACAAAGCCACGGCGAAGATGTATCCGGTGGCAAACACCCCCGCCGCCATTTTGGCTTTGGGTGTTGATGGCGTGAAAGAGTACATCAAAACCATCGGCCTGTTTAACAGCAAAGCGGAAAACGTTATTAAAACCTGCCGCATTCTTATTGAGCAGCACGGTGGTGAAGTACCGGAAGATCGCGCGGCATTAGAAGCCCTGCCTGGCGTCGGACGCAAGACCGCCAACGTGGTGTTGAATACCGCCTTTGGCTGGCCGACCATTGCCGTGGATACGCATATCTTCCGCGTCAGCAATCGCACCCGCTTCGCGCCCGGCAAGAATGTCGAAGAAGTGGAAGATAAACTGATCAAAGTGGTGCCATCTGCCTTTAAAGTCGATTGCCACCATTGGTTAATCTTGCACGGCCGCTATACTTGCGTGGCACGTAAACCACGCTGCGGCTCCTGCCTGATTGAAGATTTGTGTGAGTTCGACGCTAAAGAGTCTTAGTGTCCGCCAGGGGCTTCAGCCACGGCTCCCACAGAAAGACTGACTCCGTCGCCAGCGCGCGAGGATGGTTCTCATCCGCACCGCAGGCGTTAATCAGGGATTGCAGGTTCATGAGTCTTCCTCGCTGACAAAGGTTTCATCCGGCACGTCCGGGGTGTCACTGATAATGAATATGTCCGCCGGGAGCGTGAAGTTGCGCAGCTTCAGCAGCGCCAGCGGCCCTTCCCCCGCTTCTGTTCGCAGAATGTAGTTCAGCGGGCGGCCGTCGGGAGCCTGCCAGGTGAGCTGCCAGCTGCTGCTGATGCCCGGATTAGCGCTGACCTGAGCCTTATCCAGCAGGCGAATCAGGCCCCAGCTCCCTGGCATATCACCATACTGGCGGGTGCCAGCCTTCGTGCTTATCCAGCTCAGTGATGCGCCGGGCGCTTCAGTGTCAGCCGGCCAGGTGAAGCGTTTCCACACCGGTTGCTGATTCATGTAGGTGAGCTTCTGATTGTCAATAATCAGGTCAGTCTGCATCACGTCTGCAGCCGTACCAGGACGCAGCTCAAAGTGCAGCCCGGCCTCACCATTGGTGAACACCACGTCGGAAATCCGGCTGAGCTGATTAAGCGCCTGCAGAAAAGCCGGGTTAAACGTCAGCCCCTGAGCGTTGATGCTGTCCGGTATCCAGCGGGTGCCTTCGCGGTGCAGCACGCCGCTCAGACGCGACTGCAGGAAGCGGGTGATGCGTCCGTTCTCTACGTTCAGATATTTCGCCAGCAGCGGCAGTGACACCTCACTGCTGACATTTTTAAACGGATAGCGGCCGCCAAACGCGCTGTTCCACTCGTTCACCACCGCCTGCTGCCACTGGGCGTTCAGGCTGCCCGCAGCCGGCATCAGCACCTGCTGCCAGGCCTGCTCCATCGGGCGCACAAACACCGTCTGCCCGAAGCCGCTCCACTCCTGCCCCAGCCCGGCGGCCACCAGGCTGCCGTAATCGCGCGTGTCCGTCAGGTCAACTGTTTTCCCCTGAAACACCGTCTGCGCCAGCGTCTGTGTCATGGCCTGCGGGTCTGCCGCGTTGGTGACCTGCTGCAGGCGCAGACGCACCTGAGTCATGCGCGTCAGGAAGGTGCGCAGGCTCATACTGCTGCTGCCCTGACTGTCAGTCAGCGCCAGCAGCGGACCGAAAGTCGCATCGAGTGGGCCGCTCGGGCCGCTGTTCTGGTCAATGACAGGGCGCTTTTCCCGACTGAGCAGGTTCTGCGCAGACTTCACCAGCGAGTCAGCAATGGCATCCCCACTCTGCCCGGTCCGCCCCTGCACGCTAAGGGTGTTCATCAGCGCCACCAGCGGCGACTGGCGCACATCCGCCATCAGCGTGAGCTGGTCAATTGCGTCGGAAAGCGTCGGTGCCGGCTGCAGGCGCAGGCTGTTGAGGAAGTTCAGCCAGGCTGCGCTGTAGTCGGCAAAGTATCGGCTGGTGAGCCGCGCCTCCAGCGCTTCGGGTGAGGAAGCATCACCAGCGGGGGGCGGCGCATCACTGAGTACCCAGTCCATCTCCTCACGCCGATCCCGCGCCACTTTTTCAATCGCGGGTTTAACGCCATCTTCCCAGGCCTGACGGGTGAACATGCCGGGAACAACTTCATCGGTGGTAAACAGCCGACCGGCATCCGTATCGCCGGTCATATCGGCCAAGCGCATATCGGCATACTGGTGCGCCACCTGCGCCAGCACCCTCTGATACTGGCGGGACTCGCTGTTGGTCACCCCCATCTGGCGAACCAGCAGGGCGCGCACCTGCCTGACCAGCTCCGGGTCTGCTTTCAGCGCCCACTCAGGATGAGCATTGAGATTATCTGCATAGAAGGCCAGCAGCGGACTCCCGGCGCCCTGCCAGTATGCCTTGTCCACACCCTGTCGCTGCGTCCAGTTCTGCATCAGCGTCTGGCTGAACCAACTGGGATCTATACGTTCAGGGCGCGTCAGCATCAGATACAGTCTGAGCTGTGTGTAGGCCTGCTTTGACTGCGTTTCCCGCAATGGGCTGTCAGGTGGGAGTGCGGCATAGGCTTTCAGCGCGTCAGTAAGCTGCAAGGCTGCGGCGTCGCGTAGCAGGGGCAGCGCCGCCTGACGGTAACGAGGCCACAGGGCAGACAGCAGTTCTTCGTTCTGATTCAGTCCGAGGCGGCTGTACCAGGGCGTACCATGCTCCTGGCGATACTGTAATTGCACGATCGTATCCTGAAGCACGCCCATCGCAGCAAGCCGTTGTTTTAAAGACTGACTGCTGTCAGAAGCGTTTTCAGTCACCTGTACGGCATCACCGATAATGCTGCGATTGGCGGCGAAAGAGACCAGCATTCCTACTCCCCACAGTACCACCAGCACACAGGCGGCTGCGGCGAGAATGCGATTCCACTGCATGCCATAGCGAGACGGGCGAAGATGAGCAGGGAGTTCATTTGAAGACGCAGGCAGCGCATCCCAGCGGTTATCGCGTATCCAATGGTGTGGCACCGTAAGTGCCGTACCTTCCGATTGCGGGCTGAACACCATCCCCGCCAGCGGCAGAGAGCGATGAACACTCTGCAGCGGAGAAAGCAGCGTAGTTATCGATTCAGGCACACGCGCCAGCTGGTCCGCGAGGCTCAGCAAAAAGTGATTCTGCGGCGAGCCCGCCACCTGCTGGGTCCCCTGCGCGATGAGATCCGCCGCCAGTGCCGCGAGCAATGCATCGTGATTATTGGTTGTGGAAGTCTGGAACCCAACGGCCTGAGTTATACGGCCAGATTGCTTTCCAGCCCGTATATGCAATGACCAGACGAACAGCGGCAGTCGCCAGCCGAGCATATTGCAGCGAGCCGATAAGGCATGTGCGGTGGCATCCATCGCGGCACTGGAAGGTTGCGCAGTAGTGGGCAACCCGCCAATGTCGTTAAGCTGGTCAGCAGCAGAAGTCACCCAAATTATCGCGTCTGCAGGACGGCGACGCAGACGCTTTAAAGCAATCAGCCAGTTTTCATCAGTTTGAGAGGCGGGATCGCCGCCCCACAACAACAGCGTACCACTGTCCTCTTGCCAGAGTTGATTGGTCAGGCCAGGTGCCAAGCGTTCAACGTCTGACACGCTGCCCGTGATGAGAAGGATGTGAACTTTGAAATTCCAAAGACGGTCGTGTTGTTGGTGGAGAGCATAATGGAGATGCTGAAGAATAATCCGGTGATTTTCAGTTGAAGTGGTTTTTTTCTTATCTAATTGCTTGTCGCGCCCAATTATTTTTTGAGGTAAATATTGCTCATGCTCTTCGCCAATTGACTTTTTCTGAGAAAAATGAAGAGTAAAGACAGCTATTATTAAAGCTATTACACACATCCCCCAGATTAACCAAACATATTCAACATTTACGCCTAAGATATCCATACCACTTCTGAAAGTAGTGATCAGGAATGCACTTACGCATGCAAGCGCCACGACTAATATTGAATATCCTGTTACACTAAAACGCCGAATGACCGGCGAAGCTGTTGATGTCATAAAAACAACTTCCTTGTAATCAGACAAAATGAATAGGCTTTATCCTTGCCACCTGATATTAATAATTGAGTTTCTCCCGTTCTAATTGCAGCATCAACTAATAATGAAATAGAAACAGGAAAGGATAGTGGTCCTGGCGGGCCAAATGAATGATTAACTACCAAAAATGGATATCGAGAAGGAAGTGCCCATTTTTTTTCTTCAGCATAGCGTACGATTGTAATCTTATCAGCCTCCTCAACCCCCGAAAGCCATACATGCTTCATTTCTGAAGCCTCCAACCTGTTATACTCTGTCAGAATATCAAGTGATTTCGTCAGAGAGTTTGAATGCAAAAATCTCCCTACACCTGCTTTGACAAGAAATGAATCACTCTTGATCATTTCTGATGAACATATAAGACTTGCGTTAATGAATTCACTATATCCACATTCAACAGAGTTAGGCCAATCCTGTAAGGTAATAATCAGTGCCATTTCTTTAATCGAACAGAATTCAGAACCTGAAAAGTATTGGTCAGTCACAGATACAATATTAGGGACAATATCCCATTGTTTAAATACAGCCTCAGAAATGTGAGATGCATCATGCTTTTCTGTTTTGAGTAAAATGATGTCATAAAGACTATTTCGATAACCAGGGCATTGTCTTTCCAGATTTTCATCTAAAAAAATAAACTTAGAGCTTAAATTTAAAAAATCGTGGTGTAGATGCCTGCATTTAACCGGATATGCTGGAATATTAGAAGGATCTCCAATTAAAGCTTCGCTTCCATTTTTTTCAGGACACAAGATTATATTTGCTATAATCGGCCTTTGCCACATAGCCCAACGCTGCCAATGAGATTTGGTAAGTTGAGTCTGAATACCCCATAATATAGCGGCATTGGAAGATTGATCATAGCGAAACCAAATAATTCCCACGAGACATAGCCATATCAACCCTGAAGGTAGCAAACCATTGATTATTATATCTCTGTAATCTTGAACTTTCAGCAGAAAAATTGAAGTTAATGCACCTAAGCAAATCAAAAGAATAAAAACAATCGTCAAGAATTTAATGGATGGTTTCTTCAAGATTTTTTTTGGTGGGATATCTGGAATTGGCCAATTCATTTTATTTAATCTACCATCTCATTTCGAAAGCTGATAACTTTGCAACCACATTCACATACGCAGTCGTGAACAACCACCTGAACGCCATTATCAAACACTGTAGGATCGCCTTGCTGAATGTGGTTAGAACCATGCAGTGGGCATGAAACGCTATCTCCTACTAATGCCACTTGTACACCTTCGACATACATGGTTGATGTGGCTGATATAACCTTACCGCCGTGTGTTGTTGCATCGCCTAAGCAAGTCAGTGCTGGCATATACTTTTCCTCCTATTTTAAATGGTGAGATAAAGCATTAACGGAAATGAATAAACCATGAAATATAAAAGTGAATAGTTTAAAATAATAAATAACAGAAAAATATACTTTGTTGCATGATTACGACTAAGGGTTGACTAGTTTAAACTTATTTATTCACTATATCGATAGTATACAAAAACGTGATCGCATAAAAGTTGAACCACGGCATTCCTGTCAATCATAATTGCATACTCTATTAAATGTTCATACTCTCAACAAAAGGTGTAATGGCCAAATAAAAATAAATATGAACAATCTTTAATTGTATAATTCGAATCGGGCGCATCACCGCCCGACAGCCATTACTCCAAAGTATTCTCAACGTTATTATTAACCGGTATCCCTTGTTCTGTGAATTGGTTATCACGGGTATTCTTCTGCACGGCTACTGCACCAAATAGCGCCATGAAGAATGACACACCGTAAAACCCTTTTTCGCTAGGCATCAGTGTTGCATTCACCAATCCGATAACCAGCAGCGCAACTGAAAGACCAAATGCCAGTAGGCACACTCCGTAGTAAAGGCGAGTTGTGGGGATATTTTCCTGGCGATCGCGAACCGTTTTTTGCAATGAAACCGCAGCAAACAGCGCAAGAATCAGCACAGAAAAATAGTAGCCTTTTTCATTTAGCTCCATCCCTGCCTGCCACAAACCGGCCAAATAAACCACACTGCCGCCGATCATGGCAATCCAGGAAATAGCGATAAATGCGGGTGAAACAGGGATATTCTGCGTTTTCATAGGATTTCCTTAAATTTATTGAAAATAACTTAAAATGTTAAAAAGACCTGCCGCCGGAATTAAATTCAGACCAATGCACCAGGGCATTGCGCCCTGTGCGCATTTTTCAAACAGCCGTTGACTAAAAACAGTAAAAATATTCGGATTGAATAGGTGGTTGACATTGCATGGGAGAATGCCTGGCAATAGACAGGCAGCACTCAGTACATAAAACAACTTATATGTCATGCGGTTGTACTAATGATTAGGTGAAGCAGGCTATTTTGCTATCGCATTTGGGCGGATACGGATAGTGTCGGTAATCTGCTGCCAGATACTTACAGCTTCGGCCTCTGTAAGACGTCCCTCGCCCTCAAGGCCCTGCTGCAGGAACGTCAGAGATAACATTGGATGCTTGGGCGATGCCGTTTTTTCATTGATATTAATGACAAATCGCAGAGCTTTTTCACCGTAGGTGTCACTAAGCAATCCCTTTGCCAGCCACTGTTCTGCATACAATCCATTGATGTTACGGGGTCCACTGGCGATCGTATTGCCTTCGGCTCGCTTGATGTTGCGCTCCATCATAGCGCCTCTCTCCAGCAGGGAATCGTCAGAGTCACTGTAGTTATCGCTATCAAAATAAAATGTAACTTCAGGGTATTTTTGAGAGATGTAGTTAGCACTAATCTCCTCATTTGGCTTAGTTATTCCATCCTTTATAAACAATTCTGGCAGACAGAATCCAGGTTCATTTGGTATTTCATTCTCCTGCTTACCGGAAATACGCCTTAGCAAATCAGTTAGCTCAACCAGTTTTTTCGGAACATTGTTACCATAGATCTCAGGGGTATCCTTACGATCTTTATCATAGCGACGCGATAATCCATTTCTGGCTTCTATAGTTATTTCAACTGCTACACCGTTAGTGTAAATGTGAGCCTCAAGCACTCGTGATGAATCGGGCACTTGGAAATATTCATTCCGCTCAAATATCACCCCCTGCATGTCGTCAGATAAGAAATAAACTCTCTTTAGATACGGCATATCCAGTGGATTTAAAGTTTTCGTGGCTGATAGCTCAGCCTCTCTTAACCGAATTTTCTGTTCAAAAGCCGGTCGATAAATTCTTTGATACTTCACCGATGATGTATCAACAAACGCCATGACATCGTCAGACGTAATAGTAAATGTTTCCGGCAGGTCAACCAAATAGCGTCCGACACAACGGGTAGTTCTTTCCTTTAAAAAATGTGTCACGTGTTCACGTTCCTCTGAGGTCAAATTTACTCTGAGTGGCAACCTGCTGTATCCATACCATCCAGCAATACCAGCACAAAACAAAAGCAAAGCAATGGTCTTTTTAACTTTCACTCAAACCTCAGCGTGTTTTTTATCTGCTGAACAATTTTCACTAAGGCCCTTAGAGTAAACTGCTGTGCCTTCAAGTCCTGGAAAGCAGGTTCATGTTCGACAGAAACCTGAAATCGTGCCTTTAGAGAGTTCTCCGCAATACGCCCAGATCGCACAGGAACCGTGCCATCCCCTGCTTCTTCTGCAGGCAATAATTCGTAAGTTTGATAAACTCCTGTTGCCCATCCGCTACCGGACAGTGGAGAGGAAACACTTCGCTTGGCTGACATTTCTGTTTTGTCCAAAGCGCGGCCTGCCAGCCCGTCACGCTGACGGTTTCGATTCAGCCACGCTTCTGCACGAGGGGTATTTGCACGCCAGCAGACGTCACCGTAGGCCCGATATGCCTCGTCTCCACTGTAGAAAGCCCAACTTTGAGGATGGTATTTTCCTGAGAGGCCTTCAATAAAAGGCTTAACTTCATCTTTTAATATTATGGCGAATTTTTGCCAGTCCTTATCCAAATCGACTGAGTTTAGGCTTGTTCCAGGATTAATAAACTGCTCCTCACATAGTCCCCACCACTGGTCCTGTTTAAGATAAATTTCGCTATAGGGACATTCGTTTGGAAGTGCATATATTGTTTTGTCGTCTATTATCTTTAACCAGCCTAGGCCATATTCTCTCCCCGGCAACAATTGCAGAGGTCCGGGAGCCTGAGAGAGTACAGCGGTCATGGTTTCAGCATCTGAGCCCAATACTTTTGCAGCTCCCCAGCCTTTAACGTTACCTGCAGCGTTCTCTGTACCAGCCTTCATTCTTCGATAAGTGGCTGCGGCTCCCAATGCTGGCATCACGCCATGTATCACGCCAAGTACCTTATTTTCTCCACCGAGGATTTGTGTGTAGTGCCGGGCAACAAGGCCCCCCATAGAGTGGGTAATCAAAATCACCTTCTCGCACTGCCGTCCTTTTAGCCGATAGAACTGGATTTTTTCATCAATGTATTTGTTCAACGCATCAGCTGAAACGGCGTTAGACTGAAGCCAGTTATACCCCATTGCAAAGACAGGGAAGAGGTAACGGAAAGTCAAATCTATCTCTTCCTTACTAACTGATGTATCACCCACCTCTAGTTCAAGCGCGGTTTTCAGCAGGTTAGTGCGCTCATTAGAATGTCCATTTTCAAAGTCATTGAGAGTGTTTTGCAACCAGTCAAGAAAAGTACTATAACTTTCATAACCTACTGTTCCCCACCCACGTTCCCGGCGAGTTTTAAGTAAAAAGGGTTCTTTTTTATCATCTATTTTTCCACCATCATCTACAGTTGTCTTTTTGGGATCCAACTTTTTTCTTCGCGTTTTCCCATTTTCACCAAACCAGTACAAAACAAGCTCATCTTTACTATCTAGCCGCCAAATACTTTTTCCTTTCTTATCGTTCATTCTCAAATTGCTACCCATTACTCCCGGTATAAAAATGACTGGAATAACTCGGTCTGGATACACTATACATTGCTGAACAATGTTTTTTCCTTTAGGCGTGCTATATAACTGATAACAAGCATTGCCATTATCATCAAATGTAGGTTCAATATTTGATGTGCTATGTCCTTCAGCCATGGTTAACATTCCTTGTTCAAGTTCAAATTAATTATGGCAATGTCAGCGAAATTTTGAGAGGCTATTTTCCCTGCGCCATCTGAAGTAACTAGTGTCTTCCCGAGATCACTGCTCACATTCCCTTTATAACTTTTTACCGCTTCTTTGGTACCTGCCCAGATGAATTGCGTGTTGAGTTCATAATTACACTGCTGCCAGGTATTAAACATTTCGCTTGCACTCTGGCCTCCAAATTTTTGCCATACTGACGCACGTTGAATTATTTTATCTGGGGCTCCGCATTCTACTTCACCATTTCCAATCCTCAGATAAGCACCACCGCTACCCACCAGAAAAACATCCTGTTTAGCACTAATAATGATGTTGCCTTCGCAGCTGCTGATGCGTACATCTTTCAGTGCATCTAGAGCAATCTCGTCAGACTGAGCCTGAATTTCAACTCTCCCCTTCGCCGCAAATAACTTAAGCCCTAACTTCTGAGCAAACAGACTGATTGCTTCACCCGCCGCGACCGTGAAGGATTTAAAAGCGCTGAAGTCGGTATTTTTACAACTGGTTGCAATGAGATTTTCACCCGCTGAAAGTTGTAAGCTTTTAGCCGTGGTGTGCGCAATGCCACCAGGCGCAGAGAGTAATAGTGCAGATTGTTTAAGCTCGGTGAGAGCATCACATAGCAGCGATTTTTGAGTTTGTAAATCCGCCAACTCGGCCTTTGCCGTCTCCGCTGCGCCCCGTAGGGATTCGGTTAACTGTTGCGCCTTATTAAGTTCCCTGAGAGCATCCTGCATCGCTAACATTTGGCCATGTGCCTGCGACTGAATATCCGCACTGATAAACACGCCTTTGCCACCACGGATAACGATATGATTATCAGTCCGCAGCTCTGCTCCTTCGCCACGAAGTTCACGCCGCGCATCGACATTGTGCCCCAGATTCAGCTGCGTCTTGCCCCCATACTCCGTGCTGAGCTTAATATGCTCCTCACCACGCTTATCCTCCATGCGCAGTTTGTTCAGGCCCGCAGTGCGTATAACGTTCCGCGTGCTATTTTTCTCAGTA
>NZ_JBBCKX010000044.1:0-10432 GCF_037153115.1 Pantoea sp. USMM079
TATCAAGGGCCTGACTGAGCTGCATAAAAAAATCCGGAAACGAAGCGTTTCCGGATTCTTACACAGCCACTGGATCGTTCAACTGATCCTTAACTGATCGGCATTAGGCCAATTGGCCCGTTTTTTATTGCATGCGATTTACTTCACCACGCGCAATGAAGGACGTCCACCACGCGGTGGCGGTTCATCATCAGGCGAGTGATCGTTATCAGCCGCATCGTCGGGACGATCGCCATCAATCACTGACATCATCGTCTCTTCCTGGCCTTCCTGTTCGTTGGTTTCCAGCTCGTAAGCCGGTTCCGGTTCGAACATGGTGCCAGCACCGTTTTCACGTGCGTAGATGGCCAGCACAGCGGCCATGGGCACAGAAACCTGGCGCGGCACGCCGCCGAAGCGCGCATTGAAACGCACTTCGTCATTGGCGAGGTCGAGGTTACCGACAGCGCGCGGCGCAATGTTCAGAACGATCTGGCCATCACGCGCATACTCCAGCGGCACCTGCACACCAGGCAGATTGATATCGACCACCAAATGCGGCGTCAACTGGTTATCGAGCAGCCAGTCATAAAACGCACGCAGCAGATACGGACGACGAGCCGTTAGTTGCGACATTTCCATACATTAGCCCCGGGCTTGCAGGCGCATTTCACGTTCCGCTTCCGTTAATGAAGCGAGGAAAGAGTCACGTTCAAATACGCGCGTCATGTAGCCTTTCAGCTCTTTAGAACCGGCACCCACCAGCTCAACGCCCATCTGCGGCAAACGCCACAGCAGCGGTGCCAGATAGCAGTCGACCAGGCTGAACTCTTCGCTCATGAAGAACGGCGTGCGCGAGAACAATGGCGCAATCGCCAGCAATTCTTCACGCAGTTGTTTGCGCGCGGCATCAGCTTCAGCGTTGTTACCGGTTTCGATTGCACGCATCAGGGTGTACCAGTCCTGCTCGATGCGATGCATCATCAGGCGGCTTTCACCACGGGCAACCGGGTAAACAGGCATCAGCGGTGGATGCGGGAAACGCTCATCCAGGTATTCCATGATGATGCGTGATTCATACAACGTCAGTTCACGGTCGACCAGCGTTGGTACAGTGCGATACGGGTTGAGGTCAATCAGATCCTGCGGCAGGTTATCCGTTTCAACCTGCTCGATCTCCACGCTGACGCCCTTTTCAGCCAGTACAATACGTACTTGATGGCTAAAAATGTCAGTCGGACCGGAAAACAGCGTCATTACCGAACGTTTGTTGGCAGCGACAGCCATGAAAACCTCCAAGTTTGTTCACAAAAAGATACTGCGAATAGCCAACCACGCGGCGACTCACCTGCTCATCAGATTCGCACACAGCCAACGTCAGCGGCGCTCTCCCGTCGTCCCGACAGAAATAACACGCACAACGCTCCGGCTTGCGGGCGCAAAGTGTCAGTGAGTTTACCAGATTTTAAGCAGCTTGTGGGGCGGGGATGATGAATTGCGGGCAAAATGCGGGTAAAGCTCGCGTTTTTAGCGTGAAAAATCGTGAACGGTGACAATAAAAAACCCGCCGAGGCGGGTTTTTTTGAGCAAATTGTGTCTGCCGAAGCAGCAACAATTAACGCTTAGAGAACTGCGGACGACGACGTGCTTTACGCAGGCCGACTTTCTTACGTTCAACTTCACGTGCGTCACGGGTAACGAAGCCCGCTTTACGCAGTTCAGGACGCAGAGACTCGTCGTATTCCATCAGAGCGCGTGTGATACCGTGACGGATCGCACCAGCCTGACCAGAAATACCACCACCTTTAACGGTGATGTACAGGTCAAATTTACCAACCATATCAACCAGCTCCAGCGGCTGACGCACGACCATGCGTGCAGTCTCGCGACCGAAGTATTGCTCCAGTGAGCGCTGGTTAATGACGATGTTACCGCTACCCGGCTTGATGAAGACGCGAGCGGCAGAGCTTTTGCGGCGACCAGTGCCGTAGTTTTGAGTTTCAGCCATTGCCTATAATCCCGATTAAATGTCAAGAACTTGCGGTTGCTGCGCCGCGTGAGTGTGCTCGTTGCCTGCGTAAACTTTCAGTTTACGGTACATAGCACGACCCAGTGGGCCTTTCGGCAGCATGCCTTTAACCGCGATTTCAATCACACGCTCAGGACGGCGCTCGATCATCTCTGCAAAGGTCGCTTGCTTGATACCACCGATGTGGCCAGTGTGGTGATAGTAAATCTTGTCATTACGCTTGTTGCCGGTTACAGCAACTTTCTCAGCGTTCAGAACGATGATGTAATCACCGGTATCAACGTGCGGAGTGTATTCCGCTTTGTGCTTACCACGCAGACGGCGCGCCAGTTCAGTCGCCAGGCGACCCAAGGTTTTGCCCGTTGCGTCAACAACATACCAGTCACGCTGTACGGTTTCTGGTTTAGCTGTAAAAGTTTTCATTGAAAAGCTTACCCAAATAAAAAGTTACACGTTGGTGAAATCCCAAACGCTAAGTAAACGATTGAGGCTCACACGACCATTTTGCCCAGCAAGCCACCCCTTCAAGTGAGTTACCGGATCACATCGAGTTCTTGGGAAAGAAAACCGATGCTGTAACGTGGGGTCGCAAGATTATAGAGAAGTCGAACTCAAAGATCGAACCTTTTTGCATCGAAATCCTGCGATTTTTGCCCACGTCATCAGGGCAGATGCGGCAGACGCAAATACTCTTCGCTTTGCATCTCCTGCAAACGCGACAAGCAGCGTTGATACTCAAACTTCAGGCGCGTGCCCTGATAAATTTCAAACAGTGAGGTTTCGGCCGCCACCACCAGTTTCACGTGGCGCTCGTAGAATTCATCGACCAGCGCCAGGAAGCGGCGTGCCTGATCTTCGGTCTTGTAAATCATCACCGGCACATCATACAGCAATACGCTGTGGAAGCGGCGTGATAGCTCGATGTAGTCATGCTGACTACGCCCTTCGCCACACAGCGCGAGGAAATCAATCGCCAGCACGCCTTCATGAACGCCCAGCGTTGGCATCTGACGGTGGTTAATTTCCAGCACCGGCGCATCTTCACGCGGCTTGCCGGACAAGGCGCGGAACATGCGCTCCATTTCAGCATGCGTGGCATCGTTAAGCGGGAAATTCCACAGATGCGCGGATGTCAGTGTACGCAAGCGGTAGTCGATGCCCGCATCCACGTTCATCACATCACAATGACGTTTGATCTGCTCAATTGCGGGCAGAAAACGCGGGCGCTGCAGGCCATTGCGATAGAGATCGTCAGGCGGAATATTGGACGTCGCCACCAGCGCAATGCCGCGATCGAACAGTGCTTCCATCAGCGTGCCCAACAGCATGGCATCGGTAATATCGGACACAAAGAATTCGTCGAAGCAGAGAATATCGGTTTCTGCTTTAAAGCGGTCGGCCACAATCAGCAGCGGATCGCTATGGCCCTGTAACTGCGTCAGTTCTTCATGGACGCGCAGCATAAAGCGATGAAAATGCAGGCGGAGTTTGCGATCGCCAGGAATAGACTGAAAAAATAAATCCATCACCCAGGTTTTACCGCGACCCACGCCGCCCCACATATACAGCCCGCGCACCGGCGCTTCGTTGCTGCTTTTCTCTTTGGACATCAGCTTCGACAGGCGGCCAAACAGCCCTTTCGCCACAGGTTCCTGCGCGGGCTTGCGGGCGATCAATCCTTGCTGGATAGCATCTAAGCGGGTAATGGCTTCACGTTGTACATCATCCGGACGAAATTCGCCCTGAGATAGCGCCTGCTCATAGCGGGCAAGCGGAGATGAGGTTTGCATGGTTCTCTCAGAATCCCTGAAAAAGTCCGATTCACGGGTCGGTTGGCGAAAATTAGGCCGCACTACACTAAGCGATGCAGCCCGAGAGTTCCACTTCCATAAGATTATTGGGTATAGTGACTGCTATTGAAGTGGAAACAGAAGCAATGCCCTACGAAGCAACGGAAATTACACGGGAGTCATTATGACCTGGGAATACGGGCTGATTGGTTTAGTGATTGGCATTATTGTCGGCGCAGTTGTCATGCGTTTTGGCAACAAGAAGCTGCGTGAGCAGCGAAGCATGCAGTACGAACTGGAAAAATCGAAGGCTGAGCTGGCAGATTATCGCGAAGAGCTCACCAACCACTTTGCGCGCAGCGCAGAATTGCTGGACAACATGGCACATGACTACCGCCAGCTGTATCAGCATATGGCGAAGGGTTCGAATGACCTGCTGCCAAATCTGCCGGGCGAAAAAAATCCGTTTGCTTATCAGTTAACGGAAGCCGAAGCGGACAACGATCAGGCACCGGTGCAAATGCCGCGTGATTACTCTGATGGCGCATCGGGTTTGCTGCGTGGTAGCGACCGCACTCCGCGTAAATAATCCTTTTGGGGCACAGCTTAGCTGTGCCCTTTTTGTTTTTCGAACACTTACGCCAAACTACTGTCACACTTTCTATCCCCTTTCTTCTTTCGCAGCGAGAGCGTTGTAGCAATGAAAAAACAAGCACGACTGTTAAGCGCATTAGCCTTGAGTATTGGGATGAGTCTGGCGGCAACGCCTGGCGCAATGGCGACGCTGCCCGCACAGGTGCAGGGACAAGCACTGCCGAGTCTGGCACCCATGCTGGAAAAAGTTCTGCCCGCGGTCGTTAGCGTGCATGTTGAAGGCACCGACAGCGGCCAGCAGGCACAGGATATTCCTGAACCGCTGAAGCGCTTCTTTGGCCAGGCACCGGGACAATCTCAGCCGCAACCGTTTGAGGGCCTTGGTTCAGGTGTCATCATTGATGCGGCTAAAGGTTACATTCTCACCAACAATCACGTGGTCAACGGTGCCGATAAAATCAGCGTCCAGCTCAGCGATGGCAATGAATATGATGCCAAGCTGATTGGCCATGATGAGCAAACCGATATCGCGCTGATCCAGGTTGAAGGCGCTAAAAATCTGACGCAGGTGAAAATCGCCGACTCCGACTCCCTGAAAGTGGGCGATTTTGCTGTGGCTATCGGTAACCCCTTCGGTCTTGGCCAAACGGCCACCTCCGGCATTATTTCGGCGTTGGGCCGCAGCGGGTTGAACCTTGAAGGACTGGAAAACTTCATCCAGACCGATGCGGCGATTAACCGGGGGAACTCCGGCGGTGCGCTGGTGAACCTGAATGGCGAGTTGATTGGTATCAACACCGCGATTCTGGCCTCCAGCGGCGGCAACATTGGTATCGGCTTCGCGATTCCCAGCAATATGGCGATGAACCTCGCGCAGCAGTTGATTCAGTCTGGTGAAGTGAAACGCGGTCAGTTGGGCATCAAAGGCACCGAAATGACGCCTGACATCGCCAAAGCCTTTAACGTCGATGCACAGCGCGGTGCCTTTGTTTCTGAAGTGCTGCCGAACTCCGCTGCGCAAAAAGCGGGCATTAAAGCCGGCGATATCATCACCTCAATCAATGACAAAGCCATCACCAGCTTTGCCGAATTGCGCGTGAAAGTGGGCACCACCTCGCCGGGCCAGCAGGTGAAAATTGGTCTATTGCGTGAAGGTAAGCCTGTGACGGTGACGGTGACGCTGGAACAGAGCGCACAAACCACCGCCAGCGCCCAGCTGATGTCACCGGCGTTACAAGGTGCAACGCTGAGTGATGGCGCAGCCAAGAGCGGCGATAAAGGCGTGAAAGTGGATACCATTGAAAAAGGCACGCCAGCTGAGCAGGCAGGTTTGCAGAAAGATGATGTGATTGTCGGTGTGAACCGCGATCGCGTGACCTCGCTGGCTGAAATGCGTAAAGCGCTGGAAAGTAAACCCGCGATCCTGGCACTGAACGTGGTGCGTGGCGACGAGAGCATTTACTTACTTATGCGATAATCCTCGCAACAGGCGGACAAGCAGGTGTTTGTCCGCCTTTCTCATGTTATTCTGCCCAGCGATCCCACCTTTCCTGAAATAACACCATGTTTCTTAAACTTTTGCGTTCTGTGGTGATGGGCCTGATCGTAGCGGGTTTGCTGCTGGTAGCGATCCCTGCGCTGCGTATGAGCAGCAACGTCACCTTTGATCATGACAACAGTGATGATGAATCCCCCGTGAGCTTCAATCAGGGGGTGCGCCGCGCTGTGCCTGCGGTGGTCAACGTCTACAACCGCAGTGCCCATGGCAACAATAATCGCGGTATCACCACGCTGGGTTCTGGCGTGATCATGAACGTGAAAGGCTACATTCTCACGAACAAGCATGTCATTAATAACGCCGACCAGATCATTGTGGCGTTGCAGGATGGTCGTTTCTTTGAAGCCACCTTAGTGGGTTCAGATGCGATGACCGATTTAGCGGTGCTGAAGATCAGCGCCACTAACCTGCCGGTGATTCCGATTAACGCTAACCGTATCGCACATATCGGCGATGTGGTGATGGCGATTGGTAACCCCTACAACCTCGGGCAGACCGTCACTCAGGGCATTATCAGTGCCACCGGGCGCGTGGGCTTGAGCTCATCGGGTCGTCAAAATTTCCTGCAGACCGATGCATCCATCAATCAGGGCAACTCAGGCGGTGCGCTGATTAACTCGCTCGGCGAACTAATGGGCATTAACACCCTGACATTTGATAAAAGCAATGATGGCGAAACGCCGGAAGGGATTGGCTTTGCGATTCCAACCGCGTTAGCCACCAAGATCATGGATAAATTGATTCGTGACGGTCGGGTCATTCGTGGCTATATCGGCATCACCGGCCGTGAGCTGCCGCCGCTACACGGTCAGGGCAGCAGTCTGGATCGTGCACAGGGTATTATCGTCAGTGAGGTTACGCCAGGCGGGCCAGCCGATCGGGCAGGCATTCAAGCCAATGATGTGCTTTTACAGGTGAACGGCAAACCGGCGCTGTCGGCGCAGGAAACCATGGATCAGGTCGCCGAAATTCGTCCGGGATCGGTGATTCAGGTGCAGGTTCTGCGTAACGAACAAAAGATGATGCTGCCAGTCACTATTCAGGAGTTCCCCGAAGCGCCAGCCGCACCCACCACGCAGCAGTAACCCTTAAATGAACAACGGCGCAATACATGCGCCGTTGTTGTCTGAAACACCCTGCCTGAGCAAGAATGATTAGCTGCGATCCACCGGGAAGGCAATCACGTCGCTTAATGCATTAGCTTTCAACGCCAGCATAATCAAACGATCCACACCCAACGCCACACCTGAACATGCAGGCATGCCATGTGCCAGCGCATCCAGCAGGTTGGTATCAATCGGGTGCTGCGGTAAACCACGCGCTGCACGGCGACGATTATCCTGCTCAAAGCGCTGACGCTGT
This sequence comes from Pantoea sp. USMM079, assembly GCF_037153115.1. Lineage (NCBI taxonomy): Bacteria > Pseudomonadati > Pseudomonadota > Gammaproteobacteria > Enterobacterales > Erwiniaceae > Pantoea > Pantoea sp. USMM079. Next base: position 7,313 of record NZ_JBBCKX010000044.1, read on the forward strand.
TCGCGGCTATCGGTCAATTCGCGGAAGCCGTTAGCCAGCTCCACGCCTTTGTAATACACCTCGAAACGCTCCGCGACGCGATGATCCTCAGTGCTGATTTCGGCCAATGCCGCCTGACTGGCCGGGAAGTGATACACGAAGCACGGTTTCTCGTTACCAATCTTCGGCTCAACACCCAGCATAAACAGCAGCTGCAACAAGGTATCGCGGTCTTCTTCACGATTCGCCAGTTCACCCTCACCCAACTTCGTCGCGGCTTCACGCAGCTGCGTTTTATCCGCTGACAAAGGATCAAGTTCCAGATGGCGAATAAATGCCTGCTGATACGATAAAGATTCGGCGCTATCGCACTCCAGCACCTGCTGCATCAGATCGTCGACTTCATTCATCAGGCGATACATATCGTAGTGAGGACGATACCACTCCAGCATGGTGAACTCAGGATTATGGTGGCGCCCTGCTTCTTCGTTACGGAAGCAACGTCCCATCTGATAGATTGGGCCACTGCCCGCCGCCAGCAGACGCTTCATATGATATTCCGGGCTGGTCATCAGCCACAGATCGCGCCCTTCCGCTGCACCTGGACCCACAAAGCGCGTCTGGAACGGCACCAGATGGATATCCGTGATGGTCGCCTGGCTCATCGCCGGGGTATCGACCTCCAGCACGCCGCGATCGGCAAAGAAACGACGAATCTCCGCCAAAATAGCGGCGCGTTTCAACAAATTGGCAATGGGTGCGCTCGGCTGCCAGCTTGCCGTTTCGCTCATGTTGGTGACTCCTTATACAGATAAGGGGGAGAAGTCTACCCGTATTGGCTACGGCAAACAACGGCGTGACGGGATCGAAGGCGTTAGCGGTGCTTTTTCAGACAAAGAAAGAGGGAATCAGGGAATCCGGTACGAAATCGGGTTTCGCACCGGTTTGGATCACTGTGCGCTGCGCTGAATCGCTTTGCCACCGGCCTGAACGTCCTCGCCAACACCACGGGTGGTGTTGCAGGCGGTCAACACAGAGGAAAGCACCAGAACAGAAAGAATCGCGACAATACTTTTCTTTAACATAGCCATATCCTTGTTGGTTGCAGTAAAAGTACAGCCATTCAAGCATAGACCTTATACAAAACCTTGCTGGCTAAGCCGCTGAAAAAAGGCGGCGCCCTCGCAATTTATTTATCAGCTGCGCGTGAAATGGCACCGCCCAAATGGGAGACGTCTTCACCAAAGCCGTGGAAAGTGTTGCAGGCACTTAAAGCAGAAGAGACCAGCAACGCAAAAACAGCCAATTTCGCCATCTTTTTCATTATTCTGAACTCATAGAGAAAAAAGGCGCATCGAGTGATGCGCCTGATTTGGCAATTATTTTACGCGAGAAACGTATTCGCCAGAGCGGGTGTCAACTTTGACCACTTCGCCAATCTGGACGAACAGTGGAACTTTGATCACTGCGCCAGTAGACAGGGTCGCTGGCTTGCCGCCGGTACCGGCAGTATCACCTTTCAGACCTGGATCTGTTTCGATGACTTCTGCTTCGATGAAGTTCGGTGGCTGAACAGCGATCGCTTTATCGTTCCACAGGGTAACGATACAATCCGCATTGTCCTGCAACCATTTGGTCACGTCGTCCAGCACTTTAGATTCGATCTGATACTGCTCGAAAGACTCTGGGTGCATGAAGTAGTAGAAGTCGCCGTCGTTGTAAGAGTACTGCAGCGTCATATCACGAACGTCTGCGCCTTCGGCAGAGTCGGTAGATTTGAAGGTCTTCTCAACGCGAGAACCGGTCAGCAGACGACGCATTTTAACGCGTGCAAATGCCTGGCCTTTACCCGGTTTAACGAACTCACTGGCTTCGATGGCATATGGCTCGCCTTCGAACATGATTTTAAGACCGGGACGGAAATCGTTGCTAAGATAAGTCGCCATAAAGGCCCTCTGTAAATATTGAACTGGTAATAGCCAAAAAAATGGCAAACATTGTAACCCTAAATCCCCCCATCAGAGAAGATTGGTTGCAGCAACTTGCTGATGTTGTCACCGATCCTACTGAATTACTGCGACTTTTATCTCTCGAACAGCATGCGGATTTGGCCGCAGGCAACGATGCGCGCAAGCTTTTTGCGCTGCGCGTGCCGCGTGCCTTCATTCAACGCATGACGCCGGGCAATGCGCACGACCCCCTTTTGCTGCAGGTATTAACCAGCCGTCAGGAATTTGTCGATGCGCCAGGTTACAGCAATGACCCGCTGGATGAGCAAAGTAGCGTGGTGCCCGGTTTACTGCATAAGTACAGAAACCGCGCATTGCTGCTGGTGAAGGGCGGCTGTGCGGTTAACTGCCGCTACTGCTTCCGTCGCCATTTCCCCTATCAGGATAATCAGGGCAATAAGCGTAACTGGCAGGCGGCGATCGATTACATCGCTGAGCATCCAGAACTGGATGAGATTATCTTCTCGGGTGGTGATCCGCTGATGGCTAAAGACCATGAGCTGGCGTGGCTGGTCGGCGCGCTGGAGAAAATCCCCCATCTGAGGCGTCTGCGCATTCATAGCCGCCTCCCGGTGGTAATCCCGGCACGCATTACCGAAGGGTTATGCCAGATTCTGGCCGAGACACGCCTGCAAGTGCTGATGGTGAGCCACATCAACCACGCGCAAGAAATTGATGATGAGCTGCGCTACGGCATGCAGATGCTGAAACGCGCGGGTGTCACCTTGCTTAATCAGAGCGTGCTGTTGCGCGGTATCAATGATGATGCACAAGCGCTGGCCAACCTGAGCAACGCGCTGTTTGATGCCGGTATTCTGCCCTATTACCTGCACGTGCTGGATAAAGTACAGGGCGCGGCGCATTTCTTTGTGTCGGATGAAGAAGCCCGTGCGCTAGTACGCCAGTTGTTAACCATGGTATCGGGTTATATGGTGCCGAAACTGGCGCGCGAGATTGGTGGTGAGCCAAGTAAAACGCCGCTGGATTTGCAGTTACGCCAGGAATAAAAAAAGCCGCATCAGCGTAATGCTTGTCAGTTAAGATCTTAATGGAGGCCGCAACGGATAACGTTGTGGCCTCTTTTTTACCGCCCTTGGGTAATGCCGCACTCTTCTTTCCGGCAGCACCAGCC
>NZ_JBBCKX010000045.1:0-9704 GCF_037153115.1 Pantoea sp. USMM079
TGAAGTGGCCATCGCGCGCATGAAAAATGCGCTGGCGGAACTGATCATCGACGGCATCAAGACCAACGTCGAGCTGCAGATGAAAATCATGTCCGACGAACATTTCCAGCAAGGTGGCACCAACATCCACTATCTGGAGAAAAAACTCGGCCTGCACGAGAAGTAATCGCAGCGCAGAGCAAACAAAGGCCGGTTAATCCGGCCTTTTTCATTTTTGTTACCGTTGAGGTTGCATAATGGATTGGCGTTTTTTACAAGCGAACAAAGAGGCGCGCTGGGCATTTTATCTGACGCTGGCGTACCTCGCCGTCTGGGGCCTAAGTGCCTGGCTAGGCGGCAATGAGAGCGGCATCACCGGATTACCGCACTGGTTTGAGCTCTCCTGCATTTTCGCCCCGCTGCTATTTATCGTCCTTTGCTGGGTGATGGTTCGCCTGTTGTATCGCGACATGTCGCTTGAGGATCAAGATGGACAGTGAAATCATTCTGCCGCTATTAGCCTATCTGGTCTTGATCGCCGGTTTATCGGTGTTTGCGATGCGCAAACAGCGTCAGGGCAATTTCCTCACCGAATACTTCCTCGGCAGCCGTTCGATGGGTGGCTTTGTGCTGGCCATGACGATTACCTCCACCTACATCAGTGCCAGTTCGTTTATTGGCGGGCCGGGTGCTGCCTATAAATATGGTCTTGGCTGGGTATTGCTGGCGATGATTCAGGTGCCGGCGGTGTGGCTCTCGCTCGGTGTATTAGGAAAGAAATTCGCCATTCTCGCGCGCCGCTATAACGCTGTGACGCTGAATGACATGCTATATGGCCGCTATGGCAGCACACTGCTGATTTGGCTCTCCAGTATTAGCTTATTAGTGGCTTTTGTTGGCGCAATGACCGTACAGTTTATTGGTGGTGCACGCCTGCTGGAAACCGCTGCGGGTATTCCCTACGACACCGGCTTATTAATTTTTGGTGGCACCATCGCGCTGTATACCGCGTTTGGCGGCTTCCGTGCCAGCGTACTCAACGATGCAATGCAAGGCCTGGTAATGCTGGTCGGCACCTTCTTACTGCTGTTTGCCATTATCCATCAGGCGGGTGGACTCGAAACGGCCGTGACGAAACTGCGCACCATCGATCCCCAACTCGTGTCGCCGGAAGGTGTTGGCAACGTCATTAATCCGACATTCCTGAGTTCTTTCGCCGTGCTGGTCTGCTTTGGCGTGATTGGTTTGCCGCATACTGCGGTGCGCTGTATCTCCTATAAAGACAGTAAAGCCATGCATCGCGGCATCATTCTGGGCACCATTGTCGTGGTGATTCTGATGCTCGGCATGCATCTGGCGGGGGCGTTAGGCCGTGCCATTCTGCCGGATCTCACTGTTCCGGATCGCGTGATCCCGACGCTGATGATCACCGTGTTGCCGCCAATGGCAGCCGGCGTGTTTCTCGCTGCACCGATGGCAGCAATCATGTCAACGATTAACGCGCAGCTGCTGCAATCCTCCGCTACGCTGATCAAGGATCTCTATTTGCGTATTGCGCCACAGCACAGCGAGAATGAATCGCGCCTGCGTATGCTATCCGGCACTATCACTTTCGTGCTGGGCATATTGCTGTTACTGGCGGCGTGGAATCCACCGGATATGATTATCTGGCTCAATCTGCTGGCCTTTGGCGGACTGGAAGCCGTGTTCCTCTGGCCGCTGGTATTGGGACTGTATTGGGAGCGCGCTAATTCGACAGGTGCTATCAGCGGCATGGTTGTCGGCGCGGCTTGCTATACCTTACTTGCCAGCCTGAAAATTGAACTATGGGGCTTTCACCCTATCGTTCCCTCATTGACCTTAAGCCTGCTGGCCTTCGTGGTGGGTAATTTGTTTGGCAGCACGCCTGAAGCGCGTCACGCTGCGGTGAAATAAAGAGAAACGCTATGCCTTGGATTCAAATCAAAATTAACAGTACCGGCGAAAATGCCGAGCCGCTGAGCGATGCGCTGATGGACGTGGGCGCCGTCTCGGTGACGTTTCAGGATACCCATGACAACCCGGTTTACGAACCGCTGCCGGGTGAAACACGCTTATGGGGCGATACGGATGTGATTGGTCTGTTCGACGCCGAAACCGAGATGGACGATGTGGTGGCCGAACTGAGTCAACATCCACTGCTGGGATCGCATTTCCATCACAAGATCGAGCAGATCGAGGATAAAGACTGGGAACGTGAATGGATGGATAACTTCCACCCGATGCGTTTTGGTGAACGTTTGTGGATCTGCCCGAGCTGGCGGGACGTGCCGGATCCGAATGCCGTCAACGTGATGCTGGATCCGGGCCTGGCGTTTGGTACCGGCACCCACCCGACCACTTCGCTCTGTCTCACCTGGCTTGATGGACTTGATCTGCAAGGCAAAACTGTGATCGATTTTGGCTGTGGATCCGGCATTCTCGCTATAGCCGCCCTTAAACTGGGCGCGTCGCAGGCTATCGGGATTGATATTGATCCGCAGGCTATTCAGGCCAGCCGTGACAATGCGGAGCGCAATGGCGTTTCTGATCGTCTGTCGCTCTATCTACCGCATCAACAGCCGGAAAACCTGCAAGCGGATGTGGTTGTCGCCAATATCCTCGCAGGCCCGCTACGTGAGCTGGCGCCGCTGATTAGCGTATTGCCAAAAGCGGGCGGACATCTGGGATTGTCGGGCGTATTAGCCAGCCAGGCTGAAGGGGTGTGCGAAGCCTATGTTGAGCGCTTCGTACTTGATCCGGTGGCTGAAAAAGAGGAGTGGTGCCGTATTACCGGCGTGCGCCGCTGAGTTTGATCACCGGCTGGCTTCGCTGGCCGGTTTGCTGTTTGGCCATCAGACAGTGAAAGCAACTCACCCTCTGCATATCAGCCGAAAATCTGCTAACTGAAAGCAATCAAATTAGTACATTTAATAATCATATCGCCGTCATTTCTCTGGCTAATTACCGGATGTGGCGGTTTTTATGTCGTGATTTTGGGCATGTTTTAAGAAAAACTTTTGCTCACAATTTCAGCATAATTTTTTAATGCACTGAATTATATAGATTATTAGTTGTAGCATTGCTGTTAAGGCCGAATTCCTCGCAGTTTAACGGTGAATTGTTCAAAGTTTGGCCTTTCATCTTCTTTAAAAAATGCGTAATATACGCCGCCTTGCGAACAGTTAGGGTCACTTCTTTTTCATGCGCATTGGACACCATCAGCTACGTAATCGACTCATCGCTGCACCTATGGCTGGCGTTACCGACAAGCCATTTCGCACCTTGTGTTACGAGAACGGCGCGGGTATGACTGTCTCCGAGATGCTGTCATCAAACCCAGAAGTTTGGGCCAGTGATAAATCCCGGTTGCGTATGGTGCATAGTGACGAGCCTGGAATCCGTGCCGTGCAAATTGCCGGTTGCGATCCTGATGAGATGGCTGCTGCCGCGCGCATTAATGTGGCGTCTGGCGCGCAGGTCATTGATATCAACATGGGCTGCCCGGCTAAGAAAGTGAATCGTAAGATGGCTGGCTCAGCACTGCTGCAGCATCCGTCACTGGTGGAGTCCATCCTCCGTGCGGTAGTGAATGCAGTTGATGTACCGGTTACGCTGAAGATTCGCACCGGCTGGGACAAAGAAAATCGTAATTGTGTAGAGATTGCCCAATTGGCTGAACGCTGTGGCATTCAGGCTCTCACCATTCATGGCCGCACGCGCGCCTGTTTGTTTGAGGGGCACGCTGAATACGACAGCATTCGGACAGTTAAGCAGAGCGTTTCCATTCCGATTATCGCGAATGGTGACATTACTGACCCGCACAAAGCCAGAGCGGTGCTCGACTATACCGGAGCCGATGCTCTGATGGTTGGACGCGCTGCTCAGGGAAGACCGTGGATCTTCCGGGAAATCCAGCATTATCTGGACACAGGGGAGCTGCTGGCACCGAAGCCGCTGGCTGAAGTGAAGCAAATGCTGATTGGACATATACGGGAACTGCACGACTTTTATGGTCAGCGCAAGGGATACCGTATTGCTCGTAAACACGTTTCCTGGTATTTGCAGGAAAGTGCTCCTGATGACCAGTTTCGGCGCACATTCAACGCCATAGAGGATGCCAGCGAACAGCTGGAGGCGTTGGAGGCATACTTCGAAAATCTTGCGTAAACGAAATAAAGAGCTGAAAGAACTATGTTCGAACAACGCGTAAATTCTGATGTACTGACCGTTTCTACCGTTAACTCACAGGATCAGGTGACGCAAAAGCCACTTCGTGATTCGGTGAAACAGGCACTGAAGAACTATTTTGCTCAACTGAATGGTCAGGATGTAAGTGATCTGTATGAGCTGGTATTGGCTGAAGTTGAGCAGCCTCTGTTGGACATGGTGATGCAGTACACCCGTGGCAACCAGACCCGTGCAGCTCTGATGATGGGTATCAACCGTGGTACCCTGCGTAAGAAGCTGAAAAAATACGGCATGAACTAATTGTTCTTTGCTGCGCTAACGCCAACCCTCGGGTTGGCGTTTTTGTTTGTGCCTCACCCATAGTTTCCCTGCGTTAGCAACGGATGAAACAATTGTCGCGGATATGGTAACGATAGTTGCAATTGCATCCGTGATATTTCGTCTCTCTTACCGCACGTCTTTTGCCCCTTTTTAGCGCCTGCTTTGTGCGTCATAACGCCCGCCATGCCGCTTTCCCAGTGATCCTGCACCGTTTCTACCGTAACCCTGCAAACGCATACATTTTATCCTGAGTGATGGCTCACACTGCTTCCACATAGTGAAACTATTTGCACTATTTGTGATCGCGTCGTCTCGTCATGCAGCCTTTTGGTGCGCGATAGTAGCCAAAATTTCTGGATGCGTCCTTTTATTAAAAGATCTTTCCAGTGAATTCAGGATTCTGCAAACCTGGCATTACCTTTGCAGAGTCGTGGATGGCTAACCGCCACAGACAGAAAAAAGCGCACATTAAAGTGCGTGCAAACATAACAACACACGATCTCGCCACACAGGATGCTTTATGAAAAAGATGATGCTTTCCACCCTGGTCGCTGCAGCCTCGCTGTTCGCCGTTACTCAACAAGCGCACGCAGGCACCACGCTGGATGCCATTAAAAAGAAAGGTTTCGTACAGTGCGGTATCAGCGATGGCCTGCCAGGCTTCTCTTACGCTGATGCCAGCGGCAAATTTACCGGAATCGACGTGGATGTTTGCCGCGCTGCTGCGGCTGCGGTATTTGGTGATGCAAGCAAGGTGAAATACACCCCGCTGACGGCTAAAGAGCGTTTCACTGCGCTCCAGTCTGGTGAAGTGGATATCTTGTCTCGTAATACCACCTGGACCTCTTCGCGCGATGGTGGCATGGGCTTCTTGTTCGCTGGTGTGAACTACTATGACGGCATCGGCTTCCTGACCCATAAGAAAGCGGGCCTGAAAAGCGCCAAAGAGCTGGATGGTGCCACCGTATGTATTCAGGCCGGTACCGATACCGAGCTGAACGTGGCTGACTACTTCAAAGCCAACAAAATGCAGTATACGCCAGTGACCTTCGACCGTTCTGATGAGTCAGCGAAAGCACTCGACAGTGGCCGCTGCGATACCCTCTCTTCCGACCAGTCTCAGCTGTATGCACTGCGTGTGAAACTCGGCAAACCAGATGATTTCATCGTGCTGCCAGAAGTGATCTCTAAAGAGCCGCTGGGTCCTGTGGTACGTCGTGGTGATGACGACTGGTTCACCATCGTTAAATGGTCTCTTTACGCCATGCTGAACGCAGAAGAGATGGGCGTGAGCTCTAAGAATGTTGATCAGATGGCGGCCAAACCCACTACCCCGGATATGGCTCACCTGTTGGGTGCAGAAGGTGACTTCGGTAAAGACCTGAAACTTGATAATAAATGGGCTTACAACATCATCAAACAGGTCGGTAACTATCAGGAAGTGTTCGATCGCAACGTGGGTAAAGACAGCGCACTGAAAATCGCGCGTGGCCAGAATGCACTCTGGAACCAGGGCGGCATCCAGTACGCTCCACCAGTACGCTAAGTCTGTTCTGCCAGTCGGGCACCGCACCCTGCGGTGCCCAAGCGTTTTCTTCACTGAGGTTTCAACATGTCACAACGCCCAACCGTAAAGAGGGATTTTTCGTTTGGTAATCCTACGGTTCGCGCCTGGCTTTACCAGATCATCGCGATTGTGGCCGTGCTTGCTGTGGTGGGATATCTGGTCCACAACACAGTAATCAACCTGGCCAACCGCGGCATCACTTCCGGTTTCGGATTTCTTGAGCGCAATGCCGGTTTCGGCATCGTCCAACACCTGATCGATTACACCGAAGGAGATACTTACGCGCGCGTGTTTATGGTGGGGTTGACCAATACCCTGCTGGTTTCCGCACTCTGCATTGTATTTGCCTCCATCCTGGGCTTCGCCGTGGGGCTCGCGCGTCTGTCTGAAAACTGGCTGCTGCGTAAACTCTCGACCATCTACATCGAGACGTTTCGTAATATCCCACCGCTGCTGCAGATCTTCTTCTGGTACTTTGCGGTGTTGCGTAACCTGCCAGGGCCACGTCAGGCACTCAATGCGTTTGATCTGGCGTTTGTCAGTAACCGCGGTTTGTATATTCCGTGGCCAGAGTATGCACCTGGCACCTGGCCATTCCTGATTGCGCTGGCACTGGCCATCCTCGGCAGCGTTGCACTTTTCCGCTTCAACCGTAAGCATCAATTAAAAACCGGCCAGTTACGCCGCACGTGGCCCGCCGCTGCAGGTTTGATTGTGCTGTTACCCCTGATTGCACACACATTATTTGGTGCCGCAACGCATTGGGATGTACCAGAACTGCGCGGATTCAACTTCCGCGGCGGCTTTGTGATGATCCCGGAGCTGGCGGCGCTAACGGTGGCGCTTTCTGTGTATACCTCATCGTTCATTGCCGAAGTGATTCGCTCTGGGATTCAGTCCGTGCCGCACGGTCAGAATGAAGCAGCCCGCTCGCTGGGTCTGCCAAATCCTGTCACGATGCGTCAGGTCATCATCCCGCAGGCAATGCGCGTGATCATTCCACCGTTAACCAGTCAGTATCTCAACATCGTGAAGAACTCATCACTGGCCGCGGCCATTGGCTATCCCGATATGGTGTCATTGTTTGCCGGCACGGTGCTGAACCAAACTGGCCAGGCCATTGAAACTATTGCGATTACCATGGCGGTCTATCTGATCATCAGCCTGCTTATTTCACTGCTGATGAACCTTTACAACCGCAAAATTGCGCTAGTTGAGCGATAAGAGAACGGGATCATTATGTCTGTAACCACACACGATACATCGCCTGCACCCAGCAATCCGTTAGGGAAAGCCTGGCTGTGGGCGCGCAAAAATTTGTTCTCAAGCTGGCTGAATACCCTGCTCACGTTGTTCAGCTTTTGGATTATCTGGAGTGTGATTCCACCGGCGCTGGATTGGCTGATTTTCCAGGCTAACTGGATTGGCGAAACACGTGCAGACTGCACCAAAGCAGGTGCATGCTGGGTATTCATCCACGCACGTTTTGGCCAGTTTATGTATGGACTTTATCCGCACGAACTGCGCTGGCGCATTAATCTGGCGTTGGTGATTGGCCTACTGTCGATCGTTCCCATGTTCATTAAGTCGATGCCACGTCGTGGTCGCTACATTGCCTGCTGGGCGGTGATCTACCCAATAGTGGTCTGGCTGCTGATGTATGGCGGGTATCTGGGGCTGGATCGCGTGGAAACCCGCCAGTGGGGCGGTCTGACGCTGACGCTGATTATTGCCTCAATTGGCATCGCTGGTGCGCTGCCGTTGGGGATTCTGCTGGCGCTGGCTCGTCGTTCAAAAATGCCCGTGGTTCGCACCCTGTCAGTGATTTTCATTGAGTTCTGGCGTGGTGTGCCACTGATTACCGTGCTCTTTATGTCATCGGTGATGCTGCCGCTGTTTATGGCAGAGGGCACGACTATCGACAAGCTGGTACGTGCGCTGGTCGGCGTGATTCTGTTCCAGTCCGCTTATGTTGCAGAAGTGGTGCGTGGCGGCTTGCAAGCACTGCCAAAAGGGCAGACTGAAGCGGCGGAATCACTGGCACTCGGCTACTGGAAAACGCAGATGCTGGTTATTCTGCCACAGGCACTTAAGCTGACCATCCCCGGTTTAGTGAATACCATCATCGCACTGTTTAAAGATACCAGCCTGGTGATCATCATCGGCCTATTCGATCTCTTCAGTAGCGTGCAGCAAGCCACCGTTGACCCCACCTGGTTGGGCATGTCGACTGAAGGCTACGTGTTTGCTGCCATGGTTTACTGGATTTTCTGTTTTAGCATGTCGCGCTATAGCCAGTATCTGGAGAAGCGCTTCCACACCGGGCGTAAATCGCACTGAGGTTTTACATGACACAAATTATGACTAATGCGGCTGACGCCATGATGATTACGCTCGAAAACGTGAATAAATGGTACGGTCAGTTCCATGTTCTCAAAGATATTAACTTGTTGGTGAAACCCCGCGAACGCATTGTTCTTTGTGGGCCTTCGGGGTCAGGGAAATCGACGACTATTCGTTGCATCAATCATTTAGAAGAGCATCAACAAGGCCGCATTGTAGTAGATGGCATCCATCTTAACGATGATGTGCGCAATATTGAGCGTGTTCGTACCGAAGTCGGCATGGTATTCCAACATTTTAATTTGTTCCCGCATCTTACCGTGTTGCAAAACTGCACGTTGGCACCGATTTGGGTGCGCAAGATGCCGAAGAAAGAAGCGGAAGAGTTAGCGATGCACTATCTGCAACGCGTGCGTATTGCGGAACATGCCCATAAGTTTCCAGGACAGTTGTCAGGAGGGCAGCAACAACGTGTGGCGATCGCGCGTTCACTGTGTATGAAACCGAAAATCATGCTGTTCGATGAACCGACCTCAGCACTCGATCCAGAAATGGTGAAAGAGGTTCTCGATACGATGATTAGTCTGGCAGAAGATGGTATGACGATGTTATGCGTGACGCACGAGATGGGCTTTGCGCGTACGGTGGCAGACCGGGTGATCTTTATGGATCGCGGAGAGATTGTTGAGGAAGCGCCGCCGCAGGAGTTCTTTGCGAATCCTAAATCAGAACGTACACGCGCCTTCCTTTCTCAAGTTATTCATTGATATTCGGTGAGCTACTTAAGCCTCTGCGCAATCTGGCAGAGGTTTTTTTATAACCTTAATATTATTTCGCATTAACCCATTTCGACGTTTTTGGCGAATCTTGAGCCTGGTTGCGAGTTTTAAACATACAAAAAAGCCCTGAACTTTCGTTCAGGGCTTCTGTTTTTGATGCCTGGCAGTTCCCTACTCTCGCATGGGGAGACCCCACACTACCATCGGCGCTACGGCGTTTCACTTCTGAGTTCGGCATGGGGTCAGGTGGGACCACCGCGCTAAAGCCGCCAGGCAAATTCTGTTATTTACCGAACTCACGCTTTAAAACTGGTGCTGATACCCAGAGTCGAACTGGGGACCTCACCCTTACCAAGGGTGCGCTCTACCAACTGAGCCATATCAGCACACTTTAATTTGATGCCTGGCAGTTCCCTACTCTCGCATGGGGAGGCCCCACACTACCATCGGCGCTACGGCGTTTCACTTCTGAGTTCGGCATGGGGTCAGGTGGGACCACCGCGCTA
>NZ_JBBCKX010000046.1:0-9650 GCF_037153115.1 Pantoea sp. USMM079
GTAGCGCGGTGGTCCCACCTGACCCCATGCCGAACTCAGAAGTGAAACGCCGTAGCGCCGATGGTAGTGTGGGGCCTCCCCATGCGAGAGTAGGGAACTGCCAGGCATCAAACAAGTGAAGAAACCCTGAACGAAAGTTCAGGGTTTTTTTACGTCTATATAACGCTGAAATTGCATGCAATCGCCCTAATTTCACCCCAAAAATCCCTTACTAATCACAAATTAGCACCTTCAACGTCATCCAATTCCCGAAACCGCCCAACACGTGCTTTACTGAATCCTTTGGCATTAATTTATCGCAAGGAAATGAGGTAAGACATGACCGACTCACTACAACAAAAAGTGGCACCATCTGAATCAACGATAAACAGCAAACAGCGCATCTGGGCGATTGTTGGCGCATCATCAGGCAATCTGGTCGAATGGTTTGATTTCTACGTTTACTCCTTTTTCTCACTCTATTTCGCGCATGTATTCTTCCCGGCAGGCGATACCACTACGCAGTTACTGCAAACAGCAGGTGTATTCGCCGCTGGATTTTTGATGCGTCCGATTGGTGGCTGGCTGTTTGGCTATATCGCCGATCGCCATGGACGTAAAAACTCAATGCTGATTTCTGTCTGCATGATGTGTTTAGGCTCCCTGGTGATCGCCTGCCTGCCAGGGTACGGCGAAATTGGCGTAGCGGCACCGGTGATCCTGCTGCTGGCGCGTATGTTTCAAGGGTTGTCAGTGGGAGGAGAGTATGGCACCAGCGCCACTTACATGAGTGAAGTCGCTTTAGAGGGCCGTAAAGGATTTTACGCATCATTCCAGTACGTGACGCTGATCGGCGGGCAGCTGTTAGCGGTACTTACCGTAGTGGTGCTGCAACAGATCCTCAGCGACGAAGAGTTGCGCAGTTGGGGTTGGCGTATCCCCTTCTTCCTTGGCGCAGTGCTGGCTGTGGTCGCTCTGTGGCTGCGTCGCTCACTGAATGAAACCTCCGAGAAAAAGAATCGGGAACATAAAGATGCGGGCAGCGTTATGGGTTTGCTGCGCAATCACTCACGCGCATTTCTGATGGTATTGGGCTTTACTGCCGGCGGTTCACTGAGCTTCTACACCTTTACCACCTACATGCAAAAGTATCTCGTCAACACGGCAGGGATGGATGCACGCAGCGCCAGTGGATTGATGACAGCTGCATTATTCGTCTTCATGTTGATTCAGCCGATCGTTGGAGCGCTTTCAGATAAGATCGGTCGTCGATCCTCGATGATGATCTTTGGTGCGGGTGCAGCGATCTGTACCGTACCGATCCTGATGATGCTGCAAAATGTGCAGAGCGGTTGGGCCGCATTTGCACTGATCATGCTGGCGCTGATTATCACCAGCTTCTATACCGCCATCAGTGGCATTCTGAAAGCAGAAATGTTCCCGCCAGAAGTGCGCGCGCTAGGTGTTGGCTTATCTTATGCGGTGGCTAATGCGATCTTTGGTGGTTCGGCCGAGTATGTCGCTTTACTGCTGAAGAAAGAGGGGATTGAAACCAGTTTCTTCTGGTATGTGTCGGCGATGGGGGCGTTGGCCTTCGTTATTTCCCTGATGCTCCATCGCAGAGGGAAGGGCATTACACTGTGATTATTGGCTTAAATTCCACAAGGCAACGCCAGTGGCCGCTCCCGCAACGTCATAACTGAGATCTTTCCAACTCCAGCCGCTCCCCGAAGAGCGGCTGTCATATAACTCTTTTCCTACGCCAAAACTCAGCGAGAACAAAAAGCCAAAACGTAAATTTTGTCCACGGCTTTGATGCTGGTGTTGGGAGATTTCACTGCCGGCAGCGGCTAGCACGGCAGAAGAGAAGAAGTGTTCGGCTTTGTCCTTACCGGTCCAGTTATCTTGAGCCACATGCGCACATCCACTACAAAGTAAAACTACGCAGAGGGTGAACGCACGCATCTGCTAGAGTAAGCGACTGATAAGACGGTCAATACGGATACGGCGTAGACGACGGATTAACTTACGTACCTTCGCCGGATAGTAAGAAATACTCTCTAATTCGCGGAAGTGCTGGACCGTCGTGGTATGTTCACGAATCAACGCCAGCTCTTTCTCGCGCTGTTCTGCCAGCTCATTCTTCGGATCATGGATAAGCACCGCATTTTCCAAATCCAGTCGCCAGGCGCGCGGATTAAGGTTATTACCGGTAATCATCATCCACTCGTCATCCACCCAAATGCCTTTTAGGTGATAACTGTTTTCGCCGTCTTTCCACAAACGCACCGTCAACTGGCCATTATTGACGTAATACTGCAAACGGCTCAGAAAGCGTCGCAGGTTGATCTCATACAGATAGGGCAGTGCGCCGATGATTTTAAACGGCTGGTCAGGCGGGATGTAGAAATCGTTGGCGGTTTTATCGCCCACGATGATCTCCACTTCTTTACCCTGACGCAGCAGGTGGATCAGATTACGCACCAGGATCGCTGGCAGGTTGAAGTAAGGCGTGCACAGCGTCAGTTTACGCTCGGCGCACGGCATCAAATGGAAGATGGTTTTATTGAGCAGACTGCGTTTGCCAAGGCCCACCAGCGGCGTGACCGCCAGTGAGTCATTGTCAGTATTCCCCGCGAACTGGTAGTTAAAACTGCGCAAATCCTGGCGGAACTGGCGTGTTTCGTTTTTAATTTCAGGGCTGGATGGACGCTCAGTCTGGTCAAGGCGATTAACCGCATCGGACTGCTTGAGATTTTCGCAAATCCACGCGTACATGGTGTCCGCCAATTGTGGATTGCGGATTAGCTGATAGCGATCATAGCGATATTTATCATGCTGATGCAGATAAACATCATTCAGGCTGGCGCCGCTATACAGTAAGGTGTCATCAATAATGAAGCCTTTAAGATGCAGTACGCCAAGTGCTTCACGCGTGTTAACGGGAATGCCATACACTGGAATAGCGATATCGGGATGCTGTGCTGCCATCTCGCAATACCAATCAGCATTGGTCAGTCCACGAGCGGCGCCAATTCGGCCACGCTGCGCGCGATGCCAATCCACCAGAATGCTGATATCCAGCTCCGGACGTGCCTGACGCGCAGCATAGAGTGCCTGCATGATGCCACGCCCGCCGTCGTCGTTCTCGAGATAGAGCGCGGCGATGCAGATGCGTTTTTCAGCCGCAGCGATTTTCGTCAGCAGGGTCTTACGGAACTCGGCAGGCGAGTAAAGCGTGGTCACATCCGACACGGATTGTGACAGTTTAGGCAGCTGTGCGAGGTGTTGTTGGTGTTTATTGCGTTTAAATTTAGACAACATCACAGTGCACTTCTTCTCTGTTCATTGCATGGCCTTTTGCCATCAAATCATGATCCTAACGGTAAATAATAACATCAACCGGCCTGATAAGGAGGATTTTTACCTTTCTGTACAGGATATCATCACGCCTCACCGAGCGGTAAATTCAGGCTGACAATGCCATCATCCAATTGAATATTCACACGAAAATTCAGTTTTCGTGCCAGCGTAATCATGCCGGTGTTGTGTGGCATGGTGATACCGTTCAATTGTTGCAGACCATGATCGCGCGTATAGCGGATCATCTTTTCCAGCAATCGTCTGCCCATCCCGAGTCCTTTAAGATCGGAGCGCACCAGCACCGAAAACTCCGCATCAATGTTATCGGCATCTGAGATCGCACGCGTCACACCAATAATCTCATCATTCCCGTCGTGCTGTCGTACTGCAACAATGGCCATCTCTCGGTCATAGTCGATTTGGGTCATGTTGGCGAGATCCTCATGCGTGAACTCATTGATCTCACTGAAATAACGATAATAAAGGTCTTCCTTCGTTACCTGAGCGATAAACGCGCGCAGTTGTGGTTCATCTTCCGGCAAGATAGGACGGAACAGGCAATACTGCCCATCTTTCAGCTGTACTTGTTCTTCAAGATGATGCGGGTAAGGACGGATAGCCAGACGCGCTTCGTTATCACCGGTAAAGGGCGCGAGTTGCAGCGTGACATCCAGCAAGGTGAATTCATTAGCGGATGCCAGCAGCGGATGGATATCCAGCCGCTGGATCTCCGGGCAATCTACCACCAGATTTGAAACCTGCACCAGCAATTGGCTTAGCCCGGCAATATCCAGTGGACGCAACGCACTGCGACTGCGCACTTTGCCGCTCTTCATCGCCTGAATCACCAGATAGCGCGCCAGCGTCATGTTCAATGGGGGGAGTGCGACGGCAGCCTGTTTATCGGCCTGCCACTCTACGCCGCCTTCACCCAGCATAATGATGGGACCAAACAGCGGATCTTGCTCCACCACCACGCGTAATTCCTGCGCACCCGCACGATTCGCCATGCTTTGTACCAGCAATCCATCAATTCGGGCTTGAGGATGGGTATGGCGCACGCGATCAAATATCGCTTCAGCGGCCTGCTCGACCTCCTCACAACTGCGCAGATACAGCATCACGCCCTGAACTTCTGATTTGTGTGGAATATCCGGCGACCGCAGCTTAAGCGCCACCGGATAACCAATCTGATCGGCAATAGTGGCGGCCTCACGGCTGTCACTCGCAATCCAGGTCGGTAGCGTCGACAAACCATACGCTTGCAGCACCGGCTGCACTTCGTGGGTATCCAGCGTGTTGATCCCCTGATCCAGCGCTTGCTGAATCAACTGGTGCGCCTGCGTACTATTTTGTGTCAGGCCTATCGGCAAAGCGGGGGTTTCACGCAATTGCTTCTGGTTACGGCGATATTCGACCTGGTGCATGAAAGCGGTCACCGTGCCTTCCGGCGTGCGCCAGGTGGGGATTCCGGCCTGAGTGAAAGCACGACGAGCGGCTTGTGACGAGTATTCGCCACACCAGTTAGTGAGAAGTGTCACCTGTTTGCCGCGCGGATGTTTTGCCACTGCCGCAATAATTTGCTCGGCCGTTTCGGTGGCGGGAGACACGGCGCTCGGGGCATGGATAATCATTAATGCATCGAGTTCATGGCTATCCAGTAGTTGTTCAATGCAGGCAACATAGCGCGCTGGGGTGGCATCGTCCTTGAGATCCAGCGGATTACCGCGGCCAACGCCCTCGGGCAACAACGTGGTCAAGGCTTGTAAAGTCTCATCACTCAGCGTAGCCAGTTTGCCATTACGCGCGTACAGCTCATCCAGTGCTAAGGCAGCGGGGGCTGCGCCATTGCTGATGATCATCAATCTATCCCCTCGCAATGGACGCATATGGCTCAGCGATTCCACCGCTGAAAACAGTTCATGCGTGTCCTGCACCCGCAGCAAACCGGCACGCTGAATCGCGGCATCCCATGCTGCATCCAGCCCGCTGAGTGTGCCAATCATCGCCTGTGCCTGATGGCTGCGACCGCTTTTGATCACCAGAATCGGTTTATTGCGTGAGGCGCTACGAGAGGCCGAAACAAAGCGGCGCGCATCACTGAGATGCTCCAGATAGAGCAGAATAGCGCTGGTTTTACCGTCACGCGCCAGGAAATCCAGCAAATCATCAACATCAATATCCAGACTGTCGCCCAAAGCGATAAACCAGGAGAAGCCGAGATTGCGCTGCTGAGCCCAATCAAGAATGGTGTTGGATACCGCAGCGGATTGAGAAATAAAGGCAATGCGTCCTTTTGCGATCGGCACCGGCGAGAAGCTGGCGTTTAATCCTTGCCACGGGGCCAGCAATCCCAGACTGTTCGGGCCGAGCAGGCGGATTTGCCACTGGCTGGCACAGGCCTTCAATTCTTCAAGCTGACTGGCGGGCGAGGAGAGAATGATGCAGGCTTTGCAGCCTTTTTCACCCAGCTGCTGCAGCAGCTCCAGATTGCGTTTGGCATGAGTACAGATAATGGCGAGATCGGGCGCGAACGGCAGGCTGGCAATATCCGGCCAGGCCAGCACACCGCTTACGGCTTTATACTTCGGCGTGACCGGCAGCACCGGACCGCTAAATCCGCCAGCCAGCAAATTACGCATCATAAAGTAGCCGGCGCGCCCCGGTGTAACTGACGCACCAATCACCGCGATTGATTTAGGTCGTAACAGTGCTTCCAGTCCGCGTTGGCTCATCATCCGCTCCCGACATCAAGATTGGCATGATTGTAAACGCTTTTTACTCTGCTTGCCGACTCGCCGATCGCAGGCTGAGGATCTCTTTAAGGTTCCAGCGCTTTAAATGGCCGATGTACTGCATATTCTGCTCGCTATGCCATGCTGAGACATCTCCATCACGCAGATGCATGAGATCAGCCGGACTGACCCAGCTCGCCTGTCCCTGAAGTAGCTCGACGCCTGCATGGCGATATCCTGCGATGACGAATTCTGAGCAGAAGAAGCGATTGGCTTGAGGATCGTCAACGTCGGCGAGTTGCACGCGCGCTAATGCAGTGAGACAGGCACTGCGTAGATTTTCATGCATCAGCGGCAGCTCGCAGACGCGGCGCGAAACCATAAACGGCATGAACATCACGATACCTTTGAAATTGTATTTTTTGCCTTGTTGCTGGTGGGCAAATTCGCGCAACAGCGAGCTTTGGTCTTGAGTGAGGCTGGGCACGCGTAGCACCAACACATTATTACTCTCCTCAATAGCCTGTTGCAGCGGAATGATTTTGACACCACTGCCCACGGCTTCCGCCACTTGCCGATCACCCAGGTAGATTGCGGCATGGCTGACACCGCTGAAGCTAATCAGGCGAATGCCCCAGGATTGAGGCGAGGTGGCAGAGGAGAGCAGCAAATCACCGGGCTGCAATTCAGCAACACTAATCATGCCACCTGGACGTGTGCTAACGGATTGTAACTGCAGTGGGTAAGGGCGGTCAGTTTGCGGTGCCGTGCTGCAGCCCGCTATCAGCAGCACAACAAGCCACCAGACTTTCATAGCGCATCATCCTTATGTTGGGAGCCAACTCCATGGCGATGTGCGACTATAAATCAAACGGACGAGTTAAAAAATCAGGCGATCCCTACAGCACACTTTCCTGATAGTGCACAGGATGATGCGGCTTGCCTGCCAAATAAGCGTGACGGAAATGCTCAAAATGCTGCTGTAACGCGCTTGCTGCCTCAGCATCGCCAGCCTGTTCCAGCAGCGCGGCGGCCACTTCAGCGGTACAATGCTGGCCCTCGCCGTGCGCTTCCCGCAGCGTGTAGCGCGACGGTGTGGAAACGTTGAGTGACATCACCGGGAACGCATCCAGCCAGGGGCTTTTGCGGAACATTTTGCGGGCTTCGGTCCAGGTGCCATCCAGCATAATAAATAGCGGTGGTTTGCCGGTGAGCGGAGGTGTGGTGAGGACTTCCCTGCCTGCATCGGCATACGAGCCCGGAAATACTACCAGTGGCTGATAATCGGTGGTTTGCACTGCTGTGAGCATCGCTTCATCAGGTTCGGTGCGTGACCAGCCAAACGCCAGCGTATCAGGCAGGATATCGGCAATCAGGCGTCCGGTATTACTGGGTTTCATTGGCTCGGTATCGAACATCACCAGACAAAAACGGCTGCGTGCTAGCTGTGGTTGCAGCGTGGCACACAGGCAATTTTTTTGCGGCAACAGACAACGCTGGCAACGCAACACGCGATTGCCACGGGCAAGAAACGGGCGCGTAGCGCGTGCTAAACGTTGCGCACGTAAGCGCAGAACGGCATTTTCAGACATAGAATCGCAGGCAGGAAAAAAACGCCAGTTTAATGGAAGGCTAACGGCAAGGCCAGCACAGGGGCTGGCCTGAGGTGCTTAAAGTGATTCGTCGAGCCACTCATTAAACGGCGCTTTGGGCATTGCCCCGTTTAACATGTCGACCATCTCACCTTTTTTGAACACCATAATGGTCGGGATACTGCGGATGCGGAAGCGTGAGCTGAGTGCCGGTTCGGCTTCCGTGTTCACTTTCACAAAGCGCACTTTACCGCGGCGTTCGTCAGCGACATCCTTAAAAACAGGCGCGAAGTTCACGCATGGGCCGCACCATGGCGCCCAGAAGTCGATCACCACGGGCAGATCGTCCTGCAAATATTTATCCAGCGTGGCTGCGGTGGCATTCACGACTTCACCATTGAACAGCTCGTCGCCACAGCGACCACACTTGGCGCCATCGGCAATGCGTTCCTCGGGAACGCGATTAGTTGCCTGACAGGAGGCACATACAGTATTCATCGTCACCTCAAACCGGACCTGTAAATGTTATGATTGCCGAACATTATGAAAAGGTTGAGTGCTATGCTCAATCTGGATTGCCCAATAGGTTCAATAGTTGATAGCTAAGCTCCAGCACATCAGGTAATCTTCGCGCTCTCAATGCAGGAGGAACAAATGAACGACGAATTTAAAGGCAAAAGCGGCAAGGTAAAAGTGATGTATGTACGTGATGAGGATGCAGGCCAAAAGCCAAATCCCCGTACCGGCAAAGGCGGCCGTCCTGCTGCGCGCCAGGAAGATAATCGTCGTTCTGGTCCTCGTACTGCAAGTAATAATGAAGAAGGTGGTCGCAGCAGTGCAGGTGGACGCGGAACGCCCGCGCGTGATGCACGCAATGCTGACCGCGGTCGCAGCTTCGGTCGTCGCGATGATCGTGATGACAACCGCAGCTTCGGTGATTCTCCGTGGCGCACCGTTTCTCGTCCGCCAGTGGCTGATGACAGCCAGGTTGATGATGCAGCCAGCAACAAGCCGGTGATCGACCCCGAGCAGATTCGCCGTCAGCGTCAGGAAGAGACGCGCGTTTACGGCGAAAATGCCTGCCAGGCGCTGTTTGCCAGCCGCCCAGAGAGCATTGTACGTGCCTGGTTTATCCAGAGCGTCACCCCGCGCTTCCGCGAAACGCTGCGTTGGTTAGCGGCCAACCGTAAAGCCTACCACGTGGTGGATGATGCCGAGCTGACTAAGGCTTCAGGCACCGAACACCACGGCGGCGTGTGCTTCATCATCAAGAAACGTATGGGCATGGAAGTCTCTGAGTGGCTGAAAAAAGCGGATACCAGGGATTGCGTGCTGGCGCTGGAAGATGTCAGCAACCCGCACAATCTCGGTGGCATCATGCGTAGCTGCGCACACTTCGGTGTGAAAGGTTTGCTGGTCAACGACGCGTCGCTGCTGGAATCGGGCGCGGCAGTGCGTACCGCAGAAGGTGGCGCAGAACATGTGCAGGCGATCAGCGGTGAAAGTTTTGCTAGTGGCCTTGAAGCCTTCCGCAAAGCGGGTTACACCATTGTCACCACCTCCAGCCATGAAGGCACGCCGCTGGCGAAAGCTGAGCTGCCAGCCAAAATGGTGTTGGTACTGGGTCAGGAGCGTGAAGGTCTGTCCGACAGCGCCTTCCAGCAGGGTGATATCAGCCTGTCGATTGGCGGTACCGGCAACGTTGAGAGTCTTAACGTCTCCGTGGCGACTGGCATTCTGCTCGCCGAATGGTGGCGCCAGAACGCATAAAAGAAAACGGGCCTTCGGGCCTAATGCCAGTCAGTTAAGCCTGACTGGCATTTTTTCTTCTGGCTGTCGGATATTTATAGGGTCTCTCTTTCACCACCCCTGGGAACGAGCGCTCCCGTCGTCCCGGTAGTCTGACCATCTCTGCTATCGAACTTACGTCCTTTACCAGTTCCGGGATACGCCCAGGCGAAGCGCCTTCAAGTGTCCAGAG
>NZ_JBBCKX010000047.1:0-5639 GCF_037153115.1 Pantoea sp. USMM079
TTTATTCACAAAGAAGCGATGTGAGCGGTATTGCTTATCCAGAAGCGCAAAGCGGGGTTCAATAATAATGAGATAACTAACCTGGTCTGCGGAACCCGTCAGACGGCGGAAATCGGTGATATAACCGTGAACAATCTTCTGCGATTCGAATTTCTGCAGAGGTCCAATGCCCATAATCAGCGTCACCGCTTTGCGCAGCATCCGGTCTGGTGAAATGTCATTATCCGGGCTGGTGAACATCACGCTGTAAAGGTAGTTCTCGCTCAGCGCTTCCATGCCCGTAAGATTTTCCACATCAATCGGTGAATTGCAGGCTGGAATCAATAAAGAATATCGATTGAGCGTAGAGGAAATTACCGATGCTGTTTTTTCTATTAGGCCAGAGGGGATCATTGTCATTCTCTCCTTGATGACGAATTGTTATGTCTCCCACTAATTGCAGAGAGAATAACGTCAGTAATATTTTTATTTCTTGATTGCCGATAATTACTTCTTTGTCAAGCTATCAGGGATTAACGTCACCGATATCGCATGCTTTTCCATAGGGAAAAACCGCCCCCCAGTGATTGTCATACGGCTGCTGCGACTACTAAATTTGATAAATTCTCACTCTGTTTCAGGCACGCTACCGCCCCTGGCCGTTAACCGAGGCCTATAAGGTCTGAGGCATCTGTAAATCGGTGTATTTTTCAGAGGCGTATCTGCGCGCAGGCGAACCTCTGAAAAAGCGGACAGTGAACCACCCACACGGGCTTACGAGAAGGCGCGTTCGTGCAATGAATTGGAATGAATGATTTTGACATCCTTGTAAGTCCAGGTTTTTATTCGCTGCGCAATTCAATCTGCTTCAGGTAGTTGCGCTTCTTTTTATAAGTGCCCTTGATGTCGTGCATCACAGGGTTAACCTTCACCACCCTTACGTTCTCCTTATGAACGAGAGAGGAAGCTCGATTGACTTATGCGCCCCTGCGGTGTGCAGGCACTGGCGTAAATTGGAACGGACTTTCAAAGCCCCAGTTTGATAACCCACACTTATGATTCAATCGTATAAATAGTGGAGAAAAGCATTAAGACCCGACTTTTCCTGTAAGTCCGTGCACGAATATAAAGTAATCAATGGACCTAAAGCAACAGCCTGACACGTTCTCTTATTGCTGATTTATATAAGGAAATTCTTAGATTTGGCTTTAAGTCATTGTTAGATGGCTCATAATTTAGCCAGAAATATCTGAAAAAAATTTTTGAGAAAATTTATTCTCGGCGGTCACTTCATTCAAATGAGGACAAACCAGTAAGAAAATATAACAACTTTCTCCGGGGGATTATTTTGGAGGGGCGATTGCCGTGATCGTTGCGCCCGGTACACATTGCCGAGGTTGAGGGGGGTGGAAAAGCGCCACCGCTATCTCTGTTTCACAAATAGCACTCAGTTTGGGACACATTTTCCTCTCTATCAGAGATGCCGGCAGATCTGGGCTTTAACCGAAAGGATATAATCCATTGCATTAGCGGGTTGCTATTAATGGAAAAAAGCAAAAGTGGTCATGTAGAATTATAAGAAATCGTCCTTAAGCTAAAACCTCATGACATTAAATAATGGTTATTTAGGACTTCACCATCCTAATTCGACGCCAAAACCGAAGTCTGAGTCCATGCCGATAACGGATCGCAATCTCGCGCTCTGGTATCGGCAGTTTGGCGATCCTGTTGATGTACTGACGCTGGAATCCTCCTCTTTAGCCCCTTGTTCCGCTGATCTGCTGCGCGTGCAAATGCACTATGCGCCAGTGAACGCATCTGATCTGATCCCGATTACCGGTGCTTATCGTCATCGTGTCGCGCCGCCACAGGTCGCTGGCTACGAAGGCGTGGGCACCGTGATCGCCGCGCCCTATGCTTACTCACATTTAGTGGGGCAACGCGTGTTACCGCTGCGTGGCGTAGGCTGCTGGCAACATTATGTGGATATCGATCCACAGCTCGCTATTCCGGTACCAGAGGATATTAAGAATACGCTGGCCGCGCGCGCCTATATCAATCCGTTGGCCGCTTTGCTGATGCTGCAGCAATGGCCGGTCAGCGGTAAAAATGTCCTGATCACTGCCGGTGGTTCCGCCTGCGCACTGTTGCTGGCCCAGTGGGCTAAGCTGCACGGTGCACGACGTGTGGTGATGGTGTATCGCTCGTCAACACATGCAGAAAAGTTGCTCGCCCTCGACCTGACTGCGTTGCAGGACAACGAAGGGGATGCGATTAAAACAGTGAGTGCGCAAACCGATATCGTGTTTGATGCGGTCGGCGGCGATGTGGGGCAGTTGATCTGGCGAACGCTACCTGAGCACGCACAGTTTGTGGCTTACGGAGTATTGAGCGGCACGCCGGTAAAAGTGAATGCTACCCGTCCAGCGCTGCACTGGTTCCATGTCAGGCACACGTTAGGCGATATTGGTGCGGCACTGTGGCAACAGCTTTTCTCAGAAGTCTGGCCGTTGCTGCGCGACAGCGAGTGTGGTGAGGTGGAAATTTTCCCATTGAGCGAGTGGCGCGCGGCTATTGAGAGTTATCACCAGTCGGGTCGTACGCGCAAACCCCTGCTGTGTCTGGACGAGTAAAGAGAGGCTAAGCAGCCTCTCTCTGTTCAATCGATTATTTAGCCGCAGCCTGCAGCCAGGCGACCACCAGCGGGGATAGCCGATTTTGCAGCGCCGCCCGTTCTGACTGGAACAGCGTCGCGACAAAGAACGGATGATCGGTCAGTTCAACACCGCGTACGTCACGATCCAAATCCCATGAAGTAATCTTCAGATTATTAGTGGCCAGCGCGTCACTGAATTCCGGGTTCACGCCGAAATTGCAGTGATACCCTTCATCACTTTCCAGCGCGCCGTAAGCTTGCGCAATCCGTGAGCCCGGTTCGAAAGTCACCGTGCCACGCTGTTCCACCAGCGAACAGGCCAGCGGCGCAATCACCCAGCGCCCACTTTCATCGGTTTCCGCATGCCCGGCATCTTCCCAACTCAGTACATTGCGGGCGTACTCCACCACCGCATACTGGAAACCGCCACACGAACCGAGGAACGGTTTGTGGTTTTCACGCGCCCAGCGGATCGTCGCAAAGACACCTTCGTCGTTGAGATACGGGCTGCCCGGCACCACCCAAATGGCATCGTAATCGTTCCAGTTGTGTTGATGGATGTCTGGGGTGGCGATCCAGTCGGCGGTGACGTCGAGCGAGAGGGATTTTGCGGCAAACTGTACAGCAGGAGGAATGGCTTGATGTGCAACGGCATTGGCACGGTAATCGCCAACAAGGGCGACACGAACTGACTGCGTCATGGCTACGTCCTTTTAGGGAAAAAACGAGGTTACAGCAAACATCACGACCTGTCTAAGCGCATTTCAGCGCGATATCACTCACTTTCGTTTGCGCGCATTTTGGTTATAGCCTGCTTTTTATACGGCTAAACATTCCTCTTTGTGGTGATTAACTCGACGGATGTTGACCACGCAATCGTTTACTTCTTTTACGGTTTTAATTAATTCGTAATTTTGTGCGCAGGATCAACAAATTAGCCATTTGGAAACTTTAGTCAGCCTATTACGCTCAACTATCAAGCAATTGTGCTTAGTAAATGTACCTTCACGGTCTTTATGTTGGTATAAATTATCATCTATAGCGTTATATTCTGTAAAATACACCTTAAGCGGTTTATATCAGGAAAATGATCCTAAGGATCTCCAGTTAGCACGATTATTCTGATACAATGCCACACAGCAATATTTAACACTGATTTACAACTTCTTATAACGGCATTAACCCTACCTGTTACAAGTATTTCAGCGTGCAAAAAATGCTTGCCCTGTTGGCCTGATTCAGCCAAATTAGGCGCCGTTTTTCCTTTCTAATAACAATGTTGCGCGGGATTACTCAGCCCGACGCAGACTTAATTCCTGTCGTAAAACAGGCTATGTATAAACTGAGGTACACGTGTCAACTGCAAACAAACACACTGACGAGGCAGTAAGCCTCAACGCGTTCAAGCAACCGAAAGCGTTTTATCTGATCTTCTCCATCGAACTGTGGGAGCGTTTCGGCTACTACGGTCTGCAAGCCATCATGGCCGTTTACCTGGTGAAACAGCTGGGCATGTCCGAAGCGGACTCCATTACCCTGTTCACCTCGTTCAGCGCCCTGGTTTACGGCATGGTCGCGATTGGCGGCTGGCTGGGCGATAAAGTATTGGGTACCAAACGCGTGATTGTGCTCGGCGTGATCGTGCTGGCGCTCGGTTATGCACTGATCGCTTTCTCAGGTCATGACACTGCGATGGTGTACGTCGGTATGGCGACTATCGCCGTGGGTAGTGGCTTGTTTAAAGCCAACCCTTCTTCTCTGCTATCTACCTGCTACGAGAAAGATGATCCGCGCATCGACGGTGCGTTCACCATGTTCTATATGTCGATCAACATCGGTTCTCTGTTCTCGATGATGCTGACACCGTGGTTGGCTGCACATTACGGCTGGGGCGCAGCGTTCTCGCTCTCCGTGGTGGGTCTGGTGATTACCTTACTGAACTTCCTGTTCTGCCAGCGCCTGGTGAAAAACTACGGTTCTAAACCGGACTTTGCGCCACTGAATGTCAGCAAATTGCTAATGACGCTGGTAGGTGTGGTGGCGCTGGTTGCCATTGCGGCCTGGTTGTTGCATCACCAAAGCATTGCGCGTATGGCACTGGGCGTGATTGCCATCGGCATCGTGCTGGTGTTCGCGAAAGAAGCCTTTGCCCTGCAGGGTGCAGCACGCCGTAAAATGATCGTCGCCTTCCTGCTGATGCTCGAAGCGATTGTATTCTTCGTGCTGTATATGCAGATGCCAACCTCACTGAACTTCTTCGCTATTCGTAACGTTGAGCATGCCATTCTGGGTATTACCTTCGAACCTGAACAGTTCCAGGCACTGAACCCGTTTTGGATCATGCTGGCCAGCCCAATTCTGGCAGCGGTTTACAACAAGCTGGGCGACAAACTGCCTATGCCGCATAAATTTGCGATTGGTATGGTGCTGTGCTCTGCTGCGTTCCTGGTGCTGCCATTTGGTGCCAAATTCGCTAACGATGCCGGTATTGTGTCTGTGAACTGGTTGATCATCAGCTATGCACTGCAGAGTGTGGGCGAACTGATGATTTCCGGTCTTGGCCTGGCAATGGTGGCGCAGTTAGTCCCACAGCGTCTGATGGGCTTCATCATGGGTTCCTGGTTCCTGACCACGGCGGGTGCTGCAATGATTGCCGGTAAAGTGGCGAATCTGATGGCCGTACCGAATAATGTGACCGATCCGCATGCTTCACTGGAAGTTTACAGCCATGTGTTCCAGCAGATTGGTATTGCGACCGGTGTGATCGCTATCCTGATGCTGATCACCGCGCCACTGCTGAACCGCATGACGCAGAGTGATGCTTCACAGCCTGAACTGAAAAGCGCTAACGCCAATCAGTAATGAAGGTGATGTGAATAAGCCGGGCAAACGCCCTAATGCCAGTCAGTTAAGCCTGACTGGCATTTTTTCTTCTGGCTGTCGGATATTTATAGGGTCTCTCTTTCACCACCCTTGGGAACGAGCGCTCCCGTCGTCCCGGTAG
>NZ_JBBCKX010000048.1:0-1877 GCF_037153115.1 Pantoea sp. USMM079
TTATAGAAGCAAAGCTAACCTGGCCGTTCTGAGCTAAGCTTACCTGGCCGCTTCGGGCTACCTGCTGAGGATCCTGATATGACGGCTTCTGGTGCGGAGTTTTTCACGATGAACGAAGTTAACCGGCTTAAAGTTATTCAGGACGTCGTCGACCGGCGGCTGACAACCCATCTCGCTGCTGAGCGTCTCGGTATTTCCGACAGGCATTGTCGTCGCCTGCTTCAGCGCTATCGTTCAGACGGTCCGCTGGGCATGGCTGATCGGCGGCGCGGTAAGCCCAGCAACTATCAGCTGCCTGCTGGCCTTGCTGAACGTGCGGTTCAGATCATCCGCGAGCGCTACGCTGATTTTGGCCCGACGCTGGCCTGCGAGAAGCTGGCCGAGCTGCACGGCGTGACGCTGTCTAAAGAGACCGTACGCAAGCTGATGATGCAGTCAGGACTCTGGATCCCGCGCAGGCATCGCGTCCCAAAGATTCAGCAACCGCGTTACCGGCGCGCCTGTGTCGGCGAGCTGATACAGATCGACGGCTGCGATCACCGCTGGTTCGAGGAACGCGCCCCGGCCTGCACGCTGCTGGTTTATGTGGATGACGCGACCAGCCGCCTGATGCAGCTTCATTTCGTCCGCTCCGAGTCCACGTTCACATACTTTGAAGCCACGCGCGGCTATCTGGAGCAGCACGGCAAGCCGCTGGCGTTTTACAGCGACAAGGCCAGCGTGTTCCGCATCAACAATAAAAATGCGGCTGGCGGCGACGGTCAGACGCAGTTCGGTCGCGCGATGAACGAGCTGAACATCACCGGCATCTGCGCCAACACCAGCTCGGCCAAGGGCCGCGTGGAGCGTGCACACCTCACATTGCAGGATCGGCTGGTCAAGGAACTCAGGCTGCGTGACATCAGCACGCCTGACGCGGCTAACGCCTTTGCCGCTGAGTTTATGGCGGACTACAACCGGCGTTTCGCGAAGGCACCGAGGCATGATTTTGACGTTCACCGTCCGCTCGATGCAGACGACAACCTGAACCAGATATTTACCTGGCGCGAACCGCGCAAGGTTTCGAAAGCGCTGACGGTCCGCTACGATAAAATGCTGTTGCTACTTGAGGATAACGATGACAGCCGCCGCGCGATGGGTAAATATCTGGATGCCTGGCAGTACCCGGATGGTCGCGTTGAACTCAGGAGTCACGGCACGGTGCTTCCCTACTCTGCCTACGACCGGCTGTCTGAAGTTGACCAGGGTGCGATCGTTGACAACAAACGGCTTGGACACGCGCTGGCCGTGGCCAAGCTGATGCAGGACAAGCGTGATAATACGCGGTCTCAGGGCCTCCCGGCCGGAACCGGGCCGAGTCGGAGAAGTGCGAAGAAAGATCCAGCTAAAAAGCGGCAACGTGCGGTGAATGAGGATGATTTAATGGAAGCGTTATTTGACTTACAGAGCCGCAGCGAGGAAATTTTTGAGCGGAAAGATACTTAAATCAGGCTTGTTCAGTAACTTTATTCCCAACCCAGTTCGGAATAAGTTTTTACAATCCTGTTCAGGAAAAGACGTCATATATTGGCCCCAGTCCATATATTTATAATAAAGGGTCATTGCTTCATAATGGCTGGCCGCATCCACTTCCCATATAAGTTTTGCACCAGGATCCAATAATGATCTTGCTGCATTACCCTGGACACCTTTCAGACAAAAGGTCTGGCATCCATCAGGCTCGACCCAGAGTTCATGCCTCAAAGTTGGCTTCCCTGATAATCAAATTTATCTGCCAATAATTCCACATCATACTGTGATTTGAAAGGCTGCAATTTATCTCATCCGGACAACTCAGGTTTGCCTAAAAGTGGTCATCTCTGCTTAGCTTTAACATT
>NZ_JBBCKX010000049.1:0-1846 GCF_037153115.1 Pantoea sp. USMM079
GCCGGGAACGGGATCGGCAACTGCGGCGAGCACCGCGCCGGGGATAAGCTGCGCAACGGTCTGACCGTGGAAACTGCCCATACGACCGGCACCAATCAGGCCTACGCGAACGATTTTCACTGATGACATTAACTATTTCCTTAAGTGATAGGGTACTTATTTGAAATCAGAATCAAAAAGTTCTTGCTTACTAATTGCTATTAAACGTTTTAATAAGATAATATGATCCAGATCTCATTTTTTAAGTGCTTACGTTTTTGTGACGAAAGCTATAATAGTAAGCAAGTAGCATGCCAATAGTTAACTCATTGAATTAAATCGTTTTTGTGATTATTCATCTTTAACTGTGTGTTCACATTCATGACATGTACACATAACATGTGTTATTTATGGACACGTAAACATCATCTCGCATTTCTATCAAGCCAAATAACTAACGCACAATTTGCTGTACGTGAGCAGTGTTGATGAAATGTGCGAGATAGGGGATTGTGAGTATGATTAGAGGTTTATTACGAGATGGGTTTGATAATAATGCTTTGGTCACATCAAACTATTAACTGTACTGAAATGTTTAAGTGGTGAAATGAATGATGTCCTTATATATCGAAGTAAGGAAGCATCTTAACTAAGATGCTTCCTGGTACAAGAAGGTTCTGGATTTAAACTCCTATTTCCTCTTTAACCCATTTCCTTGCCTGAGTTACGGTTGACAGGGGAGGTGCTTTTTCAGGATCCTGTTCGGCTTCAACAATTATCCATCCAGAATATGTGGACTCTTTAAGAAAGTTTAGCACGGGCGTATAATCTACAATTCCTCCGCCCGGCACAGTAAAGAGACCGGCCCTCACTGCATCGTTAAAACTCAGATCCTGATTGATTACCTCGTCCAGCACATCTCCACGGACATCTTTCAGATGGATGTGAGCAATGCGTTGTCCGTAGTTATTCAGCACCCACTCTATGTCAATGCCAGCAGATTTTGCATGCCCGCAGTCAAGTACGATGCCTACGGCATTATCCGTAGCCTCCAGAAAGGCCTTTAGCTCATAATCTCTTTCTACAATCATCATTAAATGATGGTGGTAAGCAAGACGTAATCCATAAACCTTTGATAATGAATTAGCGAGGTCATTAATCTTTTGGGCATAATCAGCCAGGTTTAACTCGTTCAGTTCGGGAGAACGTGACATTGGCTCATCTAAAGGTGCATCTCCAGGCATTGCACCACATTCGCCGTAGACCATGACTTTAGCGCCAAGTGTTTTCAGCAGAAGCGCATGTTCGTGAACCGCTTCGAGCTCTTCTTCAATGCTTCTTTCTGCCAGGAAACCGTTATACCAACCAGATGCAAGTTTAAGATTTGCCTTTTTAAGCATTGGC
The DNA here is from genome assembly GCF_037153115.1 of Pantoea sp. USMM079. Taxonomy (NCBI): domain Bacteria; kingdom Pseudomonadati; phylum Pseudomonadota; class Gammaproteobacteria; order Enterobacterales; family Erwiniaceae; genus Pantoea; species Pantoea sp. USMM079. Next base: position 1,384 of record NZ_JBBCKX010000049.1, read on the forward strand.
TGTAGCTTATTTATTGTTCTGGGGAATTTTCTGCCTAATTCAATTCCTTCATAACCTGCAGTTGCCGCCTCTTCAAGGCAGGTTTCCAGAGGAATATCACCACCAAGATCTTCCAGCACATCATTTGTCCAGGATAAAGGACTGACACCAACCCGGATTCTGTTTTGTAAATTCATCGTCTTTCCTTATGAAAATGGCGAAATCGCTTCTCCTCTCAGAAAAGCGATATTTAACGTATTTAAAGCTACTCAGTTATCATGGTTGTAAAGACTTCTTAAATGCCTGAAGCGCCTCAGTTGAGTCCCCGGACGCCCATCCTTCCAGCGCGACCACGCCCGTGTAGCCGATTTCTCTCAGCGCGCGCGCCACGGCCGGATAGTTAATTTCACCGGTACCCGGCTCTTTACGCCCCGGTACGTCCGCGACCTGCACCTCGCCGATGTGCTGGCCGCAGCGGCGGATG
>NZ_JBBCKX010000050.1:0-1590 GCF_037153115.1 Pantoea sp. USMM079
CGGTATTCGCAGTTTGCATCGGGTTGGTAAGCCGGGATGGCCCCCTAGCCGAAACAGTGCTCTACCCCCGAAGATGAGTTCACGAGGCGCTACCTAAATAGCTTTCGGGGAGAACCAGCTATCTCCCGGTTTGATTGGCCTTTCACCCCCAGCCACAAGTCATCCGCTAATTTTTCAACATTAGTCGGTTCGGTCCTCCAGTTAGTGTTACCCAACCTTCAACCTGCCCATGGCTAGATCACCGGGTTTCGGGTCTATACCCTGCAACTTAACGCCCAGTTAAGACTCGGTTTCCCTGCGGCTCCCCTATACGGTTAACCTTGCTACAGAATATAAGTCGCTGACCCATTATACAAAAGGTACGCAGTCACCTAACAAGTAGGCTCCCACTGCTTGTACGTACACGGTTTCAGGTTCTGTTTCACTCCCCTCGCCGGGGTTCTTTTCGCCTTTCCCTCACGGTACTGGTTCACTATCGGTCAGTCAGGAGTATTTAGCCTTGGAGGATGGTCCCCCCATATTCAGACAGGATACCACGTGTCCCGCCCTACTCTTCGAACTCACAGTATGTGCATTTTTGTGTACGGGAGTATCACCCTGTACCCTGCGACTTTCCAGACGCTTCCACTAATGCACAAACTGATTCAGGTTCTGGGCTGCTCCCCGTTCGCTCGCCGCTACTGGGGGAATCTCGGTTGATTTCTTTTCCTCTGGGTACTTAGATGTTTCAGTTCCCCAGGTTCGCCTCGCAACACTATGTATTCATGTTGCGATGATGCACAGAGTGCACCGGGTTTCCCCATTCGGACATCGTCGGCTGTAGCGGTTCATATCACCTTACCGACGCTTTACGCAGATTAGCACGTCCTTCATCGCCTCTGACTGCCAGGGCATCCACCGTGTACGCTTAGTCGCTTAACCTCACAACCCACAGGCGTTTTGCAACGCATGCAGACTGCAAGCATTTGAGAGACTCGAACACATCGTTTATTCATTCTTATTACGGAGAATGAATACGACGTGTCGTTTCAATTTTCAGCTTGTTCCGGATTGTTAAAGAGCATAATACTTCGCAGCACACCGTTGCCGGTACGCTCTGAAGTATTGTTTTGAGTCACTGTAATGGTGGAGCTAAGCGGGATCGAACCGCTGACCTCCTGCGTGCAAGGCAGGCGCTCTCCCAGCTGAGCTATAGCCCCATACAGTTACTGCAGAGACCACTACTACCACTCACCAGGAGTCCCGTTTTTTGAAAACGGTAATTCGTGCTCAGGCAAGGCATGTACGAAGGACGTTTACTGTTGGGTAAACGACTGAGTACATAACGCCGCATGAGTGCGAATTTGGTAGGCCTGAGTGGACTTGAACCACCGACCTCACCCTTATCAGGGGTGCGCTCTAACCACCTGAGCTACAAGCCTGTAGAGGTTTTTTCTGCTCGTTACTTTTCTATCAGACAATCTGTGTGAGCACTGCGCGGGAAGGTATCTTCAGGTAAGGAGGTGATCCAACCGCAGGTTCCCCTACGGTTACCTTGTTACGACTTCACCCCAGTCATGAATCACAAAGTGGTAAGCGCCCTCCCGAAGG
>NZ_JBBCKX010000051.1:0-1503 GCF_037153115.1 Pantoea sp. USMM079
TTCGTCTGCCTGACGGAACGGCGGGGGATGAACTGAACCCCTTAACCTGGACTCTTAAGTCAGCTCATTGTGATTGTGGGTCCGGTACGCCACCGGACTCAGTCCGCCAAGCCCCATCTTTATCCGCTTGTTGTTCCAGAAGTCTATGTACCCACTGACAGCAGCACTCAGTTCGTTAATACTTCCGAACGTTTTCAGATAGAACATCTCTGTTTTCAGGTGCCCAAAGAAGTTCTCTATTACTGCGTTATCCAGGCAGTTACCCTTCCGGGACATACTTTGCTGTATTCCTCTTTCTGCAAGCTGCAGCCGGTAGCCCTGTCGCTGATAATGCCACCCCTGGTCACTGTGTAGCAGCACGTGGCTCCGGCTGCTCAGTCGACTGAACGCTTTTTTCAGCATGCCGTCTATCAGCGGCACCCCCGCCCTCCGGGAGCCTTCCCATGCCACTATTTCATCGTTGTACAGGTCCATTATGACTGACAGGTAATACTTATCCTCTCCAACGCGGAACTCCGTCACGTCTGTCACCCATTTCTCTTCCGGCGCTGATGCAATGAAATTTCTCTGCAGCAGGTTAGCCACCACCTGGCAGGCATCGCCACGGAAGGAACAATATTTCTTCCGCCTCACCGGACACTCCAGCGAAAGCGCTTTCATCAGCTTAAGGATGGTTTTTCCACTGTGCCTGTGGCCACATTGCCTGAGAAGCTCGTTAAGCCTCCGGTAGCCATAAAGGCTCCGGTGTTCACTGAACAACTGGACCATCAGCGCCTTAACCTCAGCATATTTATCAGGTATCTGCAGGTGAGCCAGATGGTAAAAGAAGGTGCTCCGGGCCAGCTGCGCTGCTTTCAGCAGCACCGTCAGACGATGCTGTGCACGCAGCAGGTTTACCGCCGCTGCTTTTTCAGCGACTCCAGCCGCTTTTTTTCAAGCAGTATCCCCTGCAGCGTCTTCAGGTAGTCATTTTCCGCCCGCAGATACTCGAGCTCCTTCAGCAGTTCTTCAGGCGTTTTGTCATCTGTTTTACGAGGTTTGTCTGGATTAACTGGCATAGATACGCTCCGCTCCGGCTGTGTCGGACAAAAGGCACTGTACCCTTCAAGTCTGAACCGTCTGAGCCAGTTATCAACGGTGGTGTGAGAAGATATACCAAAGCGTGCCGCGAGCCTTGCAGATGTCTCAGGATGGTTGAGGGCATAGGTGACGACCTCCTGTTTGAACTCCGGTGAATAAAGCAGGGAGCGGGAGCGGGGACGCAGTGCTTCTTCACCGTGGTGAAGGTAAAGCTGTATCCAGCGAATCGTGTGCGTCCTCGAAACCCCGAAATGCTGCGCTGTTCCACCCTGACCAGCATGACCGTCGAGAAAGTAACGTACGACCTTTAACTTGAACTGAAATGAATATTTTGGCTTCACGATTAATCCCCATTATGTCGGTTTAAAGTCCAACATTTTGGGTTCAGTTCAGGGATGGCACATCCCTGTGCCGCCCCGCCTT
>NZ_JBBCKX010000052.1:0-1356 GCF_037153115.1 Pantoea sp. USMM079
CTCAGCGCGCGCGCCACGGCCGGATAGTTAATTTCACCGGTACCCGGCTCTTTACGCCCCGGTACGTCCGCGACCTGCACCTCGCCGATGTGCTGGCCGCAGCGGCGGATGAGCTCAACCAGGTTACCCTCGCCGATCTGCGCGTGATAAATATCGAGGTTCATCTTGAGCCAGGGGCTGTTTACCGCGCTCACCAGGGCCAGGGTGTCTTCGGCGCGGGCGAACGGCGTGCCCGGATGGTCAACGGCGGTGTTCAGGTTTTCGAGCGTGAAGACCCTGCCGGCCTCCTCGCCAAGCATGGCAAGTTCGGACAGCGTGCTGACGGCTTTGAGCCACATGGCGCCGGTGACGACCTCAACCGGTTTGACCGGCAGCCCCACGTTGTTGAGGCCGGTGCCGTGCAGGTTAAGCGAGGGGCAGCCCAGGCGTCGTGCGACCTCAAGAGACTCGGCCGCGCTGGACAGCAGCTGCGCTATTTCCCCGTCATCGGTCAGATTCCCCGAGATATAGCCGGTCATGGAGGTGAAGCGCGCGCCGGTTCTGACAAGGGCATCGATATCCTTCTGGGTCCAGTCCCAGATTTCAACGCCGAATCCCATGGCGTGAATGCGCTCAACGCGTTCGATGAAAGGCAGGTCAAGAAAGACCATCTCGGCGCAGACGGACAGAGAGTATTGAGTCATGTTTAATCCTCAGAGCTTAACGGGCTGCGACTGCTGAACGGAGGAAATGCATGCCAGCGCAATTTCCAGGGCGTTGCGTGCATCCTGACCGGTGGCCTTTGGCGTATCGCCAGTGGAGACGCAGCGCACGAAGTCGGTGAGCTCAGCCACGTAGGCATCGCGCAGCAGGTCGGTGTCGCGGCGGGCGGTATCAACGGAGATGCCCTCAGCGGTGTAGCGAACGCAGTTGTTCACGTTAATGTTGCCGGCCTGCACCATGCCCTTGCTGGCGAACACTTCACCGCGCACGTCATAGCCGTAAACGGCCTGGAAGTTGGCTTCCGCCGTGGCGATGGCGCCGTTATCGAACCGGATATTCACGACGGCGGTGTCGAGCAGGCCGCGCTCTTTGAAGTCAGGGCGGACCAGCGCATCGGCCATGGCGAAAACTTCAACCGGCCTTGCGCCCGGGTTGAGGTGCAGCAGGATGTCAAAGTCGTGGATAAGGGTTTCCAGGAAGATGGTCCAGTGCGGGATAGGCGACGGGTCGCCGAGGCCCGGGTCGCGGGTCACGGAGCGGAGCAGCTGCGGCACGCCGATGCGTCCGGATTTAATGTCTTCATAGGCGGCTGCGAAACCGCTGACGAAGCGGCGGTTAAAGCCGACCTGAAGAACGACGCCGGCGCTTTTGGCG
>NZ_JBBCKX010000053.1:0-1311 GCF_037153115.1 Pantoea sp. USMM079
TGGAGTTGCCCCCGCTAAAACGGACACGGTTAATTTATAGCCAGCAGCGAACTTCTGTATTCCCTTGGTGACTGCATTTTCAGCCCTTTATGGGGATGCCAGTTATTGTAGTCTTCCATCCATTCCGTCAGTTTTCCCATCACTGTCATGGCATCCGGCAGATCATTCACATACACGTAGTCACGCTTGAACGTTTTCACGAACGATTCAGCCATCCCGTTGCTCTCCGGACTGCGTACTGGCGTCGTACACACGATGAACCCGAGTGAGGCGGCGAACGTTCTTGTTGAGTCCGCTATGTAGCAACTGCCATTATCGGTCAGCCACTCAACGGCATGCGGCAGGTAAAGCGTATTGCCAAAGCGCTTTTCCACACTTTCTGTCAGCAGATCCTGCACCATAACGCTGTTTATTCCACCTGTTGTCGCCGACCAGCAGATGGCTTCGCGATCACAGCAGTCAAGGCTGAACACTACCCGCACGACTTCCCGATTCCAGCAGCGGATTTCAAAGCCATCTGAACACCAGCGCGTATCTGGCTTGAGTGTCACGACGTTGCCGGTATGACTCCGCTCTGGCTTTCTATGAACAGATTTTGCCAGCAACAGGTTGTTCGCCTGCATGATCCGGTAAATGCGTTTGGGGTTAACCCGCCAGTTTTGTTCCTTCAGCGCACGATTGAGGTGTACCGTCACGCGGCGATAGCCGTTTGTCACCCGCTCGCTGCATATCTGGCGGATAAGCGGTAACAGTCGGGCGTCATCATCTTTGCTATAGCGGGCTGGCCGCTGCTGGCGCTTCTTTAGGAGCCGTTCATAAAGATTCGAACGCGATACGCAGAGCACTTCTGCTATTCGGATGAGGGGGTATCGTCCGGTGGCAGCAATGGCATGCGCGATATCAACTTTTTTGCCTGGGCTATCTCAAGCGCGTCCCGAAGGATTTCGGCTTCCATCGTTTTGCGGCCCAGCATTTGTTCAAGCTGTTTGACTTTTTTCTCCAGCGCTTTGATCTCGGAGACGCTGACCACCTCGTCGCCAGCGGCGATCGCAGACTTTCCACCCTCGTTCATGAGCCGTTTCCACTTAAAAAGAAGACTGGGTGTGATGCCATATTGCCGGGCAACGAGTGAGACGGTGTAGCCGGGCTGCATGGCGAGCGCAACAAAACGGGCTTTCTCTTCAGGAGTATAACGACGGCGTTTTTGCTCGCCAGTGATCACTTCGATTCTTTGCACAGGACACTCCTTAAACATAGCTCTATGACTATGTCTTACTGGTGAAGTGTCCGGTTTAAACGGGGGCTATTACA
>NZ_JBBCKX010000054.1:0-1289 GCF_037153115.1 Pantoea sp. USMM079
CCCCCATACTCCGTGCTGAGCTTAATATGCTCCTCACCACGCTTATCCTCCATGCGCAGTTTGTTCAGGCCCGCAGTGCGTATAACGTTCCGCGTGCTATTTTTCTCAGTAACGTGATCCACATGCCGTGAATCATGCAGCGCATGAGCGATATAAGGCTGATCCGGGTCTCCCTCACGAAACGCTATTGCCACCTCCGTCCCCTGTATCAGCGGGAAGTGGAAGCCGTACATATCTCCACCGTAAGGTTTTGCGAGGCGAACTGGCATGCTTTCGAGGCCGCGCGCTCTATCCTCCTCGTCCGCATCAAACACCACACGGTATAACCCGGATGCATCCTGCCAGGCATAGATGTCGTTGTCTTTCGCACTTGTCACGCGAGCCGTCATGGTGCCGCTGACTTTAGGACGAGCAGGCAGTGCGGGACGCCAGCAAAGCGTCTCACTGTAAGGCACGGCATTCAGCGTGGCCTGGAAGGCTGAACGTCGGCTCGCACTGACATTGATTTGGGTGATTAAAACGGGACTCTGCAGCTGTGCAGGCAGCGTGGGTATGCCTGTTTCGGTAACAGATAAAACATGTCCGGGGCTGATAAAAGCATCGTTGCAAACACCGGATATCAGCGTCTGCCGGGCAAGAAAACGTTCATGATCGAGACGGGCATAAAAGTTTGCAGTCTCGGTTTCTGGTGCAAACTTATCGCCGCTGTAGGGATGACGGGGACGATAGTGATAAACCTGCCCGTAAGAGATGTTGTCACCATCACCCCGCGTCATATCGGCCTTCACCGACCGCAGCACGCGCTGTGCCTCACGGTGGTTGTAATCCTTTGCTGTCACACCCGCTTCAACCACGTTGTGGGTCAGATTCAGGTTCCAGACGGATTCCTGAGCATTGTCTTCAAGACCCGAGGGACTGTTCAGCGGCAGCGACTTCTGATCGGAATAAGCGCTCTGCGCGTCACCAAAACGGATGACCTCAGTCTGAGTGTCTGGCTGAAGTGTGAAGTAATAGAAAATGCCGATTTCGGACAACAGACGCTGTACAAACTTCAGGTCACTTTCCTGATACTGGTTAATCTGCTCCCTTTTGGGGTAGCCATGCTTCAGGCTGAATTCATATTCCCACCCCTGAAAACCATGCTCATCCAGGATCTGACTGACAACTTCCGGCACCGATTTATTCACAAAGAAGCGATGTGAGCGGTATTGCTTATCCAGAAGCGCAAAGCGGGGTTCAATAATAATGAGATAACTAACCTGGTCTGCGGAACCCGTCAGACGGCGGAA
>NZ_JBBCKX010000055.1:0-1237 GCF_037153115.1 Pantoea sp. USMM079
TGACCCTGACCCGAAATCCTGCTCCATTCAGAAACAGAATTCCGGCATGATAATGACTCCCCTGAGCGGAGGTTGTGCCGATGAAAAAGTCACGATTCACCGAAGAGCAGATTGTCTTTGCCCTGAAGCAGGCTGAGCTGGGTACGTCCGTGCCGGAAGTCTGCCGCAAGCTGGGTATCTCCGACGCCACGTTTTATACCTGGCGCAAAAAGTACGGCGGGATTTCTCCTTCAGAACTGAAGCATATGCGGCAGCTCGAAGAGGAAAACCTTCGCCTGAAGAAGCTGGTTGCCGATCTGAGCCTCGACAAGGCCATGCTGCAGGACGTGCTGGCAAAAAAGAGCTGACGCTGGCACGCCTGCGCGAATGGGTCAGGGACTTACAGACCCGCTACGGTGCCAGTGAAAGACAGGTCTGCTTTGCGCTGCAGGTCAGCCGCAGTTCGTTCCGGTACCGCTCCGTTGCGGCAGATGACAGCGCGCTGCGACTGCGCATCAGGGAAATAACCGAAACCCGCGTCCACTATGGCTACCGCAGGGTCCACGTCATGCTGAAACGGGAAGGCTGGCGCGATAATCACAAGCGCATTTACCGGCTTTACCGCGAGCAGGGGTTATCGCTCCGGCTTAAACGCCCCCGCCGTAATAAATCTGCGCTGAAACGTCAGCCACAGCCGCAGGGACTGTATCCCAATCACGTATGGGGGATGGATTTTGTCTCCGATGCGTTGTTTGACGGTCGCCGGCTCCGCCTGCTGACGGTAATCGATCTTTATACGCGTGAGTGTCTGGGGATCTGCGTAGGCCAGAACCTGCGCTCTTCAGAAGTGGCTGAAATGCTGGACAGCATTGCGTTGAGACGTCCGTTACCGCAACTACTGAAAACAGACAATGGCTCTGAATTTGCAGGAAAAATGCTGGATAAGTGGGTGTACGAACGTGATATCCGGATTGACTTCTCACGGCCAGGCACGCCCACGGATAATGCCACGGTAGAGTCGTTCAACGGCAGGCTGCGGCAGGAGTGCCTGAACGAGAACTGGTTCATGTCTCTGGAGGATGCGCGATGCAAAATCGAGGCCTGGCGCATACACTATAACCAGAGTCGCCCTCATTCTGCGCTGGGCTGGATGACCCCATCCGAATTCGCCGAAAAATCTGCCGGTTGCCAGAATTAGCAACCAACCTGAAGCCGGTTATTCCTGATTATGCCTGGATCATATTCGGGGTCAGGGTCA
>NZ_JBBCKX010000056.1:0-1225 GCF_037153115.1 Pantoea sp. USMM079
CCTTGTATCTTGAATCCTGCAGTAGGTGATGGTTAGCTACCTTCACCTGAAACAGGGTGAATCTGACGCGTCCATTAAGGTAAGACCTTGTCCCGCAGCTTAGCTCCCCTGTTTCACCTTTCACGCCAGCATTAACTTTGAACGGTTGCCAGGAGCTCAGACTCCGTATGCACAAGGAAAACGGGCGTGATGGTTTCTATGTGAAAGGGGAACATTATGATCCAGTTAGGAATTGACGTTGGTAAAAGCAAAATAGATTTGTGCCTCAAACCTGATGGTCCGGACGGTCGTAAGAAGACCAAAGTTTTACTCAACGGGCCGGATGTTGCCGTCACTGTACTGGAGTGGCTGACCAGACAGAAGGTCAGTCACTCAGAGGTGCAGGTCGTCATGGAACCCACCGGCACGTATCACGAGCATCTGGCTTATGGCCTTCATGACCGGGCTGTGCGCGTTGTAATAGCCAACCCGGCGCGTGTCCGGTCTTTTGCTCAGGGCATGGGCATTCTGACCAAAAATGATACTGTCGATGCGGATGTACTGGCCCGTTATGGTGCCCTGCGCCAGCCGGATGTATGGCAGCCACCGTCTCCGGCCATCCGTGAACTGAAAGCGTTACTCAGCAGACGCGATGCGCTGGTGCAGGATGTAAACCGCGAGAATAACCGGCTTGAGAAGCTGCTTTCAACCTGCGGCTCAGCACGGGTCGAGTTATCAGTCAGGAAGATACTGCAGGCGCTGAACAGCGAGCTGGAAGCCGTCCAGGCACTGATAGATGACCATATCGACAATCATCCCGACCTGAAGCGGGATATGGAGTATCTGACGTCAATAAAAGGGGTCGGTCAAGCGGTTGGCAGCACTATGCTGGCGGTTCTGCGGGGAAATCACTTCAGGAGTGCGGAGCAGGCCGCGGCCTGGCTGGGGGTGGTCCCGAAGGAAAAGCGCTCCGGAAGCTCAGTACGGGGAAGGACAAGACTGTCAAAATGTGGCCCCCCGTCGGTGAGGGCCAAACTCTATATGGCTGCCATGGTCGCAGCGAAGCATAATCCTCATCTTAAAGCGTTCTATGATCGCCTTGTTTCGGCTGGCAAGGCGAAGAGATCAGCGCTGGGTGGTGTGATGAGAAAGCTGGTGCATATCTGCTTCGGTGTGCTGATGAAACAGCAGAGATATGACGAGAATTACGCAGTAGCGGCTTGACGTGCAAGACGGTAGCTGCGGG
>NZ_JBBCKX010000057.1:0-1197 GCF_037153115.1 Pantoea sp. USMM079
AGGCGTAATGCTTGTCAGTTAAGATCTTAATGGAGGCCGCAGCGGATAACGTTGCGGCTTCTTTTTTACCGCCCTTGGGTAATGCCGCACTCTTCTTTCCGGCAGCACCAGCCCTGGCGCCATCGCCATTATCTCTTCCATTATCCGCGGTATTTTTCCCCCTGAGATGCCCGGTAGCAGGCTCAGATGACTTCTCAGATACAGTGCGGACTGCTTAAAACTCATCTGATAAGGTTCCACGCCTTTCAGGCTGTACGCCATCTGCGCCATCATGAACCTCAGAAGGTTATAGGCCAGGACCACGCCCCACAGCTCCTGACGCACAAGTTCTGGCTTTTTGCTTCTCAGCGTCAGCTCATTATTCAGCAGGTGTTGTTTCATCTCGCGGAACCCATGCTCTATTTCCCAGCGATGGCCGTATAAATCCACGACATCTGCTTTGGGATACCTCAGGGGGTCGCACATGGATGTCAGGATTTGAACCGTTTTTCCGTTGAGTTCTTTGCTGATAAGCCTTGCCGTCAGCGTGTCTGCAGCACCCTGCCATTTTTTCTTCGCCTGCGGCGACAGCTGTAATTCCACCAACTCCTGCCCGGCTCCTAAGCTACGGACTACACGGTACTGTGCTCCTTTGCGCAGCGGCAGCATCCAGTGTCTTTCCGTTCCCGCTGACTGCCAGGCGTGCAGCAGACCCAGCGCATAAAAACCTTTATCAAAGAGGGTCAGAGAGTGGTCGGGGGTCTGTGGGATAAGCTGAGCGGCAAGTTCGGCTTCGCCGGCAGCTGAGACGCTGTCGAACGCTGCTGCTGACAGCAGGTGACTGGTGACTTCCATCTGACAGACCATGCGCACCTGCGGCCACTCAGAGCTCTTATTAATATTGGCCGTTCGCCCGAAGGCGGCATCATTCTCTGGTGTGTCAGGGGTGCGCCATACGGTGCCATCCACCGCCATCAGCGTCAGTCCGTTCCAGTGCGACAGCGGTGTCTTTTCAAACCAGAGGCGCTGCGTTTTCTCAAACATTAACCGGATAACATCTTCTCCAAATCGCTGCCGGGCCTGCACAACCGCGCTGGGCGCAACAAAAGGCCTTTTCCCCGGCAGAAGGATATCCAGGTGTGAGACGAGCTGGGTCATCGAATGGGAGCGAAAAAGTGCCATGCCGGTCACAGCCCAGACCATCATTTCCATCGATAA
>NZ_JBBCKX010000059.1:0-969 GCF_037153115.1 Pantoea sp. USMM079
CATCGCATCCGTCATCGACGTCAGGAACCGCCACGTCCGGCCTTTTATTTCCCGGCTTATCATCCTCATCTCTGTGTGCGCCGCCAGATGCGGCCATTTCTTCCGTGAATGAGCGGAGGTTTTTACCCGGATAAGTATGTCTCCCTTCCCCAGACGACGTACCTCTTCGTACTGCAGGTCTTTACGTGCCGCTATCATCCAGTGACGATTTTCGCCGGCCTCATGCCAGGCGCTAAGCAGACCGAATGACGTGTAGCCCTTATCGAAGAGGGTCAGGCTGTTGTCGCACGCGCGTTCAATGAGACCTTCTGCCAGCACCATCTCATTCTCGTTCTGGCAGCCCATCGCGGCGCCGCTGATAAGATGGCTGGTGAGTTCCATCAGGCAGACCATGCGAACCTGCGGATAAGGAGAGGCGCCTGCCACCGTGCCTGAACGGACGAAAGCCTTCTCATTATCAGGTGTTTCTGGCGTGCGCCAGACAACGCCGTCAACAGCGTACAGCGTCAGACCACACCAGTCAGGGTGGGAAGTCTGTGCATTCCAGAGCTCGCTGCTCTGTTCGAAAACCCGCCGTACAGCGTCGTCCCCCAGCCGCTGCCTTGCCTGCACTACGGCACTGGGCGCAACGAAAGGACGGTTTCCCGGTAAAAGAATATCAAGGCGATTAACGATGGCGTGAAGGGGTTCTTTGCGCTCAAGGGCCATGCCGATGAGACACCAGACCATCATATCTGTAGTAAGTCTGCGCTTACGGAGCGTGACCGTGCCAGCTTCCTCAAGGCAGCGGCTGATGAGCGCAGGGTCAAGAACATCCGCGAGCGTATTCAGAGGATTACGAAGAGAATCGTAACGAGAGACGATATCAAGGGCCTGACTGAGCTGCATAAAAAAATCCGGAAACGAAGCGTTTCCGGATTCTTACACAGCCACTGGATCGTTCAACTGATCCTTAACTGATCGGCATTA
>NZ_JBBCKX010000060.1:0-935 GCF_037153115.1 Pantoea sp. USMM079
TCAATTAACCTTCCGGCACCGGGCAGGCGTCACACCGTATACGTCCACTTTCGTGTTTGCACAGTGCTGTGTTTTTAATAAACAGTTGCAGCCAGCTGGTATCTTCGACTGCCTTCAGCTCCGTCCGCGAGGGACTTCACCTGATGACAGCGTGCCTTCTCCCGAAGTTACGGCACCATTTTGCCTAGTTCCTTCACCCGAGTTCTCTCAAGCGCCTTGGTATTCTCTACCTGACCACCTGTGTCGGTTTGGGGTACGATTTCGTGTTACCTGGAGCTTAGAGGCTTTTCCTGGAAGCAGGGCATCAGTTACTTCATCACCGTAGTGACTCGTCATCACACCTCAGCGTTAATAAGAATCCGGATTTACCTAAACTCTCCGCCTACATGCTTAAACCGGGACAACCGTCGCCCGGATAACCTAGCCTTCTCCGTCCCCCCTTCGCAGTAACACCAAGTGCAGGAATATTAACCTGCTTCCCATCGACTACGCTTTTCAGCCTCGCCTTAGGGGTCGACTCACCCTGCTCCGATTAACGTTGAACAGGAACCCTTGGTCTTCCGGCGAGCGGGCTTTTCACCCGCTTTATCGTTACTTATGTCAGCATTCGCACTTCTGATACCTCCAGCAAACCTCACAGTTCACCTTCAACGGCTTACAGAACGCTCCCCTACCCAACAACACATAGTGTCGCTGCCGCAGCTTCGGTGCATGGTTTAGCCCCGTTACATCTTCCGCGCAGGCCGACTCGACCAGTGAGCTATTACGCTTTCTTTAAATGATGGCTGCTTCTAAGCCAACATCCTGGCTGTCTGTGCCTTCCCACATCGTTTCCCACTTAACCATGACTTTGGGACCTTAGCTGGCGGTCTGGGTTGTTTCCCTCTTCACGACGGACGTTAGCACCCGCCGTGTGTCTCCCGTGATAACATTCT
>NZ_JBBCKX010000061.1:0-889 GCF_037153115.1 Pantoea sp. USMM079
AGGGACCCTTCCAGGACTGGTATTTCTTGGGCCTCAGGTTCGACGCCAGCTTTAGTTCCCGCATCAGTTTTCCGACCGTTTTATGGTTCAGCGGCATCCCGTCATTACGCAGCGCAGCCGTAATGCGGCGGTAGCCATAGCGACCCTTGTGATAGTGAAAAAGCCCGGTTATCCGTTCCTTCACGCTGGCGTGCCTGTCCACCGGATTGCGCAGAAGTTTACGCTGATAGTAAAAGGTGCTGCGGGCAAGCCCGGCAATATCAAGCAGCACGGCCAGACTAAAGCGCTGGCACAGCGCGTCCACTATGCGGGTTTTGATTAAGGTTTCCGGTTCTTTTCTGCCTGCCTCAACTCCTGAAGCTTTTTTAGATAGGCCACCTCCGCACGCAGATATTCCAGCTCTTCTTCCTGAGAGCGAAAGACGCGATGCGGTGCGGTAACCTGATTATCCGGCGTTTTTTTCTTTCCTGACACGGGACACCTCGGCGTTGTTTTGCGGTGAAGTGCCATGATACCCCCCTCAAGATAAAGTTTCTCCCACTGGCTCAGCTTGCCGGGATCACGAATGCCAAAGTAAGGAGCTGTTTTGCGTGCAGAGGCGTTGTGCTGCCACATATGCAGGATGACTGATTCTTTAAATTCGGGTGTGAAAGTTTGTTTTTTAGCGGGCCTGCTGAAAGCACTGTCGCCGATGGCTTTCCACAGCTCAGCCCATCGGCAGAGTAGGCCGGTGTTTACACCGAAGAGTTTTGCAGTTTTACTGGAGCTGTCCCCGCTGTTGAGAAGATGCAGAACGGCCTGTTTTTTAAATTCCGGTGAATGCTTACGACTGCTCATTGTAGTTCCCCCTACTCGTTGGAATGGTGTCCAACTTTCGGGGTTCACTTCA
>NZ_JBBCKX010000062.1:0-787 GCF_037153115.1 Pantoea sp. USMM079
GCAGACACTTTGTCGCCCATCAGGCGGATGGTGTCAGCTTTCGGGCCGATGAAGATAAAACCAGAGCGCTCAACCTGCTCGGCGAAATCGGCATTCTCAGAGAGGAAGCCGTAGCCCGGGTGGATCGCTACAGCGCCGGTAATTTCGGCGGCAGAGATCAGGGCCGGGATGTTCAGGTAGCTTTTGACCGACTGCGCCGGGCCGATGCAGACGGTTTCGTCCGCCAGCAGCACGTGCTTCAGATCGCGGTCCGCAGTGGAGTGAACCGCAACGGTCTTGATGCCTAATTCTTTACACGCGCGGAGAATACGCAGAGCGATCTCACCGCGGTTAGCAATGACAATTTTATCCAGCATGCTTCGCCTCGTTATTCGATGACGACGAGCGGCTCGTCAAATTCAACCGGCTGGCCGCTTTCCACCAGGATCGCCTTCACAACGCCGGATTTATCGGCTTCGATCTGGTTCATCATTTTCATCGCTTCAACGATGCACAGGGTATCGCCCGCGTTGACTTTCTGGCCCACTTCCACGAAGGCTTTCGCATCCGGGCTTGGGGTACGGTAGAAAGTGCCGACCATCGGAGAACGCACGATGTGGCCGGTGATTTCCGGCTTAGCGGCTTCAGCCGGCGCAGCGGCTGCAGGTGCAACGGCGGTCGCCAGCGCAGGCTGCTGCATCACTGGCGCAGCATAAGCCTGTTGCATGACCGGATAGCCAGCGTTCGCAGGTGAACGGCTGATACGAACTGACTCTTCGCCTTCAGAGATTTCCAGCTCGGAGATGCC
>NZ_JBBCKX010000063.1:0-613 GCF_037153115.1 Pantoea sp. USMM079
GTGCATATCTGCTTCGGTGTGCTGATGAAACAGCAGAGATATGACGAGAATTACGCAGTAGCGGCTTGACGTGCAAGACGGTAGCTGCGGGCTATCCTGGCAGACTCACTCAGCTCGGCGCTGCGGATTGCCTGCCCCCCTGCGCCCCCAGCCTGCTCATAAACTTTCGTGCGTTTTGTTAAAGGCACTTTCATTCCCATAAGCTTCAGTGTGTTTGTCACCAAGCTTATTTCTGTCCATAAGATTGAATTTGTGATGCTAATGAGAGCATCAGCCGACTCATAAACTTCAACCAGTAAGAACTCACATCGGCTCACAAACTTGAATGCGAGTTGAAAAATACCGCACAAGTGTTAGTGGCCGTAGCACCTCTGATGCTGCAAGGGCTATCCGCAGCGCTGAGGCTTTTACATTGGGCCAGGAGATCCAAGCAGGGATGGTTCAAATCTTCCAGTCTGCTGATGAGCTCAAGTAAATGCTGTTGAAAGGGGCACAATATTTAAGGCCGTAGCACCTCTGATGCTGCAAGGGCTATCCGCAGCGCTGAGGCTTTTACGTTGGGCCAGGAGATCCACGCAGGGATGACCCAAATTTTACAATCTGCTGATGAGCT
>NZ_JBBCKX010000064.1:0-578 GCF_037153115.1 Pantoea sp. USMM079
TGCGGACAGTGTCTGGTGGGTAGTTTGACTGGGGCGGTCTCCTCCCAAAGAGTAACGGAGGAGCACGAAGGTTGGCTAATCCTGGTCGGACATCAGGAGGTTAGTGCAATGGCATAAGCCAGCTTGACTGCGAGAGTGACGGCTCGAGCAGGTGCGAAAGCAGGTCATAGTGATCCGGTGGTTCTGAATGGAAGGGCCATCGCTCAACGGATAAAAGGTACTCCGGGGATAACAGGCTGATACCGCCCAAGAGTTCATATCGACGGCGGTGTTTGGCACCTCGATGTCGGCTCATCACATCCTGGGGCTGAAGTAGGTCCCAAGGGTACGGCTGTTCGCCGTTTAAAGTGGTACGCGAGCTGGGTTTAGAACGTCGTGAGACAGTTCGGTCCCTATCTGCCGTGGGCGCTGGAGAATTGAGGGGGGTTGCTCCTAGTACGAGAGGACCGGAGTGAACGCACCACTGGTGTTCGGGTTGTCATGCCAATGGCATTGCCCGGTAGCTAAGTGCGGAAAAGATAAGTGCTGAAAGCATCTAAGCACGAAACTTGCCCCGAGATGAGTTCTCCCTGACTCCC
>NZ_JBBCKX010000065.1:0-570 GCF_037153115.1 Pantoea sp. USMM079
CTGCGGGCACACCAGCGCTAACGTTCTGCAGAGAAACTTCCAGGCCAGCGAACCGAATCAGAAATGGGTCAGTGACGTGACGGAGTTCAGTCTGGGAGGAGGGAAAGTCTATCTGTCGCCGTTGATGGATCTGTTTAACCGGGAGATCGTGGCGTGGAATCTGAGCACGAGGCCGGACTTTGGCCTGGTGGCCGGGATGCTGGATGATGGGCTGAGGCAGTTGACAAAAAATGAACATCCGGTGCTGCACACAGACCGCGGCTGGCAGTATCAGCACAGACAGTGGAAGATGAAGCTGAGCGCGCACGGTGTGATAAGAAGCATGTCGCGGCCCGGCAACTGTCTTGATAATGCGGTGATGGAGAGCTTCTTCGGGTTGCTGAAGACGGAGTGCTGGCATCACGAAAAGTACAGTAACGCCGATGAGTTAAAGGAGGCGATAGGAAGCTGGATAAACTATTACAACTACGAACGGATCAAGACGGGGTTAGGTGGACTGAGTCCGGTACAATACCGAACTCAGTACCAACAGGCGATGTTATAACTGTCCAGGTTAAGGGGTTCACTTCA
>NZ_JBBCKX010000066.1:0-550 GCF_037153115.1 Pantoea sp. USMM079
AGGTTCCACGCCTTTCAGGCTGTACGCCATCTGCGCCATCATGAACCTCAGAAGGTTATAGGCCAGGACCACACCCCACAGCTCCTGACGCACAAGTTCTGGCTTTTTGCTTCTCAGCGTCAGCTCATTATTCAGCAGGTGCTGTTTCATCTCGCGGAAGCCGTGCTCTATTTCCCAGCGATGGCTGTATAAATCCACAACATCCGCTTTCGGGTATCTCAGCGGATCGCACATCGATGTCAGGATTTGAACCTTTTTTCCGTTGAGTTCTTTGCTGATAAGCCTTGCCGTCAGTGTGTCTGCAGCACCCTGCCATTTTTTCTTCGCCTGCGGCGACAGCTGTAATTCCACCAACTCCTGCCCGGCCCCTAAGCTACGGACAACACGGTACTGTGCCCCTTTGCGCAGCGGCAACATCCAGTGTCTTTCCGTTCCCGCCGACTGCCAGGCGTGCAGCAGACCCAGCGCATAAAAACCTTTATCAAAGAGGGTCAGAGAGTGGTCGGGGGTTTGTGGGATAAGCTGAGCGGCAAGATCGGCTTCGCCGACA
>NZ_JBBCKX010000067.1:0-520 GCF_037153115.1 Pantoea sp. USMM079
TGACTGGGGTGAAGTCGTAACAAGGTAACCGTAGGGGAACCTGCGGTTGGATCACCTCCTTACCTGAAGATACCTTCCCGCGCAGTGCTCACACAGATTGTCTGATAGAAAGTAATGAGCAAGACGGCTGCGAAGTCGTGACACTATCGTGTCCCCTTCGTCTAGAGGCCTAGGACACCGCCCTTTCACGGCGGTAACAGGGGTTCGAATCCCCTAGGGGACGCCACTTGCTGGTAATGAGTGAAAGGCGTTACCCACAGTACTTCAGAGTATGCTGATTCAGCATGCTGCGAAGTATTTGCTCTTTAACAATCCGGAACAAGCTGAAAATTGAAACGACACGTCGCGTTCATTCTCCGTAATAAGAATGAATAAACGATGTGTTCGAGTCTCTCAAATGCTTGCAGCTTGCATGCGTTGCAAAACGCCTGTGGGTTGTGAGGTTAAGCGACTAAGCGTACACGGTGGATGCCCTGGCAGTCAGAGGCGATGAAGGACGTGCTAATCTGCGTAAAGCGTC
>NZ_JBBCKX010000068.1:0-492 GCF_037153115.1 Pantoea sp. USMM079
ACGCTTAGTCGCTTAACCTCACAACCCACAGGCGTTTTGCAACGCATGCAGACTGCAAGCATTTGAGAGACTCGAACACATCGTTTATTCATTCTTATTACGGAGAATGAACGCGACGTGTCGTTTCAATTTTCAGCTTGTTCCGGATTGTTAAAGAGCAATATCTCAAACTCGACGTTACCGTCAGTTTTGAGATATTTCGTGGAGACACCTTTCACCTGTCACCAAGCAAGTGGCGTCCCCTAGGGGATTCGAACCCCTGTTGCCGCCGTGAAAGGGCGGAGTCCTAACCGCTAGACGAAGGGGACACATACATGTCACGACTTCGCAGCCGTCTTGCTCATTACTTTTCTATCAGACAATCTGTGTGAGCACTTCGAAGGAAGGTATCTTCAGGTAAGGAGGTGATCCAACCGCAGGTTCCCCTACGGTTACCTTGTTACGACTTCACCCCAGTCATGAATCACAAAGTGGTAAGCGCCCTCCCGAAGG
>NZ_JBBCKX010000070.1:0-454 GCF_037153115.1 Pantoea sp. USMM079
CATGACGAAAGCGGAAGCCAAAGCGGCTTTCAACAACGACATGGTCTACATGGAGAAATTCCTCGAGAACCCGCGTCACATCGAGATTCAGGTGATGGCCGACGGCCAGGGCAACGCCATCTATCTGGCGGAACGTGACTGCTCGATGCAGCGTCGTCACCAGAAAGTGGTCGAAGAAGCACCAGCGCCGGGCATCACGCCGGAACTGCGTCGCTTTATCGGCGAGCGCTGTGCCAAAGCCTGTATCGATATCGGCTACCGCGGTGCGGGTACCTTCGAGTTCCTGTACGAAAACGGTGAGTTCTACTTCATCGAGATGAACACCCGTATTCAGGTGGAGCATCCGGTGACCGAGATGATCACCGGCGTGGATCTGATCAAAGAGCAGCTGCGTATTGCTGCCGGTCAGCCGCTGTCGATCAAACAGGAAGACGTGATTGTTCGCGGTCATGCG
>NZ_JBBCKX010000071.1:0-453 GCF_037153115.1 Pantoea sp. USMM079
TGGTGCTTACAGATGCCCATTTCATTTTTAAAAGACCAGCGTAGTCTGTCTTTAGCTCAAGTTCCCCATCACTCAGCGATTGAATCGTACCGCTCAATCGATCCCCATTGGCAAGCCAGAGCGTGTCGGCCTGAACAACACAGAGGGAAAGCGGTAAGTAAAAACACAAACAAACAGCACCATTTCTTATTGTTATACTCATGTTTATATTTCCCACAGTACTGGATTCCCACGGACGCCTTAGAAGATCCTTGCATCACACGGCCTCTTGAAATTCATCATGCATTCACATTTAACTGTAGTATATTTTAAGCATGTCTATTGAAATTATATGACCTCGGGTTTGAGATAAAATGATTATAATCATTAAGTTAAGTCATGTGTTTTGAAAAATCATTTTCATATCTGTGTGAATGCATTTTAATGTTTAAACAGCATCGTTGACCAAAAGGC
>NZ_JBBCKX010000072.1:0-431 GCF_037153115.1 Pantoea sp. USMM079
TGTCTGATGACCAGACTAAAAGTCCAATCCCTAAAGGAATAATAATAGGTGGCGCAGCGATATCTTCCCAGGCAAGGTATAATGAAAGCAGTAATGATAATTTAATCGTGCCCGGTGCACTCTACTTTGGCGACAACCTGATGTTTCTTGGAGACAGGGCACGTTACTACTTTAATAAAAATGACGATGTCGCATTCTTTGCTTATGGGCGTTATCGATTTTCTAACCTTAATCCGTCTGATGCTGGATTTAATGGAATGCATAAAAGAAAGGGTGAACTGGAGGCCGGATTAGGATTAACCTGGATTACACATTATGCACTGCTGACAACCCGTATTGTTTCTGATGTGACAGGCCATAGTAATGGACAGGAGTTACTGGTTTGGGCTGATTTTCCAATCGTCTGGGATCAATTGCTTGTAATGCCAGGT
>NZ_JBBCKX010000073.1:0-417 GCF_037153115.1 Pantoea sp. USMM079
CATCATCCCATAACTGATAGCCCGGGCCGGTGCCAATGAGCAGCTGTCGGGATAAATCTTCAACCCAGTCACGTTTATAACTGAGTCTTGACTGCCAGAAATATTGTTCCTTAAAAATATAATCAATAGCATACCTTAAGCTGTAATTATCTGTATTAACATTGTTGTCCTCGACGACACGATCATAAGTTGCGGATATATCGTGCCTCCATTTTTCTTTTTTCAATTTTGTATTCAGTGAAAGGCTGTAGTCATCTGTGTTAGTTGAGGAATTTTTGAGATTGACGCCAGCATCAATATTTCCCGACCAGTCCCATTGATCAGTTCTCACTTCTGACTTCATGAACTCTTCTATTCGCTTGACAGAAACTATTTCCTTCTTATTGTCATGATTGATAACGACATACCCAGCGTTAT
>NZ_JBBCKX010000074.1:0-414 GCF_037153115.1 Pantoea sp. USMM079
CGGCTTCCTCTCTGAGAATGCCGATTTCGCCGAGCAGGTTGAGCGCTCTGGTTTTATCTTCATCGGCCCGAAAGCTGACACCATCCGCCTGATGGGCGACAAAGTGTCTGCGATCACCGCCATGAAGAAAACCGGTGTGCCGACCGTGCCAGGATCTGACGGCTCGCTGACCGATGACATGGATAAAAACCGTGCCATTGCCAAACGCATCGGCTACCCGGTCATCATCAAAGCCTCTGGCGGCGGCGGCGGTCGTGGTATGCGCGTAGTGCGCAGTGAAAAAGATCTGGAACAATCCATCGGCATGACGAAAGCGGAAGCCAAAGCGGCTTTCAACAACGACATGGTCTACATGGAGAAATTCCTCGAGAACCCGCGTCACATCGAGATTCAGGTGATGGCCGACGGCCAGGG
>NZ_JBBCKX010000075.1:0-414 GCF_037153115.1 Pantoea sp. USMM079
CCCTGGCCGTCGGCCATCACCTGAATCTCGATGTGACGCGGGTTCTCGAGGAATTTCTCCATGTAGACCATGTCGTTGTTGAAAGCCGCTTTGGCTTCCGCTTTCGTCATGTCGATGGATTGTTCCAGATCTTTTTCACTGCGCACCACGCGCATACCACGGCCGCCGCCACCGCCAGAGGCTTTGATGATGACCGGGTAACCGATGCGTTTGGCAATGGCACGGTTTTTATCCATGTCATCGGTCAGCGAGCCGTCAGATCCTGGCACGGTCGGCACACCGGTTTTCTTCATCGCGGTGATTGCAGACACTTTGTCGCCCATCAGGCGGATGGTGTCAGCTTTCGGGCCGATGAAGATAAAACCAGAGCGCTCAACCTGCTCGGCGAAATCGGCATTCTCAGAGAGGAAGCCG
>NZ_JBBCKX010000076.1:0-334 GCF_037153115.1 Pantoea sp. USMM079
CAGGCTCAGATGACTTCTCAGATACAGTGCGGACTGCTTAAAACTCATCTGATAAGGTTCCACGCCTTTCAGGCTGTACGCCATCTGCGCCATCATGAACCTCAGAAGGTTGTAGGCCAGGACCACGCCCCACAGCTCCTGACGCACAAGTTCTGGCTTTTTGCTTCTCAGCGTCAGCTCATTATTCAGCAGGTGTTGTTTCATCTCGCGGAACCCATGCTCGATTTCCCAGCGATGGCCGTATAAATCCACGACATCTGCTTTGGGATACCTCAGGGGGTCGCACATGGATGTCAGGATTTGAACCGTTTTTCCGTTGAGTTCTTTGCTGATA
>NZ_JBBCKX010000077.1:0-327 GCF_037153115.1 Pantoea sp. USMM079
CCTCTACAGGCTTGTAGCTCAGGTGGTTAGAGCGCACCCCTGATAAGGGTGAGGTCGGTGGTTCAAGTCCACTCAGGCCTACCAAATTCGCACTCATGCGGCGTTATGTACCCGGTCGTTTACCAAAGTAAACGTCCTTCGTACATGCCTTGCCTGAGCACGAATTTACGTTTTCATGTTAAATGAAAAAGTAACTCCTGGTGAGTGGTAGTAGAAGGTCTCTGCAGTAACTGTATGGGGCTATAGCTCAGCTGGGAGAGCGCCTGCCTTGCACGCAGGAGGTCAGCGGTTCGATCCCGCTTAGCTCCACCATTACAGTGACTCAAA
>NZ_JBBCKX010000078.1:0-316 GCF_037153115.1 Pantoea sp. USMM079
CTCACGGTACTGGTTCACTATCGGTCAGTCAGGAGTATTTAGCCTTGGAGGATGGTCCCCCCATATTCAGACAGGATACCACGTGTCCCGCCCTACTCTTCGAACTCACAGAAGGTGTGTTTTTGTGTACGGGAGTATCACCCTGTACCCTGCGACTTTCCAGACGCTTCCACTAACACACAAACTGATTCAGGTTCTGGGCTGTTCCCCGTTCGCTCGCCGCTACTGGGGGAATCTCGGTTGATTTCTTTTCCTCTGGGTACTTAGATGTTTCAGTTCCCCAGGTTCGCCTCGCAACACTATGTATTCATGTTGC
>NZ_JBBCKX010000079.1:0-265 GCF_037153115.1 Pantoea sp. USMM079
GCACGATTAAATTATCATTACTGCTTTCATTATACCTTGCCTGGGAAGATATCGCTGCGCCACCTATTATTATTCCTTTAGGGATTGGACTTTTAGTCTGGTCATCAGACATTAAACCTAATGAGCCAAGATCAGATTCCGCATGAGAATAAAGACAGAATGATAATGTTAATATTGAGGTGCAGATAATATATAGAGATTTCATTCTCTCCGCCTTTTGGTCAACGATGCTGTTTAAACATTAAAATGCATTCACACAGATATG
>NZ_JBBCKX010000080.1:0-259 GCF_037153115.1 Pantoea sp. USMM079
CGTACCCCAAACCGACACAGGTGGTCAGGTAGAGAATACCAAGGCGCTTGAGAGAACTCGGGTGAAGGAACTAGGCAAAATGGTGCCGTAACTTCGGGAGAAGGCACGCTGGCATGTAGGTGAAGGGACTTGCTCCCCGAGCTGAAGCCAGTCGAAGATACCAGCTGGCTGCAACTGTTTATTAAAAACACAGCACTGTGCAAACACGAAAGTGGACGTATACGGTGTGACGCCTGCCCGGTGCCGGAAGGTTAATTGA
>NZ_JBBCKX010000081.1:0-256 GCF_037153115.1 Pantoea sp. USMM079
CAGATGGCTGGTGACTTCCATCTGACAGACCATACGCACCTGCGGCCACTCAGAGCACTTATTAATATTGGCCGTTCGCCCGAAGGCGGCATCATTTTCTGGTGTATCAGGGGTGCGCCATACGGTGCCATCCACCGCCATCAGAGTCAGTCCGTTCCAGTGAGACAGCGGGGTCTTTTCAAACCACAGGCGCTGTGTTTTCTCAAACATCAGCCGGATAACATCTTCTCCAAATCGCTGCCGGGCCTGCACAACT
>NZ_JBBCKX010000082.1:0-249 GCF_037153115.1 Pantoea sp. USMM079
CTCCTGCCTTATCATCTCCGGCTTCCTGCTGCGAAGCGTGAGCCTGCTGTCCTGGAGACCCTGCTTTATTTCACGATATCCCAGCTCTATCTCCCAGCGATGACTGTAGAGATCCGCTATTTCTTTACCCGGGTAACGCATCGCATCCGTCATCGACGTCAGGAACCGCCACGTCCGGCCTTTTATTTCCCGGCTTATCATCCTCATCTCTGTGTGCGCCGCCAGATGCGGCCATTTCTTCCGTGAATG
>NZ_JBBCKX010000083.1:0-246 GCF_037153115.1 Pantoea sp. USMM079
CGGCGGCACGCTGTAGCCGGCATAGATGTGCGATTCCCAGCGCACGCCAAAACCGCCTGGCGCGTGGAAACGGGTGATCTTGCCCGGGCTCGGCAGGAAGGTGTTCGGATCTTCGGCGTTGATACGGCACTCTACCGCATGACCGCGAACAATCACGTCTTCCTGTTTGATCGACAGCGGCTGACCGGCAGCAATACGCAGCTGCTCTTTGATCAGATCCACGCCGGTGATCATCTCGGTCACCGG
>NZ_JBBCKX010000084.1:0-237 GCF_037153115.1 Pantoea sp. USMM079
AACATTGAGCCTTGATGTGTAGGATAGGTGGGAGGCTTTGAAGCGTGGACGCCAGTCTGCGTGGAGCCAACCTTGAAATACCACCCTTTAATGTTTGATGTTCTAACGTAGGCCCGTGATCCGGGCTGCGGACAGTGTCTGGTGGGTAGTTTGACTGGGGCGGTCTCCTCCCAAAGAGTAACGGAGGAGCACGAAGGTTGGCTAATCCTGGTCGGACATCAGGAGGTTAGTGCAATG
>NZ_JBBCKX010000085.1:0-237 GCF_037153115.1 Pantoea sp. USMM079
CATTGCACTAACCTCCTGATGTCCGACCAGGATTAGCCAACCTTCGTGCTCCTCCGTTACTCTTTGGGAGGAGACCGCCCCAGTCAAACTACCCACCAGACACTGTCCGCAACCCGGATTACGGGTCTACGTTAGAACATCAAACATTAAAGGGTGGTATTTCAAGGTTGGCTCCACGCAGACTGGCGTCCACGCTTCAAAGCCTCCCACCTATCCTACACATCAAGGCTCAATGTT
>NZ_JBBCKX010000086.1:0-235 GCF_037153115.1 Pantoea sp. USMM079
AGGCAGCAGTGGGGAATATTGCACAATGGGCGCAAGCCTGATGCAGCCATGCCGCGTGTATGAAGAAGGCCTTCGGGTTGTAAAGTACTTTCAGCGGGGAGGAAGGCGATGAGGTTAATAACCGCATCGATTGACGTTACCCGCAGAAGAAGCACCGGCTAACTCCGTGCCAGCAGCCGCGGTAATACGGAGGGTGCAAGCGTTAATCGGAATTACTGGGCGTAAAGCGCACGCA
>NZ_JBBCKX010000087.1:0-231 GCF_037153115.1 Pantoea sp. USMM079
TACTCCTGACTGACCGATAGTGAACCAGTACCGTGAGGGAAAGGCGAAAAGAACCCCGGCGAGGGGAGTGAAACAGAACCTGAAACCGTGTACGTACAAGCAGTGGGAGCCAACTTGTTTGGTGACTGCGTACCTTTTGTATAATGGGTCAGCGACTTATATTCTGTAGCAAGGTTAACCGTATAGGGGAGCCGCAGGGAAACCGAGTCTTAACTGGGCGTTAAGTTGCAG
>NZ_JBBCKX010000088.1:0-230 GCF_037153115.1 Pantoea sp. USMM079
TGCAACTTAACGCCCAGTTAAGACTCGGTTTCCCTGCGGCTCCCCTATACGGTTAACCTTGCTACAGAATATAAGTCGCTGACCCATTATACAAAAGGTACGCAGTCACCTGACAAATCAGGCTCCCACTGCTTGTACGTACACGGTTTCAGGTTCTGTTTCACTCCCCTCGCCGGGGTTCTTTTCGCCTTTCCCTCACGGTACTGGTTCACTATCGGTCAGTCAGGAGT
>NZ_JBBCKX010000089.1:0-228 GCF_037153115.1 Pantoea sp. USMM079
TGTCGGTTTGGGGTACGATTTCGTGTTACCTGGAGCTTAGAGGCTTTTCCTGGAAGCAGGGCATCAGTTACTTCATCACCGTAGTGACTCGTCATCACACCTCAGCGTTAAAAAGAGTCCGGATTTACCTAAACTCTCCGCCTACATGCTTAAACCGGGACAACCGTCGCCCGGATAACCTAGCCTTCTCCGTCCCCCCTTCGCAGTAACACCAAGTGCAGGAATATT
>NZ_JBBCKX010000090.1:0-228 GCF_037153115.1 Pantoea sp. USMM079
CCCCAGTAGCGGCGAGCGAACGGGGAGCAGCCCAGAACCTGAATCAGTTTGTGCATTAGTGGAAGCGTCTGGAAAGTCGCAGGGTACAGGGTGATACTCCCGTACACAAAAGTGCATTTACTGTGAGTTCGAAGAGTAGGGCGGGACACGTGGTATCCTGTCTGAATATGGGGGGACCATCCTCCAAGGCTAAATACTCCTGACTGACCGATAGTGAACCAGTACCGT
>NZ_JBBCKX010000091.1:0-223 GCF_037153115.1 Pantoea sp. USMM079
GTTGTAAGGTTAAGCCTCACGGGTCATTAGTACCGGTTAGCTCAATGCATCGCTGCACTTACACATCCGGCCTATCAACGTCGTCGTCTTCAACGTCCCTTCAGGACTCTCAGGGAGTCAGGGAGAACTCATCTCGGGGCAAGTTTCGTGCTTAGATGCTTTCAGCACTTATCTTTTCCGCACTTAGCTACCGGGCAATGCCATTGGCATGACAACCCGAACA
>NZ_JBBCKX010000092.1:0-223 GCF_037153115.1 Pantoea sp. USMM079
ACATCGTTTCCCACTTAACCATGACTTTGGGACCTTAGCTGGCGGTCTGGGTTGTTTCCCTCTTCACGACGGACGTTAGCACCCGCCGTGTGTCTCCCGTGATAACATTCTTCGGTATTCGCAGTTTGCATCGGGTTGGTAAGCCGGGATGGCCCCCTAGCCGAAACAGTGCTCTACCCCCGAAGATGAGTTCACGAGGCGCTACCTAAATAGCTTTCGGGGA
>NZ_JBBCKX010000093.1:0-223 GCF_037153115.1 Pantoea sp. USMM079
GGCTCTCGATATCGTTCATAAGTTTACGCCTCAGGAATTCTCGGGGCTTTCCGATCTCCTTTCTCCTGAACTCATTGACGAGTGTCTCGCTGATACCGGGACAGTGACGTTGCGAAAGCGCCGTTTATCGATGGAAATGATGGTCTGGGCTGTAACCGGCATGGCACTTTTTCGCTCCCATTCGATGACCCAGCTCGTCTCACACCTGGATATCCTTCTGCCG
>NZ_JBBCKX010000094.1:0-223 GCF_037153115.1 Pantoea sp. USMM079
GTTATCCGGCTGATGTTTGAGAAAACACAGCGCCTGTGGTTTGAAAAGACCCCGCTGTCTCACTGGAACGGACTGACGCTGATGGCGGTGGATGGCACCGTATGGCGCACGACTGATACACCAGAAAATGATGCCGCCTTCGGGCGAACGGCCAATATTAATAAGTGCTCTGAGTGGCCGCAGGTGCGTATGGTCTGTCAGATGGAAGTCACCAGCCATCTGT
>NZ_JBBCKX010000095.1:0-223 GCF_037153115.1 Pantoea sp. USMM079
CTGCCCGCACCCACGCTGAACTCGTGGTCGCTGCCGCCAGGGCCGGTAAAGGCGTGTTCTGTGAAAAACCGATGGCCGTCACCCTCGAAGAGGCGGACAGCGCGATTGCCGTCGCCAAAAGCGCCGGCGTCGTTCTTCAGGTCGGCTTTAACCGCCGCTTCGTCAGCGGTTTCGCAGCCGCCTATGAAGACATTAAATCCGGACGCATCGGCGTGCCGCAGCT
>NZ_JBBCKX010000096.1:0-223 GCF_037153115.1 Pantoea sp. USMM079
TAAGCTGCGGGACAAGGTCTTACCTTAATGGACGCGTCAGATTCACCCTGTTTCAGGTGAAGGTAGCTAACCATCACCTACTGCAGGATTCAAGATACAAGGACGCGGGCGGAAGGCGGGGCGGCACAGGGATGTGCCATCCCTGAACTGAACCCAAAATGTTGGACTTTAAACCGACATAATGGGGATTAATCGTGAAGCCAAAATATTCATTTCAGTTCAA
>NZ_JBBCKX010000097.1:0-223 GCF_037153115.1 Pantoea sp. USMM079
GTTTTACAGATGAGCATCGCTGAACTTGTTTCAGCAAATCAAACTTTAAATTGAAGAGTTTGATCATGGCTCAGATTGAACGCTGGCGGCAGGCCTAACACATGCAAGTCGGACGGTAGCACAGAGAGCTTGCTCTTGGGTGACGAGTGGCGGACGGGTGAGTAATGTCTGGGAAACTGCCCGATGGAGGGGGATAACTACTGGAAACGGTAGCTAATACCGC
>NZ_JBBCKX010000098.1:0-223 GCF_037153115.1 Pantoea sp. USMM079
AGTTTGATCATGGCTCAGATTGAACGCTGGCGGCAGGCCTAACACATGCAAGTCGAACGGTAGCACAGAGAGCTTGCTCTTGGGTGACGAGTGGCGGACGGGTGAGTAATGCCTGGGAAACTGCCCGATGGAGGGGGATAACTACTGGAAACGGTAGCTAATACCGCATAACGTCTTCGGACCAAAGTGGGGGACCTTCGGGCCTCACACCATCGGATGTGCC
>NZ_JBBCKX010000099.1:0-223 GCF_037153115.1 Pantoea sp. USMM079
AGGTTCCACGCCTTTCAGGCTGTACGCCATCTGCGCCATCATGAACCTCAGAAGGTTATAGGCCAGGACCACACCCCACAGCTCCTGACGCACAAGTTCTGGCTTTTTGCTCCTCAGCGTCAGCTCATTATTCAGCAGGTGTTGTTTCATCTCGCGGAACCCATGCTCTATTTCCCAGCGATGGCCGTATAAATCCACGACATCTGCTTTGGGATACCTCAGG
>NZ_JBBCKX010000100.1:0-223 GCF_037153115.1 Pantoea sp. USMM079
AATGCTTGTCAGTTAAGATCTTAATGGAGGCCGCAACGGATAACGTTGTGGCCTCTTTTTTACCGCCCTTGGGTAATGCCGCACTCTTCTTTCCGGCAGCACCAGCCCTGGAGCCATCGCCATTATCTCTTCCATTATCCGCGGTATTTTTCCCGGTGAGATGCCCGGTAGCAGGCTCAGATGACTTCTCAGATACAGTGCGGACTGCTTAAAACTCATCTGA
>NZ_JBBCKX010000101.1:0-223 GCF_037153115.1 Pantoea sp. USMM079
ACATCGTTTCCCACTTAACCATGACTTTGGGACCTTAGCTGGCGGTCTGGGTTGTTTCCCTCTTCACGACGGACGTTAGCACCCGCCGTGTGTCTCCCGTGATAACATTCTCCGGTATTCGCAGTTTGCATCGGGTTGGTAAGCCGGGATGGCCCCCTAGCCGAAACAGTGCTCTACCCCCGAAGATGAGTTCACGAGGCGCTACCTAAATAGCTTTCGGGGA
>NZ_JBBCKX010000102.1:0-223 GCF_037153115.1 Pantoea sp. USMM079
CTGCTGACAACCCGTATTGTTTCTGATGTGACAGGCCATAGTAATGGACAGGAGTTACTGGTTTGGGCTGATTTTCCAATCGTCTGGGATCAATTGCTTGTAATGCCAGGTTTGGGTGCTGTCGTTCGCAGCGACAAACTGGCAAATTACTATTTTGGAGGCGTTTCTTCATCTGAATCATCATCAGACCGAAATAGCTGGGATACCGGTACTACTATTTCGC
>NZ_JBBCKX010000103.1:0-222 GCF_037153115.1 Pantoea sp. USMM079
TAGCGGCGAGCGAACGGGGAGCAGCCCAGAACCTGAATCAGTTTGTGCATTAGTGGAAGCGTCTGGAAAGTCGCAGGGTACAGGGTGATACTCCCGTACACAAAAATGCACTTACTGTGAGTTCGAAGAGTAGGGCGGGACACGTGGTATCCTGTCTGAATATGGGGGGACCATCCTCCAAGGCTAAATACTCCTGACTGACCGATAGTGAACCAGTACCGT
>NZ_JBBCKX010000104.1:0-221 GCF_037153115.1 Pantoea sp. USMM079
AGGAAGCCGGAGATGATAAGGCAGGAGTTGTGGGGCGTGCTGCTGGCCTACAATCTGGTGAGATATCAGATGATAAGAATGGCCTCAACGCTGAAGGGATACTGGCCTAACATTCACGGAAGAAATGGCCGCATCTGGCGGCGCACACAGAGATGAGGATGATAAGCCGGGAAATAAAAGGCCGGACGTGGCGGTTCCTGACG
Organism: Pantoea sp. USMM079; assembly: GCF_037153115.1. NCBI lineage: Bacteria > Pseudomonadati > Pseudomonadota > Gammaproteobacteria > Enterobacterales > Erwiniaceae > Pantoea > Pantoea sp. USMM079. Next base: position 204 of record NZ_JBBCKX010000104.1, read on the forward strand.
TCGATGACGGATGCGATG
>NZ_JBBCKX010000105.1:0-220 GCF_037153115.1 Pantoea sp. USMM079
TGCGTAATGACGGGATGCCGCTGAACCATAAAACGGTCGGAAAACTGATGCGGGAACTAAAGCTGGCGTCGAACCTGAGGCCCAAGAAATACCAGTCCTGGAAGGGTCCCTGCGGGCACACCAGCGCTAACGTTCTGCAGAGAAACTTCCAGGCCAGCGAACCGAATCAGAAATGGGTCAGTGACGTGACGGAGTTCAGTCTGGGAGGAGGGAAAGTCTA
>NZ_JBBCKX010000106.1:0-220 GCF_037153115.1 Pantoea sp. USMM079
AGGCAGCAGTGGGGAATATTGCACAATGGGCGCAAGCCTGATGCAGCCATGCCGCGTGTATGAAGAAGGCCTTCGGGTTGTAAAGTACTTTCAGCGGGGAGGAAGGCGATGGAGTTAATAGCTTCATCGATTGACGTTACCCGCAGAAGAAGCACCGGCTAACTCCGTGCCAGCAGCCGCGGTAATACGGAGGGTGCAAGCGTTAATCGGAATTACTGGG
>NZ_JBBCKX010000107.1:0-220 GCF_037153115.1 Pantoea sp. USMM079
AACTACCGCTCCACCGATTCTGTACCAAAATCAGAAAACCGTTCTGACTTCGGGTGTTTCGCCCTTTCAGTGTCACCTGAAAGGTCACGACTCACGAATGAGTCTTAAATTAATGCCTGGCAGTTCCCTACTCTCGCATGGGGAGGCCCCACACTACCATCGGCGCTACGGCGTTTCACTTCTGAGTTCGGCATGGGGTCAGGTGGGACCACCGCGCTAC
>NZ_JBBCKX010000108.1:0-219 GCF_037153115.1 Pantoea sp. USMM079
TGCGTAATGACGGGATGCCGCTGAACCATAAAACGGTCGGAAAACTGATGCGGGAACTAAAGCTGGCGTCGAACCTGAGGCCCAAGAAATACCAGTCCTGGAAGGGTCCCTTGTATCTTGAATCCTGCAGTAGGTGATGGTTAGCTACCTTCACCTGAAACAGGGTGAATCTGACGCGTCCATTAAGGTAAGACCTTGTCCCGCAGCTTAGCTCCCCTG
>NZ_JBBCKX010000109.1:0-219 GCF_037153115.1 Pantoea sp. USMM079
TGCACTTGGTGTTACTGCGAAGGGGGGACGGAGAAGGCTAGGTTATCCGGGCGACGGTTGTCCCGGTTTAAGCATGTAGGCGGGAGTTTTAGGTAAATCCGGAACTCTTTTTAACGCTGAGGTGTGATGACGAGCCACTACGGTGGTGAAGTAACTGATGCCCTGCTTCCAGGAAAAGCCTCTAAGCTCCAGGTAACACGAAATCGTACCCCAAACCGA
>NZ_JBBCKX010000110.1:0-218 GCF_037153115.1 Pantoea sp. USMM079
TGCACTTGGTGTTACTGCGAAGGGGGGACGGAGAAGGCTAGGTTATCCGGGCGACGGTTGTCCCGGTTTAAGCATGTAGGCGGGAGTTTTAGGTAAATCCGGAACTCTTTTAACGCTGAGGTGTGATGACGAGCCACTACGGTGGTGAAGTAACTGATGCCCTGCTTCCAGGAAAAGCCTCTAAGCTCCAGGTAACACGAAATCGTACCCCAAACCGA
>NZ_JBBCKX010000111.1:0-214 GCF_037153115.1 Pantoea sp. USMM079
TGGTGTGATGAGAAAGCTGGTGCATATCTGCTTCGGTGTGCTGATGAAACAGCAGAGATATGACGAGAATTACGCAGTAGCGGCTTGACGTGCAAGACGGTAGCTGCGGGCACACCAGCGCTAACGTTCTGCAGAGAAACTTCCAGGCCAGCGAACCGAATCAGAAATGGGTCAGTGACGTGACGGAGTTCAGTCTGGGAGGAGGGAAAGTCTA
>NZ_JBBCKX010000112.1:0-208 GCF_037153115.1 Pantoea sp. USMM079
AGTAGATTTTCAGCTTTGTTCATCCGGATAAAAGAATTAGCGATGTCCTGCGGAGTTAAGTCCGAAGGATTTTGCGCTGAGGCAAGGCGCCGACCGAGACGGAACGAAGGAGCATACTGAGGTATGTGACTGAGTTACGCGAGGGAGAGCAACGCAGCATCAGCACAAAAGACACAGGACAGAGCACAAGAATTTGCCTGGCGGCTGT
>NZ_JBBCKX010000113.1:0-208 GCF_037153115.1 Pantoea sp. USMM079
CGGTCGGCGCCTTGCCTCAGCGCAAAATCCTTCGGACTTAACTCCGCAGGACATCGCTAATTCTTTTATCCGGATGAACAAAGCTGAAAATCTACTCGCGTCTCTCAAAAAACGCCTCTGGCGTTGTAAGGTTAAGCCTCACGGGTCATTAGTACCGGTTAGCTCAATGCATCGCTGCACTTACACATCCGGCCTATCAACGTCGTCG
>NZ_JBBCKX010000114.1:0-205 GCF_037153115.1 Pantoea sp. USMM079
TTGAACTGAAATGAATATTTTGGCTTCACGATTAATCCCCATTATGTCGGTTTAAAGTCCAACATTTTGGGTTCAGTTCAGGGATGGCACATCCCTGTGCCGCCCCGCCTTTCGCCCGCGTCCTTGTATCTTGAATCCTGCAGTAGGTGATGGTTAGCTACCTTCACCTGAAACAGGGTGAATCTGACGCGTCCATTAAGGTAAG
>NZ_JBBCKX010000115.1:0-200 GCF_037153115.1 Pantoea sp. USMM079
TGTGGGCACTCGCAGGATTGATATCAGCGTCTCCGGACGTAAAAAATATCAAGTCTCACGAGTGAACACATAATGAAATTCATTATGACGTTTTACAGATGAGCATCGCTGAACTTGTTTCAGCAAATCAAACTTTAAATTGAAGAGTTTGATCATGGCTCAGATTGAACGCTGGCGGCAGGCCTAACACATGCAAGTCG